>CALFVL010000035.1 GCA_937928425.1 uncultured Verrucomicrobiales bacterium
GATGAAATCAACCGCGCCTCCCCCCGCACCCAGTCCGCTCTCCTCGAGGCCATGAATGAACGCCAAGTCACCATCGATGGTACCACCCATTCACTTCCCCATCCCTTCCTCGTCATCGCCACCCAGAACGACACCTCCTCCACTGGAACCTTTCCCCTCCCAGAACCCCAGCTCGATCGCTTCCTTCTCTCCATTCCCATGACGCTCCCTGACGATCAAACGCAACTCGAAATCCTCCGCTTCCACTCCGAAAAATCAGCCAGCACCACCCCTTCCCCCGTTCTTTCGCTCGAACAACTCCGTGACCTTCAGGAGCAAGCAAGTCAAATCTCAGTCTCCGACACCCTCCAGCGGTATCTCCTCTCCCTCTGCCAGGCCGTCCGCACCATCATCGGTCAAGACCACAGCGTCTCCACCCGTGCCACCCTCGCCCTCCAGCGCGCCGCCCAAGCCACAGCCTTACTTGACCAACAAGACAGCGTCCTCCCTGACCACGTTCAGACCATCTTCCCCCATGTCCTCCGCCACCGCCTCCTGAGCGAAGGTAGCCCAGACCCAGATCACCTCCTCACCTCAGCCCTTGAGCAAACCCCCGTCCCCTAAAGCTCTCTCTAAAAACGCCCCCACCACCCACCTCGATGATCCACACCTACCGCATCGTAAAAACCACCCTCACCCTCACCTCACTACTTATCTTCATTACTGGACTCCTCGGCATCATTTACCTGAATCAAGTCGGCTTCCCCGGACGCTACGGAGACCTACTCCAGCAAGAACTCACCAAACGCGGCATCCACCTCAGCTTCGACTCCCTCCGCTTCGACCTCCGGCGCGGACTCATCGCAAAAAACGTCTCCTTCTTCATGAGTGAAGAAAATCGTACCCCCCTTTTAGAAGCTGGAGAAATAACCGTAAATCTTGATAAGATTAAAGCCCTTCAAGGCCGCTTCAAGCTCCGCAACATTCACCTTGAAAAAGGAACAGCCCGCATCCCAGTCGTAGAAAAAAAGTCCCTCATCACCGCCCACCACATCAATGGTAAACTCATGATCACAGACCAAGGTCGAGCCCGTATCCAGAACGCCACTGGCCTGATTGAAGGAGTCCACATCACCTTCTCTGCTGACCTTCGACTCGGAAAAAAACCCAGTGACAAGCCCACTGATAACCTTCCCCCAGACCAACAAAAAAACCACCAACTTAATCACATCCTTAGCCTCATCTTAGATGAACTCGCCCTCTGGAACATCCCCTCATCAAATCCCCCCCAGCTCGACTTCAAAATCAGAGGAGACCTCCACCACCCTGAGGAACTCACCACCACCTTCACCCTCCTCGCCCATCAACTCACCCGGAACAAATACCACCTAGACAAGCTCATGGTCACTGGAGACCTCCGTGACCAAGTCCTCACCTTAGACGAAATCACCCTAAAGGACGAAAGCGGCTCCGCCACAGGCCAAGCAGATTGGAATACCACCCGCCAGGAAGGACGCTTCAAATTCACCTCAGACCTCCAACTCCAAGACTTTCTAAAAAACTGCTTCAACATCAACATCCTTGATAAACTCACCCTACACAGCCCACCCATCCTAGAACTCACAGGCACCCTCGCAGCCCTCAACGGACAAAAATTCTCCGTCCGCGCCAGTGGGCACGGAACCATAGGCTCATTTCTCCTTGTCGACACCCCCTACAAGAGTCTCACCTCAGACCTATCATGGCATGACGGTGATCTCTACCTTCGCGACCTAGAAGTGAAACACCAAAAAGGCCAAATAAATGGCAGCCTCCTCCTAGAAAACGGACTCGCCCGCTATGACCTCCGTTCCACCCTCCCCATCCAAGCCTTCCAGCCATTCATTAAAAAAGGCGGCCCCCTTGCCAAGATCATTGAGGGATTCACCTTCGCTGATAATTCCATCATTGCCCTTGATGCCGTAGGCACCTCAGACCGCAGTGACCTCACCTCATGGTCCGCCCTTGGTAAAACCCATCTCACCAACTTCTCCTACCAAGGGACCCACTTTCACCACCTCGCCGCAAACTTTAACTTCATCCCCGGCCTCGTCGAATTTTCACGCAGTATTACCCAGCTGAACGATGAAAAAGAAAACACCCGTCTCCGCTTCCACGCACCAGCCTCCAGTGAAATTTATGCCGACCGCATCCTCTACGACACCGACACAAGACTCACCACCATCAGCAACCTACGCGGACAAACATGGCCCACTCCCATCGTCAGAATTTTCGCTCCTAAAATCGCCACCCACCTTGAAGAAAACTACCGCTTCCATCGTCCCCCTCACCTCGCCGTAAACGGAACCTTCGCTAGCCGAGAAAAAGACAGCGCGAAAACTCTATTCAGCATCAACACCACCACAGACGGCCAGACAGACTACCCCTTTCTTGGCCAGAACCTCCCCCTCTACAACCTAAAAGCAGATACCATCGTCCGGGGGAACCACATCACCGTAAAAAACCTCTCCTGTGACACCCTAGGCGGCTCCATCAGTGGCTCCATCTTTACAGATGTCTCACCCTCTCAGAAAAGCCCCTACCAAGGAGCTCTTAAATGGGACCAACTGTCATTCCCCCTCATTTCGCGGACTTACCAATTCGATGAAGAAGAGCAAGGCACCCTTACCGGTAGTATCGACTTCAGAGGGAATGCTGACGGCATTTCTAACTTTAACGCCAGCGGCCTCATCGCCATCCGACAAGGGAAACTCGTCTCCCTTCCTATCTTAGGCCCCCTCTCACCCCTCATCGCCGGCGTCCTAGGTGACAAGCGAGCTGGCTATGAACACGCCAAAGACGCCTCCGCTAACTTCGCGATCATTAATGGAGTCGCCCAGACGAATGACTTCGTCGCCACCTCCAAAAACATCACCCTGACCGGGCAGGGAACCATCGACCTACGCAGCGACCAAATGGACATGACCATTCGCATTAACGCTCGGGGACTCCTCGGCTTCCTAGCCCTTCCACTTAAGCCGCTAAAAGGCATTTTCCAATTTCGCGGCAGTGGTCCCTATACTGCCCCTACTTGGAGAGTATCCCCCTTCACTCGTCCCCCTAGTGGGAAAGAAGATCCCCTCTTCCAAAAACCCGCCAAAGCCCAGATTATCCCCCAATAAAATCTCCCATCCTGATAAGAACTAAGTCGTATAAAGTCCATTCACCTCCTCCGCGATCACCTTAATTCCTCCCTCCACCGTCTCCGCATCCATCGTATAACTCACCCGAATACACTCCTGCGTGTGCTTCCACTCCAGATCCTCCGGCAGCCCGAAGAAAAAGAACTCACTCGGCACCACCAACACTCCTCTCTTCTTCAAACGCTCATACAGCTCCCGCGCTGAGATTGGTAAATTCTCAAACCACAGCCATAAAAAAAGCGCCCCCTCGCTCTTATGAATATAGTAAGGCACTTCATCATTCAACTCCCGGGTAAACCATGCTCTAGCCAGCCTAGAACGCTCCTCATAAAACGGCTTCACCACCTCCCGACTCAGCCGTAAAATCTCACCACTCTCCACCAAGGGCCGTAAAATTTCCGGCCCGATATTCCCGTTCGCCAGCCCCACAATCGATGTCATCGACGCCACCCGACGGCACATCTCCTGACTCGCTACCACGATTCCCGCTCGCGTCCCCGGTAAGCCAAGCTTCGAGAGGCTCAAGGTTAAAATCATTCCCTCATCCCACACCGGCTTCACCTCAGAAAAAATCACCCCAGGAAAAGGCGCCCCATAAGCACCATCCACGATTAAAGGAATGCCCCTCCCCCTCGCAATCTCACGCAAGCGGTCCACCTCAGCATCCGTCAGCACATTTCCCGAGGGATTCGTCGGCCGTGACACACAAATCGCCGCAATGTCATCGCCCGGTTTAAGTGCATCGAAATCCACCCTATACTTAAACTCATGGCGCCCAGTTTTCTCCAATCGGGCAGGAATTGCCTCAAAAAAATCCGCCCCCACTGCCTGATTTGCATACCCTATATATTCGGGTAACAGAGGGAGCATCACCTTCCTGCGTGATCCATCAGAGAAATCTCCCGCCAAGGCATTAAACAGAAAAAAGAAAGCCGTCTGTCCCCCCATCGTCACTGCGAAATTCTCGTGCGTGACCTCCCAGCCAAATTCCTTGCGGAACAAAAGTGCGAGCGCTCTCCGGAAGGCCTCCCCCCCAGCTGGAACATCATAATTTCCCAGCATCCTCTCCACTGCTCCCGGCTCGGCCACTATCTCCTCCATTCGCTTCCGCCACAGCTTATCCATCTCTGGAACATGCGCTGGTTGACCTCCACCCAGCATCTTCACCCCAGCTCCACCAGCCAAGGCCTCTCCCAGATCATCCATTAATTCCCCAATGCCACTCCCACGTGCCAAATTCTCACCAAAAGTCGATAAATCCCACCCCATAAGTGAAGTTTCCCCTCCTCCCGAAATTTTGTCACTATATCTTTCCACTTTCACGAAAACTCTGCCACATTCCAGACGTATAACCCTTTCACATGAAGAGAATCCTCTGCGCCCTCCTCCTAAGCTCTCCCCTCCACGCATCAGACTCCCTCTTCATCGAGGCCGAAGCCTTCCAAGATCGCGGCGGCTGGTCTGTGGACTCCCAATTCATCCTTAACATGGGATCCGCGTATCTCATGGCACACGGGCTCGGAACCCCCGTCACCGATGCCAACACCACAGTCACCTTCCCCTCCACTGGTACTTACCATCTTCACGTCCGCACGAAAGACTGGGTTGCCAAGTGGGATGCCCCCGGCACTCCTGGGAAATTTAAAGTAAGCATCGGAGAGGAACAGAATACCACCATCTTTGGTACCGTTGGTGCCCAGTGGCACTGGCAAAGCGGAGGCACCGTAGAAATCACTTCCCCCCTCACCACCATTAAGATTCAAGACCTCACCGGATTTAATGGCCGTTGTGACGCCCTCTACTTCACCAAAGATGCTGATGACCTTCCTCCGAACAGTGGACAAGCCCTCTTCGACTTCCGCCGCGAAAAACTCGGCCTCCCCGCCACTCCACCAACTAAAAACGGCTACGACCTCGTCGTCGTAGGTGGGGGATACTCTGGACTCGCTGCTGGAATCTCCGCAGCCCGCCAAGGCCTCAAAGTCGCACTCATTCATGACCGCAACGTCTTCGGTGGGAATGGATCATCAGAAGTGCAAGTCTGGGCGATGGGAGGCACCCAGCTTGGAAAGTTTCCTCATCTGGGAGAAATCGTAAACGAGTTCTCAGACTTCTCGCGAGACTCTCCCGGACTCATCAAGGATTTCGCGGATGACCTAAAAACCCAAGTCGCGCAGGCCGAAGACCGCCTAGAAATCTACCTCAACCACTTCGCCTTCCGGACTAATGCCAAAAATAACACCATCGAGTCAGTCGATGCCGTAGACACCACCACCGGAAACATCATCCGCATCGCCGGAAACCTATTCTGTGATGCCACCGGTCACGGAACCATCGGCGCACAAGCCGGAGCTAAATTCATGATGCTTGAAAAAGGGCACATGGGCATGTCTAATATGTGGTCCACTCGTGACACTGGGAAAAAAGTCGAATGGCCCGAAACTCCATGGGCACTCCCACTCGGTGACGATGACTACCCGCCCCTCCACACCTCACGCGGCCCCTACGAGAGCTTCCAAAAGGCCGAGTGGTTCTGGGAAGGCGGTTATGATAAACACCCCATTGACGATCTGGAAGAAATTCGTGACTGGAACCTCCGTGCCAATTTCGGAGCCTTCACCCACATTAAAAAATCTGAAGCCAACACCCAGCTCATGTGGATGGCCTTCATCGGCGGGAATCGTGAATCTCGCCGCCTAGAAGGTGATGTGATCCTAACCGGAGACGACATCCTCGCACGGAAAGAATTCCCAGACGCCTCTGTTCCCACCACTTGGTCGATCGACCTCCATTACCCCAAGAAAGAATACATGAAAGGAGCGGCCAAAGAAAACCCCTTCATCTCCATCGCCGTTCATGACCGTAAAGTGGATCGTAAAAAAGGCTACAATATCCCCTACCGCACCCTCTATTCTAAGAATATCCAAAATCTCTTCATGGCTGGCCGCTGCATCTCCGTAGATCGCCGCGCCCTTGGCACGACCCGCGTCATGCGAACCTGTGGCATGATGGGTGAAGTCGTCGGAAAAGCTGCTTGGATCGCCACCACTCAAAAGACCAATCCGCGTGGAGTTTACCAAAACTACCTTCCCCTCCTCATCGACCTCATGGAACAGCCCGGCCGTGCTCGCCGCGCCTCGATCGAACAAGCCCTCACCGTCCCTCCACTTCCCTCTGAAGGACTCAGATTAGCCACTCCGAAAATCCGCCCAATTAAACTCGATGGACTCATCATTGACGACATCAAGGCGAAACTCACTGGAGAATGGGCCTCTGATAAAAAACTGAAACCTAATCACGGGGACGGCTACCGATACGCGCCCGCCCCAGCCACCGCCACCTTCCCCATCCGCGTCAGACAAAGTGGCAAATACGAAGTCCGCTACCACTGGGCAAAGCACAAGAGTAACTCTACCGCCGTAGAACTCACCCTCACCCATGCTAAGGGGCAAGAAATCATCAAGATCGACCAAAGCAAAAAACCAGCTCAGAAAGCCTACACCTCACTAGGAACCTTTGAATTCATCGACGTCCTCCCTGCAAGCCTCAGCATACAAGCCAAAGCAGCCGGAAATATCCACATAGATCTCGTCCAGCTCCTCAAGACCGAGTAAAGAACTTGGAATGCCAGAAATTAGACAGCTCTGGCTTAGGCTCTACCGCCTCGCGATCATCACCCTTATCGCATGGCTCATCTACCAACGAGCAGAAATCCCACCTTCGCAAGGAAACTTCCGCACCCTCTTTCCAAGTGGAGACCGTATCGAGGGGCAGCGAGTCCTCGACTCAGAAGGGAAAACCCTAGGCCACTTTCTGACCACCTCGCCCAGCTGTGATCACCTTAAAGGCTACTCTGGTCCCACCAATATCGCCTTAGCTCTCAGCCCGAGCGGGCAACTCATAGACACTCAGATCATCCACTCTGCGGACACCCCAGACCACCTCCAATCCATCATCGCAGATCAAGCCTTCTGGGACGCTCATCTTGGCCTCACCCTTGGTGCTCCCCGCCAAGTAGAAATCGACGCCGTTTCTGGATCCACCCTCACCAGCAGTGCCATCACCCGTAGCATCATCGAGCGGCTCGGTGGACTCACTTCTTCCAGACTATTTCCCACCCAGATCCTCCTGGCAGAACTCCCGGAAGCAGCCTCCCTCACTCCACACCCCCACTGGCCTGGAGTCTCATCCATCTACGATCACTCCCGTACATTAATCGGCCATGCTCTCCGTACCGCCCCCTCACAAGAATACTTCCACGGCTACCAAGGCCCTACTGACATCCTCATCATTCTTAATCCCAGCGCCACTAAAGTCACCCGCCTCCGTTTCCGTAAAAGCTATGATAACCCAGAATACTATGAACGCATTCTCGACCATGCCCACTTTCTGGAACTCTACGATGGCCTCCTCATCTCAGAAATCCTCGCCATAGATCAATCCACAGTAGAAGGCGTCAGCGGAGCCACCCACACCTCATGGGCCATCGCCGAAAGCGTCGCCCGCCGCCTCGCTCGCTTCGAGTCAGACCGCCGCCCAGCACCCACGCCTATCCCTTGGCGTAATCTCGCCCTCATCGCCCTCACTCTCGGCGCCACCCTCTTCTCCTTCACTAAACTTCGTGGAAAACCCATCCCACGGCTCCTTTGGCAAATTAGCGTCATCATAATTTTAGGCCTCCTCCTCGGTGACCTCATCTCTCAGGCCCTTCTCCTCGGCTGGGCTCGCCACGGGCTCCCCTTCTCAGACTCATGGGGTCTCGCCGCTCTCGTCGGAGCAGCTCTTCTCATCCCCTGGGCGAGTGGCCGCCAACTTTACTGTCACCAGCTATGTCCTCACGGATTCTTACAACGCTGGCTTGGTAAACTTCCCATCAAGCCCATTAAACTGCCCCCATCACTCCACCGACTCCTCACACATCTTCCCTTTCTCCTCCTCACCCTCCTCATTGCCTCGGCCATTACAGGAGCCTCATGGAACCTTGCCGCGTGGGAAGGTTTTGACGCTTGGCTGTGGCGCTCGGCAGGACTCTCCACCATCGTCATCGCCATCTTGGGGCTTGTCGCCTCCATTTTCTCCCCGCTCGCTTACTGTAAATACGGATGTCCAACTGGAGCTCTCTTCAAATTCCTTAGTAAATCATCCGCTACGAACCGCTTCACCCTCCGTGATCTGCTCGCCGCGCTCCTATGCCTCCTCGCCCTCCTCTGAGCGGAGATACTTCTTCTAAATCCCCGATGATCGCCTCAGATCGCCCAGAGCAAAAAACCTTGAAAAATTCGCTCTACTCCCAGAAACAGCACACTCTTCTCACCCACTCAAGTGAGTCACGAAGCTCCTCAGCGCTTCCTTAAACCCACCCAGAGAGAATCGCTTTCATCTCGCCCTCTGAGAAAATTCAGCATAGTTTCTGGTGAATCCATGAAAAAAGTCCGTCTTCCCCGCTCCGTTGTTCTCGTAACGGTTCTTTACCTCGTCGCTGCGACGAGTGCGGCTATCACCCTTCAAAACTGGGACTTTCTAAAAACCTACATCCCCTTCCTCATCGCTATCAGCGCGCTACTTGCTACCCTTCACCGCCGGATACACTTCTCCCATACCCTCCTCTGGGCTCTCACCCTCTGGGGCGCGATGCATCTAGCAGGAGGACTCGTTAGAATCCCAGAAACTTGGGACTCTCACGGAGAACACCAGATCCTCTCCTCTTGGCTAATGATCGGGACCTGGCTGAAATATGATCATCTCGCCCACACCTTCGGATTCGGCACTTGCACCTGGCTTATCTGGGAATCCTTCCGGGCTAGCATCCAAGCCCGCCTCGGCAGAAAACTCTACCCCTCAATAGGTATGATTCTCCTCTGTATCTTTGCCGCAATGGGCCTCGGTGCGATCAGTGAACTGATCGAATTTATCACCATTCATAAAACTCCTCTGAATAGCTCACAAGGACAGCTCGATACCTACTGGGACCTTTTTGCCAACCTCATCGGCTGCCTCTTCGCCGGCGTCCTGATCCTCTTCCGTGGTTAATGACACTCACGATTTCAAACGACGATGGGCAGCGGCTTGACTCTTATCTAGCCAGTCAACTTCCAGACCTCTCCCGTTCGCGAATCCAAGGCCTCATCAAAGGCGGGCATATTCTTCTTAACGGAGCAAAAGTCAAAACTCGAACAGCCCTCAAACATGGCGACTCCATCTCGGTAGAAATTCCTGAGGAGGCACCTATGGCTCCTCAGGCAGAAAACATCCCACTCACCGTGATTTATGAAGATTCAGAAATCATCATCATCAACAAAACCCCCGGCATGGTTGTCCACCCAGCCGTCGGAAACTCAGAGGGAACCCTAGTCAACGCCCTTCTCCACCATTGTAGAGGCCAGCTCGCCAGCGATGGCGGTGAGAACCGGCCCGGGATCGTTCACCGTCTCGATAAAGACACCTCGGGGTGCATCATCGCAGCGAAGACAAACAACTCCCTAAAAAACCTCGCTAGCCAGTTCGCGGAACGTAAAACCGTAAAACTCTACCTCGCAGTCAGCCAATCCCCCCCTAAACAAGTCCATCAAACTGTCTTCAATAACATTGCCCGGCACCCAGTTCACCGGCAGAGGATGGACGTCTGTAACCCCGGAAGTGGAAAACCCGCCATCACAGACCTCCACCTCCTCCACACCCTAGAAAATGGCACCTCACTGCTACTTTGTGCTCTTCACACCGGCCGCACTCACCAGATCCGCGTTCACAACCGCTTCCTAGGCCACCCTCTCCTTGGCGACCCAATCTACAGTAAACCAGCCCGCCAAGCGGAGGCTCCTGCTCGCCTTATGCTGCACGCTTGGCGACTAGGACTTAAACATCCCAGCAGCGATAACTGGCACCAAAGCGAGGCCCCGATTCCTCCAGAATTTCACCCATGGACACAACAAGTGACAGAGAGACTAGCCCAAATCCGTTTAATCTCTGACACCCGCGAACTCGACACTCTCTGGTAAGCCTTTAAAAAAAGGAAAAAAACACCCTATCACTCATCTCTGCGACAAAATCCCCCGATGGCAGCCCAACTCAAACGCCGCTACCTCCGCATCGTCAGGAAGGTCTACCGCTTCCTCCGGAGCCCAGTCCTTAAACGGCGCGCTTGGATTCAGAAAGCCATCGCCCCTATGTTCGAGCGCGAATTTTGGCACCCTTGCCGGGACTCAGTAGCCACAGGTCTAGCTATTGGCCTCTTTGTCTCACAACTCCCAATTCCTGGTCAAATGCTCCTCGCCGGAATCTGGTCTGTTTTCTTTCGCGCGAATATCCCTATCGCCCTTACAGCCTGCTGGGTGACGAACCCCATCAGCCAGCTCCCTATCATGCTCTTTCAAGAACGCTTTGGAGACTTTCTCCGTGAAAGTCTTCACATTCCCATTCACCCCATCCTAGAGCGGATCCAAGTCCCCCTAGGTTTCATCCCCGGTATGGAGGGAGAAAGCTTAAATGGCGGAAGCTTCATCCTCGGTTTCCTCTCCCTTGCCTTCCTTTTCTTCTTACTCGCCTTCCCTCTTATCTACCTCCTATCAGCCCTCATGCCCCGGATTCTTCCGAAAACACGCTATCAACGTGCCAAGGCCAAGGTCATAGCACGTCAGAAAAAGGAGGAATCTCAAATTCAACCACGCTAATTTTACCCCCTCCACACCGCCCATTAAGGCGACGCTCGATTCTAAAATCAGGAAACTGATACGTCCTCTTTATCCTCTTCTCCACCGAACCCAAGGTCCTGCAAAAAACCACAAACACTCCGGCGCACAAAACAAGAAGTAGCATGATCCACACGAAAAAGCGGGAACCTTCATTACTTTTTTCAACTTCCGCTTTGACTAAAAAATGCTCTTTCAACTTCCCTGAGACGCTTTCCACAAAATCGTGGCACCACTTCACCTTATTCTGCTCTCCTGCAAGCGCCTTGATCGAATCGCCAATAATCCCTTCCAAGCGAACATAACTCACCCGAGGCATTAAACCACGCTCGATAAAGTGCCCATTATAGAGCTTCTGAGAGCGTCCAACATTCCCCGTAACCAGATCATTAAAACCTAGGACAATGACCAAGCCATCACTCTCTAGTCCTAACCACTTATCATGACATCTATCTGCAAAGGACTTCCCACCCTCCCTGATTCCAGACGAGTAGGTGACCACATAAACTTCCATCCCAGTATCCTCCTCCAAGCTACGCAGGCACTCCATAACCTCTCGTAGCTTCTCAGGATGGCCACGGAACAAATCATCTCGGTCCCACACATACTCCACTGGGCGCTCAATGATGGGCACCTGTTCCCTACCTAAAGCGAAAGCCTCTTCAGCCCCTAGGCAGACTAGCCCAAAACAGAGCATTAATTTAAACAAGTTCATCATTCTTCTTTTCCACCTCCTCAGGTCTGAATGCTGATAAGAACAAGAGCGAGGCTGCTACTGAGATGCATGAGTCGGCCACGTTAAAAGTCGGGAAAAATCCTCCACTCCGAGGGGATAATTTCTCATACCCTGGAATTTTCACCCTGATAAAATCGACCACATAACCCTTCGATAAGCGCTGCATCAGTGACTTGTCCTTATGCTCTTCTAAGAAAAATCCCTGTAACAAACGATCCGTAAAATTCCCACAAACACCCGCGAATAATAAAGCCGCGGCAAGCCTAGCAGGTGCATTGACAAACGCTCCCTTCCTCCACGAAACAACTATAATTACCAGAGCCAAAACCAGCACGAGGCTAAACACCAATGGGGCCCATGCTGTCCCATTGCCTAGCCCGAAGGCCACTCCCTGATTGTGCACCCGCCACCACCAAAGCACCCCATCTATCACTGGCACAGAAGGATCAGGGGTCGCAAAGTCTCCTTCAATCGGCTCATGAAATTTAAAGACAACCCACCACTTCGTCACCTGATCCAAAACGAATAAGGGCAAGGAAAGGAAAAGAAAAATCTTAGGGATACGACTCATACCAAAAAACACAGGTAAACAAATCTTACTGACTGGGCCAAGCTCACATAAATTTAAGCCCCACGCATCAAAGAAATTTCAGCCAGGCTCACAAACGACTTTACTAAGTCATCACGGCTCGCCGTTTTTAAATCCTCTACCGCGACTGCACGCTCCAAAGTAAATTTGCCTGAGCGAGTCCTCCTCAGCGCACTCAAGTGCGCCCCACAGCCCACTTTTTGGCCAATATCATGAGCATAAGTGCGGACGTAGAAGCCCTTAGAACAATCAACCCTAAAGTCGATCTCAGGAAGCTCTACCCGAGACAGCTCATAACTCTTCACATAAATTTCGCGAGGCTTCCGCTCCACCACCTTCCCCTTCCGTGCCAACTTATAAAGCGGAACCCCATCTTTCTTAATCGCCGAAACCATCGGAGGAATTTGCTCAAAATCTCCCACAAATTCCCCGAAAATTTTCTGAATTTCCTCTTCCCCGATCTCGGGAACCTCCTGCTCTTCCTCTACCTCACCTTCCTTATCCTGAGTCGTCGTCGTCACTCCCAGAGTCATCGTTCCCTCATAGGTCTTATCCTCACTCATGAGAAGGTCTTGGATCTTCGTCGCTCGGTTGATCACAAGCATGAGTAAACCGGTCGCCATCGGATCTAAGGTCCCGCAATGACCGATCTTCTTCATCTTTAGCTGACGGCGAGCGATCGCCACCACATCGTGAGACGTCATTCCAGACGCCTTATCAATTAACAGGACCCCACTCGGAAGGTCATTTGAGTTTTGCATTGTCATGAAATGAAATTGATCAGTTCAGCCCCTCGCGCTTCATCACGGCGCGAATCTCCGCCAGCACCTTCTCCCCTGCTTTCTCAATCGGTCCATCCATCCGGATTCCCGCAGCCAAGGCATGTCCTCCTCCACCAAACTGCCCACAAATTTCACTCGCATTAAGGCGGGAATCTTTAGAACGCATCGAGACACGCACCTTCCCACCTTCTAAATCTTCAAAAAACACTGCAACGATCACTCCCTGCACCGCTCGGATAAAATCAATCATCCCCTCAGTATCGTCATCCACTAAAGACAGCTCATTTTTTGTTGCCATCTTGAGGTCCCACCAGACCAACTTCCCCTCATCACTACGCTTCAAGGTATTTAAAAGAGCGCGCATCAATTCCACCTTCCGATAAGGCTGATTATCATAAGTGAGTTGATTGATCCTCCCCACATCTAAACCACGCGCTACCAAGTCTGCCGCCATCTCATAAGTCCGCTGCGTGGTCCCAGGATACTGAAACGACCCCGTATCAGTCGAAACTGCTACATAAATTGCATCCCTCGTGATCTCAGAAAACGGTAAATCTAAGGCCAAGAGAAGATCATAAATGATCTGACCAGTCGCAGGGCTATCAGAGTCGATGTAATTCAAGTCTCCATAACCCGGATTTGAAATATGATGATCAATATTCACCAACAGCTTTGCACCCTTTATCGCCTCCAAGCTGCCCTCACCCACCCGAGCGTGAGCCGCTGTGTCTAAGGTAATCGCCACATCCACATCCACCTCGCCCGCCTCTGCGGAAATTTCCACCTTCTCCGAGCCGGGCAGAAAAACCAGACTCTCCGGACAACCATCATTATTAAGATAGCGTACCGTCTTACCCATCTGCTCGAGAGCGTGGCCCAGGGCCAAGATCGATCCAATCGCATCTCCATCGGGGCGCACGTGACTGACCACAGCAAAAGAACTGTAGGCCTTAAAAACGTCACCTATCTCTGCGAAAGAAGAATTTTTTGACATAGACTATGTAGCTGACCCTTCCCCACCAGAGCCCCTTGATCAAGGATTGATCGACAAGAAAGCTCCCAACACAAAACCACCACCCATCCTAGCTAAGAATCTAGAAATAGATAGGCCACTAAATACAGAATCAATTTGACTTCACGATTGAGGCAATTACCCTCTCGATAATCTTTAATTTTATGAAATTTTCTATTGCAAAGCTAAGCCTCCTCCTATCCTCCCTCACCGCAGCATCCCACGCAGTTGTGGTCTTTACCGAAGACTTCTCTTCAATCGCGCCCGGCGGCGCCATCAACGGCCTCAACGCAACTGGGGACGGCTCCTTCGCGAGCTCCGCTGGAAATGTCACTGGTAATGCCAATAACCAAGCCGCTCTTGTATCAGATGGAGGACGAGACGCTATTCAAATTAACTCCACCACTCAGACTAGCTTTGGCAATCTCGGCTTCGACATCGCATTTCTTGGAGACACCGTAGTGGATCCAGCCGTGCCGGCTAGCGACACCGACATATTCTTTGTCCAGCTCACTGAAGGAAATCGTAGCACAGGAGGATCTCCAGTTTCCGGTTTTGCGCACGCCATCGACGCCAGTAACTTAGGAATCTCCACCGTAGCGACTTCTCCTAGCAGAGCTAATTATTTCTTCAATGCAACCGCTGCTCCCCTCAACTACACCGCTCCAGATGGAACGACCCAGACCCTCGCTGCTGGCGCCTTTGACTTCTGGGTTGATACCACCCAACAACTCGTTGGATCTTCAAATACCACGAACGGCACCGCTACTCCGGGATTTATTTCCACCTTCGTCGCGCAAACTTTTCCTCAACAAGAAGGACAGACCTTCGTTTTCGACAACATCGAGTTACAAGACATTACCGTCCCTGAGCCATCAACAAGCATGGTCCTAGCTCTTGGTCTCCTTGGCTTCATCAGCAAGCGTAAGCGCTAAGAAGTAAAACTAAATTTTTTTTCTTTCTCAGAAGTTCCTCATCGCTCGCGGTGAGGAACTTTTTTTGTATCTTATCGGCACGTTCATCTAGGACTCCTCTCAGGTAGAACCCACTTTCCCATGACTCGTTCAGAACTTCTAACTCATCTTTCTCAACCTCCTGCTAAAGACCCTCTTCCCGCTATTCATGAAGCTCTAGAGCACTCGGGAAGAAGTATCATCGTCCTAGATGAGGACCCCAGTGGCGCACAAGGCGTATTCGATGTCCCCGTCCTCACCCACTTAGATGCCCAGTCGATTCGAGCAGCCATCGATCAAGCTCCCCCTCTCCTCTTTATCCTTACAAATTCGCGAACTCTCACCACCACCCAGACAGTTCAGCTCCACCAAGACCTCGGAAATATTCTTAAAGAATATGGTGATGAAATCATTATAATTTCTCGCTCTAATTCCAGCTTGAACGAGCGCTTCCCCCTCGAAACAGAAACCCTGAAAACTGCTCTGGATATCCCAGAGGCCCCTACTCTTTTCATTCCTTTTCTAGAAACCAGGCAACAACTCACTCTCCACGACACTCATTACTTCCTAGAAGGAGGAGGAGACGAAAAACTCGCCCACTCCTATCTTCCTGATGCCTTAAGGAAAAACTCCCAGCAAAAAATACCGATCCACTCCATCTCATTAGAAGAATTACGAAGTCGTGATCTCAACGAAAAACTCGACTCACTCCCGCCTTCCTCTATCTGTATCGTTAATGCTCTATCTCTTCACGACCTGACCCCTGTTTCCTTAGCCCTCCATCAGAGCAAACGCCGCTTTATTATCCGTTCTGCCTCTACCTTCGTCCAATCTCTTGCAGGCATTGCTAGCCGCCCCACACTCTCTCCTTGGCAGATGCAAGACCTTGAACCTAACCCAAACGGTGGCCTCATCATCATCAGCCCAGACCGCCCCCAGAACTGCCCGCAGCTGAATCACCTCCTTAAACACGCCCCAAGACTCAGCGCGCTGAAACTCAGTATTCCGGATATTTTAAACTCCACATTTAAGCTATCTGAGACCGTAAAATCAGCCCAAGAGGCCCTCAGTTCTGGCCAGAATCTCATTCTCTTCACTTCCCACACATCTAATGATAAACCTAATAAGAGGACCATTGATAAAAAAATCTCTGACGTATTCACCAGCCTGATCAGAGAACTCACACTCCGACCCAGCTTTATCATCACAGCAAATTCTCCGGCATCTTCGGATATTGCCACGAATGGCCTCGGTATTAAAACCGCCCAAGTTCTAGGACAAATTCTTCCTGGCATTCCAATCTGGACCATCGGGAATGAGACTCCCCACCCTGGCCTTGCCTGCCTCATCTTTCCCAGCGAGGTCCCTGACTCCACTGCTCTTACCGAAGCCTACCTTAAGCTCGATTCTTAAGCCACCTCAGCAGCCTCGTAAGAATTCCTCATCCCTCAGGGCCTTGGGATCCGGTAGTCAGGATCAAGCGCCCGCACCTCTTCCGCTGCTTTAGAGAATCTAGCTCGGTAACCTAGTGCAATCTGATCGAACTTCCGAGCTCGCCCAGCCCAGGTCTCCAGCTTTCCAGGGACCGACCGTTTCGAGGAAAAGCGGTCATTACGTCGGGCCGTTTCTGCAGTCTCTTCAGCATAACGAATCAAGTCGACATACTTCTCCATCTCCACCACTGCTTTTGCCAACTCCGCATCCAAGGCCGCCTTAATTTCAGAGCGGCTCGGCTGCCCTGGTTTTGTCGTCTTCTGTGATCTAAACTTCTTACCCCGCGCATCCTTCAGTAACATCGCAGCCATCACCGCTCTTGCCTCAGCTAGATCGAGGTCGAGAAGTTTACGGAATTTAGGACTAAGCTCCGCCACCTTGACCCGAGCTGCCCCGCTACGGTGCATCACCATAAGGCCAGCGGGATCAATCCGAGAAATTTTCGCATCCTGATACTTGAGTGGTCGTAATAGATACTCTGCCTTGAGCTCTTTATTCAGGTACTGAGACCAGATCTTTCCTCGGACAATCTGTCGATACCGCGAGTGCTTATTTTCAATTTCCTCGAGCTCATCATCTTGGCGAGAAGTCAGAAGCTGCAGGTCTGCTACTTCGTCATTTAGGATTTCTAAATCGGCCTTTAAAGCTTTGCCATCTGCCAGTGGTTTCACCAATCTTTCCTGCTCAGCAAGTAATCTTTTCTGCCGGATCAAGTCCCTCTTTAAAGATGCTAACAGCGCGGCTTGATCATGGATCCTCCCGCGCCGTTCCTCATTAAGTTCCACGGCGGATGTCGGCTCAAAAAGCCCCTTACTCACCGCAGATAAGCCAGCTGTCACCGCGACAATCGCCACGATTCCCCCCACGATTAAAGTCCCAAAACCAGACGACTGACTCGAAAAAACACTCATCTTTTTAATTCACTTAACTGCCTCGATAACTCCACGGCCTTTTCCCTTAACTCAGAGATTTCTAGCTTTGCCTGGATTTCCCGTTTCACATGTAACTCGGAAAATTTCCTCGCTCTGGTCGCCTTACCCCGGCTAGAGGAAATTTTCCCTGAGGCCTTCGCTCGGTCCGCCGAAGTTTGGTGCTCCGTCGCCTCCCGCTTGTATCTCAGGGCTGCGGCTTGCTCTCGATCTGCCAATTCCCTCTTCGCCTGCATCTCAGCTTCTAGTCGGGCAATTTGATGCCGCAGGTTCTCTTTTCTCGAGCGCTCCTTTTTCTCACTCAAGCGCTGCTGGTTCGCCGCATGAAAAGCGTCACGCTTTTCACTCGCGTGACTCATCTTCTCTCTAAAGTCACTTGCCTCTTCTTCGCTAAATTGGAAGCGATCCTGCACTGAGACAGGAAGTCGCTGATAGGGAATCCCGATCGGTCCTGAACTTCTCATTACGCGGACATGGATCGGCGTGATTTCCCTGATTTTACTACGCTTATATTCAGCTCCCAGAGTTTCAGAAAGATCTAGAACTTCACCAATCGCGGTCCTGCGCTCACTCAGGCGGTAACGGCTCCGATAGCGCCCATGCTCTTCCTCGATTTCTCCTAAGCCTGCTTTGAGATCTTCAAGAAAAGCCTCACACTTCCCAACTGCCCCTTCATGTTCAGCAAGCTCCTCTGACATCTTCGCCGCAATTTGAACCTCTTCACGAGCCTGAACAGCTTTCTTAAGTCTCTCTTCTTCCCTTTTAAGATCGTAAGAAAGTTGCTCAATGATTCTTCCGCGATCAGCGATCCTAGAGCTCAGGCTGTGGTCTTTTCTTCCCGCATCCCCACTCATCACTGCCATTCCTAAGCCACAAAAACCGGCTAAGACAAGAAGCCCTAGCACTAAACCAGCAACTCCGACACTCCGGGAGTCATCATTAAAATCGTTAAACATCGTGTATAAGCGTTTAGACTGGATCTCTGCCCTCTACCGAATCGGGTAGTCTTTTTTGTATTTTTCGAGGTTTTCAGCTGCCTCTTTCTTCTTCACCTCTAGGTCCTCGAGCTCCTTCTCTAGGTCAGTTTTTTTCTGAGCTGCTTCTTTCACTTGTCCCTTTAACTTTTCAAGATCAGGGAATTCCTCAGGAATTTCGATTTCTTCAATTTTATTCCGAACCGCCCTAACCTTATCTTCTAGAACTTCGATTTGCTCGGCTTGTTCGCGGTGCTTCTTCACTAAGGACTCATCCTCTTGCTCTCCCTGACAGGAAAATAAAAAAAAGCAGATAGGAGAAAGAACTAATGAACACCTCACCCCCTAGATATCAAAGTAAAACGGTCACTATGTCAACTTTAAGAAGAACCAATGAAGTGTCTCAAAGTAGATCTCTCTAACAGAAAAAGCAGCTCGCAGACATGTCCTCTAACCCTCTCCCTTATGAATAAACCGTGACTGGCCCTACCCCAGAGCCCCCTTGAACCTGCCTCAGTTTTCGCACTGCATTCTTAATCTTTTCCACCGCCTCCTCTGTCTCCGCACGAGTGGTGAAACTCGAGAAAGAAATCCTTAAACTACTCTTCGCCAAGTTCTCTGAAATCCCCATCGCTCTCTGGACATGACTCGCCTGCTGCTTACCAGTCATGCAGGCACTTCCAGTCGAAATTTGCACCCCCGCTTCATCTAAAAGAATCATCAGTCCATCTCCTTCACATCCTTCAAATGAGATGTGCGCGCAAGTCGGGACTCGATGATCCCGATTGCCATTTAAAATCACCCCTTCCACTTCCTCACTGAGCCGTTTCTCAAGGTGATCACGGTTCGCAGTAAGCTCTGCATGCCCGCCCTTCGCAAGGGCTGCACGCATCAGAGCAGCAGCCTTCCCAAGCCCCACGATAAAGGGAACATTCTCGGTCCCACTACGTCTCCCCGCCTCCTGCCCTCCTCCTCGAATAAGAGGTTCAAAGCGCACCCCTTCTCGCAAGAAGAGAGCTCCCACTCCCTTCGGAGCATGGAGCTTATGTCCGCTCACACTCAAGAAATCGACCGGCACCTGCGCCACATTCACGGGGATTTTCCCCACCGCTTGTATCGCATCAGTATGAAAAGCCAGTCCATTCTCCTTCGCCAGTTTACTGGCCTCCGAAATCGGCTGGATCACCCCAGTTTCATTATTGGCCCACATCACACTCGCGAACCCGCTTTGCGCTCCTTCACAAGCTTGTTTAAACTCTACCAGATCAAGGCGTCCTCCAGCATCGACTCCACAGCGCTCTACTGTAAATCCCACATCCTCCATCGCCTGGCAGGGCCGCAGCACAGCACTGTGCTCAATCTTACTAGTAATCACACGTGAATTCTTACGCCCATAGACCCGAGCCAGAGACTTCAGGACCATATTATTCGACTCCGTCCCACAGCCCGTAAACACAATTTCTTCCTCCTTAGCCCCGATCAGGTCAGCGACTTCTCCACGAGCCTCAGCGATCGCTTTTTTCACCACTCGGCTCGCCCGATAACCGCTGGATGGGTTATGGAAATGCTCCCTTAAGAATGGTAACATAGCCTCCACCACCTCAGGGTGGACCGGAGTCGTGGCATGGTTATCGAGATAGATCATTGAAGAGATCTTATCTGACCCTATCCTTTCCGCAAGCCGATCTCCTTTATGTCCGTTCAACGCCTTCGACAAAGCTTAAGCTATCTCATCGTCATCGTGGTGACCTTGTGCGTGGCCTTCATTCTAAGACATCTTCAGGACCAGACGAACTACCGGCAAGTCGCCACGGAGATCAGCGAGGTCTGCGAACTCCCGGATATCCCACAAGCGCTCACCATTCACCACGCCAGCATCGATCATTCAGAAAGCGAGCAATACGTTAATATCATTCTCTCACTAGGCGGTCCCACTCACACGCTCGATGCTTGGCTTGAAAAAGTCGACCAGTGGGAAAATAAGCGCCCCGGCGTGATCCAGAACCACCGGATCAGAGAGTCCGAGATGAGTTCCCGAGCCGACTTCACCGCAGAGGTTTTTCTGAAGTAAATCCCACATCAAATTTTCCAGCTGATCTGCTGCTCCCCCCCTCTTAGAAAAAAGAAATCTTCTACTCTCCCGAGTAGAAGACCTCAAATGACCTCGTAGGTATTCACCCCACTTGCAGGGAACCCAGATGAATTATCTCCCTAGCGTCTCTTTTCCTTTTTAAGGACTTTCTGCAACTCAGGGGTGAAAATCTCAGCGACTTCATCCTGACTCGCGTTCGGATTCTGCTCCAAGAAAGTTCTCAAATCCGCCTTCTCTTCAATCGTTAGTCCCAAGTTCGATGAAATCTGATCGACTCGCTTGAAAACTCTTCGATCTATCTCAGCAGCTTCTTGCTCCGTGATAAAAGCTTCCAGCTCACGCCTTTGATCCGCTGATAAGAAATTCCCGATTTCTGATAGAATCTCATCATTACTTTTCCAGAGATTAGGAGGGATGCCCCCTTCATCCTCTTGAGAAAAGTGTTCTTTTTCGATTTGCTCATACTCAGCCTCCAGATCATCTAAGTAAGTTCGCAGCTCAGGATCCATCTCACCCTTCTCTTCTAAAATCATCAGAGCCATGAAATCCACTGCCGCATTATCACCTTCTAGCAAGGGCAAGACATCCTTAAAGTCCGGCTCTGATCCCGCCTCAAAACTCTGACGTTGATCAAAGTTAGCCTCGACCAAGCTGGCTAGTTTCTCTTTCTGCTCCTCGTTCAACTCTAGTCTCAGACCGATCACTTCCACTTCAGCAAGAGCCTTTCCCTTATCAATCCCCCCCAAAAACTCCTCAGAGAATAGCCCTTTCTCGGTTCCAGAGTCCTCCTCCGCTTGTAGCATCTCTAACATAAGAGCACCTTGCTTTAAGTAAACTTGCGGAATCTTATTCCTTATTGAATCTGAGGAAGATTTATTCCTTTCAGCGGCAGAACGCTTGAGCTTTTTATCCATCCCCTCATCGCTGGCAGCTCTCACACTCGAGGATGAGGTGGCACTCGCCACTTGCGAGCTCGCTTCAGCTTGAGAATAGGCTTTTCCAGAGTCGTCACTTTGATTTTTAGCCACATACACCGTGGTCCCGACGAGAAGAGATGCTGCAACAGCACCTCCGGCAATCATTTTCGTTTTCATAATAATAAGAGAGCTTACCGCAGCTCCAGCGGTTGAGGCTCCGGCCTGCGCGGCCAGAACATTTATTTTAAGATTCGTAATTAAAGAAGGAGGGAGTGTTTGAACCCCTTGGCTAGAAATAGTGCTCGTCAAGAGAGCGATGCTTGAGGTGACCCCTCTCCGCTTAAGTAGATGGTTTAATTTTTCCAAAGAACGCTGGAGCCGCATCCGTGCGGCATCAGGACTCAAACCGAGCTGATTACCTAGATCTGCAAAACTTAGACCCTTAAAAAAACGGAGGACGACTAGCTCTTTCTCTAAAGGCTTCAACTTATCTAAAGCCCCGATGATGAGAGGCCGAGTTGACTCAGGGAGAACTTGTTCATCCTCATCTAAATTCATCTTTTGTTCCATATATCTTTCCTCTCTTTTCCTACGTCGGATTTCCTCTCGGCGAAGATTTCGAGCATGATTCCGGGCACTTAGAAAAATCCACCCTGCTACGGTCTTCCTCTTCCGTAGCTTCTTCGCCTCCTTCGCTAGCTGGAGAAAGGTTAACTGGCACGCTTCCTCTGCTAAATTCTCGGCACCTGTCTCCATCACCACAGCTGAATAGGCCACCTTGGCGTGCCTTGCGATCAGGCTCGAGAAAGCCTCTTCATCACCCTGAGTGACAAATTTAGAAAGCAGCTGAGTATCAGATCTCAAGTCGTCCATTTACAACTTTAGTGTCCGCCATTTTTAACACCGAACAAAAAAACGAACTAAAAAATAAACAATCCTTCCTCTCTGACCAACGGAGGCCTTCTCACTCGGGAAAAAAAATCTCCGCTTTCAAGATATCTTTGTATGTCTTCTCCTCGATCCGTAGCGCTCTAATCTCCCGAGTCTCTTGAGCTGAACCAAAATTACGGATCACTTGTAGCTCTGCGGTTACCGTGCTCGTCCCTTCATCACTCCAATCTCCAAAAAATCTCGCTCCGAAGTGATGCTTCCCAGGGCCTAAGCCCTGTAAAGCCAGAGATTCTGGCCCAAATCCGGCCGAAACATTCCCTGAGCTCCAGATGAATGAATGAGGTTTTGCTGATCGTAAATTCGTAACCCAAGATTTGCTCGCGTCACGAAAGATTAAATCTAAATTACTCTGAGTCGCATCCCATTCTAAAACGGCCCGCAGCTCGAGCGGAACATGCTTCACAAAGCGGGGATCGATCCCAAACTCCGCAGCATTCAACTTCTCCTTAGCTAAAAGAGCATTCATCTCTTCTATCATCACAAGCTGGCGCCCCACGTTATATTTACCTTCCTCGATTTGGGCCGCCGCCCAATAAAGTTTAACGGCCTCAGTTGTCATCCCCAGCGCCTGTTTCACCCTAGCTAAATCATACATCGCAAGGGGATCATCCGGCTGACTTTCGTTTAAATAACGGAAAATTTCATGTGCGTATTCTAAGCCTCCAAGGCGACGAAAAGCTCGTGCCGCTCGGCGGAGAATCTCATAATTTTCTGGAAACAGCTCAGCTAAATCCCCTGTGACTAACAGGGCATTTTCCCTCTCATCTCGTTCCTCTAGAAAACTAATGACATCTAGGTAAAAATCGGCCCTCCAGCCGCAAGCAGCACGATAAGTTCGGTAGCTCTCCCACCATTTTTTCTCGTCTCCTACTACTTTAGCGAGTGCCTCCAGATAGTATCGAGCAGCTTGCTCATCTCCTTTTTCAAAAGAAATTGCACCTGTAACTTGATCCACGAACGGGGCTTTTATCATGCCCTTCCCACCCCCATTCCCGATCCACCTCTTCTCGGGGACTTCCACGAGGTCGCCATCATACAATGTGACTCCTCGCTGAGCGTCCGTTTTTAAATTGAAAACATACACTTTCCCACTTCGATAAAGTTTCACGCGATTGATCGCCCCAAAGGGGGTGGCGCCGCCAGCAGCAGCCACTGCCTCAAAGAGCGTGCTCCGAAGTGGCAACAGTTTCTGCCCAGCGTCCAGCACCTGCCCTCCCACCGTAACCACCATCCAAGGAATTTGCGATTTGGACTCGGACTCCAAATCAGCAAAAGATTCCCATAGTTTTTTAACGCTAGGCAGATCATCTTTCTCAACTGCGCCCTCTAAAGACTTCTGAATTTTAATATACTGAGCCGCTAAGAGGATGACCTTGTCCGTCTCGACCTCTCCCTTGTGCTTAAGAATATCCTCTAGCTGAGCGACTCTTCCTCTGACTGCCCGTAAAGCTCGTTCTGCTAAGGGCAACACTGGAGCACTCAAGCTCTCACACCTTTCTTTCCAGAACTCGGCGAGCTGATCCATTTGCCCCTCCTGTCGTACGATTGATGTCTTTTGTAGCTTCTCCCACTCTTGATATAACTTCTCATCCTCCTTTGGGGGGGTGATTTGGAACTCTTGATACTGGCTTGCGGTCTCTAAGACGATCATAGATGACGAGGAATCCATAACTCCATAATGGTAATTAAAGGCACTTAACTCCTCCCCTTTCACTCCGAGGTTTCTCATTTCTTGACTACGTAGGCGAGCCCAGAGCCAAGTTGCGATTGGCGTCTCTAAACCCTCTGAACCATCTCTCAGGGCGATCAACTGACCGAGAACTTCCCCCACGAGACTCACCTTAGAATCAAGCGCACCCATCAGCGGGTCTAATCCCACCGAACTATGCCATCCACCTCCTGAGCGGAGAGCTCGTCCGCGGAGCCATTTGCTAGAGCCCTTGCCACTATCGATGACATGCAGCGGGCAATTGGTCTCCCCTAGACCAGTCCGTCCGGTGGCAAAGTTCCCATCCGAAAGAAAGATCAGAGCATCAGCATGAACCTCTTTCCAAGGAAGCACGTGGGGACGGGCCATCCCCATCCGGTCTACTTTGGAAATCATCTGGAAAAGTTCCGGGGCCTCACCTCCTTTTAGGATAAATTTTTGCTCTTCCTCCACCTCGTCACGGAAGACGTGTAGGCTAATCTCAGCATCTTGATAAAGACCTAAAAGTTCGCTGAGCCGGTCCACCGCAGCTTTAGAAATCTGAGCTGTTCCATCTAGCCACAGCTCGATCGTTTCTGCTTCCAAAGCCACCTCATCTCCGTCTCGCTCGATGAAAGACAAGTCTCCATAATCACAACGGTAAGAAGAGCCTGCAATAGGCCTCCACGTCATTTTCTCAAGGGGCACTGCTCCACTTTCTCCCGCCTGCTGTTCCGGGAAATTTCCGTATTCCCCGCCTCTTGTCTCCAGTGCCAAACTCCACTTCTCAGGCTGGCCAAGTCCCCTCGGCCACACTCTCACTTCCCCTTCTTCCACGCTCTGAACCGTCCTGATCCACACAGTCTTAGTTCCTTTGGCCGGAATCGGGAACACTCGAGTCCGGAACTCATGAGTCACCTCATTCACCTCGATTAAACCGGGGTCGACTCCACGCCTCACAATCGTTTCGTAGGCGATCTTTGCCTGCTTCTTAGGGACGACCACTCCCTTCCGCTTGATTCCATTCACATCCATCGAGAAGGAGACGATTTCCTCCCCTTCATCAAGCGGGCAAGTTAAGTCTCCCTCAGCGACTGAGCGGCCCGGATTATAAAAAGTCAGGGTGAGATCGCGGATCAACAAGCGTCCATGAAGTCGACACGCTACCTCTGCTTCTTTAAAGGAAGCGGGTCTCCCTGCGATATTTAAACTGATCTCAGCGAAACTGGCCACGCACAGGGACAGCATTAAAAAGAATAACTTCACACAAAAAGAGACCAGCCAGCCCCTCAAATGTTCAAAATGCTAAGATTCTCTTCTGCAAGGGGCACCTTAACAACAGCGATCAAGCACTCCCTCTCCCAGCAAGAGACCTCTCCTCTCACTCCCGCTTCTTCACGACATGATAGCGTAAGATATCACCCATCAGACCTTTACCTTCAAGGTCACTCGCACCGCTAAATTGGAGCGTATAAAGTCGCCGCTCGACAATCTCAGGAAGCTCTATTCGAAGCCTCGTTCCATCTTCAGAGAGAGCGTGCTGAAGCACTTCCACATCTCTCAGATCGACCTTCGGAGAACCATAATTAGCATGATAAGAGTAGGTGTGTCGGGAAATTTTCAACACAGGTGCCTCTTTGAGAGGTCTATTAAATGAAATTTCAAATCCATCTTTTAACAAGCTCACCCCCGTCGCAAGAAACGGGACCTTCTTGTTCCATGACACTTTTAAAAGTCCCTCTGCTCCCGCCCACTTCATGTGAGTTTTCCCAATCCAGAGACTTCCTGACTGGTCGAAAGTAAAACGATGATTTCCGATTCCAAGGGTATCGCTTTCGAGAAAAGGAATGAGTGTCCCTTGCAGGGTTCCTGCGACTTCTTCCGGCAAGAAGCGAATGAGGTTTTTCTGATTCATATCTCCAATTAGGAGCTCCCCCTTAGGAAGACCAAAGAGGCTTGGATCGATCGTATCAATTGGCTGAGTCGGTGAGTTTGCTAACTCCCCCTGAGGAAATAAAGCCGCCGCTGGGGTTCTCATTTTTTCCAATTCTTCCGCCGATATCTTCAGAGGATCACGAGTCCACCCCTCCTTCCAAACCAGGGATGCCGGATGTCCGTAAAAGCCCCCCTCAGTAACATGGTAAAGTGGACTGGTCCCTCGCCAATCACCCTGATTATCTGTGACCCATAGTCGGTCTTGCGAGTCCACGTGGATTCCGTTTGGAGAGCGAAAGCCATAAGCGTAAACAGAGCTCTGTCCACTCGGGGTAATTTTTAAAACGCAGCCCCGGTATGGAACACGTGAATACATCCGCCCCGCCTTCCCTTTAATTTTTTTCCAATCCCCACCCAAATGAGAGGCGCGATCTAGCCCAATTTCTTTCCACGGACCACGGATTTTTTCCTGAATCCCCGCCCCATTCGAGGCGAGGTTCAGGCTAATATAATAATTCCCCTTCGAGTCCCTTGCAGGGCCATAGAGAAATTCATGATAATTCCCCGTGATTCCGAAATCATTACATAAGGTCTCGTACTCATCCGCCACTCCATCTTGATCTGCATCACGAAGACGAGTTAACTCTGCCCACTGCGTAACTACTAATGAGCCATCGTCATCTTCTAAAATCCCTAATGGAAGAGACAGTCCCTGCGCAAAGAGCGACCAAGACTGGCTCTCTGGTGAATAGAGTTGAACCTCACCACTATTAAAACAGCAGGCAACTTTTCCATCTCTTAAAAGCGTCACTCCCCCCACTTGTTTATCGACTCCCGGAGGGGGTGAAATTTTTTCAAAGTGATAGTAGTCCTGCCACTCTTGTCCCAGAGAAAACCCGGTCGAGATAAGGAAAGATAATAAGAAATGCTTCATCATTTAGTGAGAGTTAAAGTGAAAGACTTCGCCTCGTCGGCGCTTAAGGTGAGCTTCCCGTCTTGGAGAGAACCCTTATCAACGTTTAGCAGCGCAGTGCCCTCCCCAGAAAGGTCTAACACTATATCTTCTGTAAGATTTTGGATGGTGAAGCGGCGGGTCAGTTCCTTCGGGCGATTCCCTGCTGAGATCAGCTCACGAAACTCTACGGACCCGATCTTAAATCGAAACTCGGGATCTTTTTCAACGAGGCGATACCCTAAAAATTTAGGCTGTCCCATTCCTACAAAGAGCTGCTCCGCGCTTTCTCGGTAGTAAGGTTTATTGGGCAATTTAGCAGGCCTCCACATACTAAAGAGGGCCGTTTTATCTCCTACATAAGCGTAGCGAAAACGACAGGCCTCAGTATCCCAGCACACAGTCAGCCCATTTTCTAAGACGATACCCACAGAGGCTGGGCTAGAGTCAGGCATCGAAGCACGCGCAACATAGGGCAGCGCCCGCTTGGGCTCCTTAAACTTAGGAAATACTTCCTTATTTTTCTTATTCTTTACCCCCTTCGTGACGGCCAAAAGATAGTCATGAATCGCAGAGAGCTCTACATCGGGCACGTGGGCCATCGATGGCATCTGGATCATCTTGGCATTCTTTTTCCCAGGAGTTTTAGCCCAAGTGATAAAGGCTTCCTTCTGCCCAGCTGGATAGGTCTCCGCCACCGTTACAAGAGATGGCCCGACCACCGCATTCGCCAATAGATGACAAGCCGCACAGTGAATCTTAAAAGACTGTTCTCCCTTAGACTGCACTTGATCTTGTGCTGAGAGTGAGGAAATAAAAAAAAGAACTAAAAAATACTTCATCGAAAGTGACTGGCCTTAAACTACGAATAATAAGAGCCAAATCTCACAGAAAATTTCAACAACTCTCTCGTAAAGTTTTCTAATCGGGTACCACGACTGAGGCCCACTGAGACACTTCACAGCAGGCTCTCTTCTAATCTAGAAACTTCCCGGGATTTAAAATCCCCTTCGGGTCTAGGGCGTTCTTCACTCGCAGATGTGTCGTAAAACCTGAGTGTCCCAGTGCCTCCTTAATCCAGCGCTTCTTAGCTAAGCCCACTCCATGCTCACCCGTGATCACCCCCCCATTTTCTAGGACCCATTTAAAAAGAATATCTAATGCCGCGTCCGCCTTTTCCTGAACTAAAGGATCCTCATAATTCTCCACCATCAGATTCGTATGGATATTTCCATCCCCCGCGTGACCAAAACAAGCCACCGGAATTCCCGTCTTATCTTCTAAACCGGCCGTAAATTCGGCGAGATCTACGAGCTTTGACCTAGGAACAACAATGTCTTCGTTCAGCTTCGTCAGACCTGTCGCCCTGAGTGAGTAAGAAAAATCCCGCCGTAACTGCCACACCTTTTCACAAGCCTCAGCGTCTCCGTGAAGCTCTACCACCAAAGCACCTGCCCCTTCCAGAACCTTCCGTAGCTCCACTAACTCTCCCGCCACCGCCTGTTGCCGCCCATCAATCTCTACGATCAGATGCGCATCACCCTCCGGAAG
This sequence comes from uncultured Verrucomicrobiales bacterium, assembly GCA_937928425.1. GTDB lineage: Bacteria > Verrucomicrobiota > Verrucomicrobiia > Verrucomicrobiales > Akkermansiaceae > SW10. The sequence continues at coordinate 28,401 of CALFVL010000035.1, forward strand.
ACAATCCTCCCCTAAGTAAGCTCGCGCCGCCTTCAGCGTAAACTGGTCAGTGATTTCAAGCGCCGAGGGTAAATGTCCCGCATTCAGCACGGCCTGCACCGCCCCCGCCGCCACGACGAAGTCCGGAAAAGTCGCGGTCAACATCGCCCGCACCTGCGGGTGTGGAATCATCCGCAGAGTCGCCTCCGTAATCACCCCTAGCATCCCCTCACTCCCCACAAATAAATGGAGAAGATCAAAACCCGTCTTATTTTTGTGACAACGCCCCCCTAACTTTAGCACCTCCCCATTTGCTAAAACCACCTCAAGACCTAGCACATAATTCTTAGTCACCCCGTACTTGAGGCAACGGGGTCCACCTGCATTCGTCGCCAAATTCCCCCCGATCGAGCACTCTTTAAGAGAGGCCGGATCTGGTGGATAATACCACCCGATCTCACTTGCCCCGCTTTGTAGTTTCCCCAAAATCACTCCCGGCTGCGTGACAATCACCCCATCCTCAGGAGAAAGCTCGATCACCTGATTCATCCGCGCCAACGAGAGCGCGATTCCCCCCTTCACCGGCACACAGCCTCCCACATAGCCCACTCCGGCCCCACGTGTCGTCACTGGAATTTCACGTTCATTGGCAAATTTCATCACCTTGACCACATCATCACGGCACTCCGCAAAAACCACCACCTCCGGCAAATGAGAAAAATTCCAGCGATCCTTCCCATGCTCCTCTAAAACCTCCGCCAGCGTAGAAACCTGCCCCTCACTCAAAAGTGCTCGTAACTCATCAATCACCCCGCCTGTTTCGCTTAAATTCCATGACAACTCAAGCCTATGCCACCTAGACTTCACCTACTAAAGAACCTCCAATAAACCATCACCCCCTCGCCTGAGCCCATAAAACATGTTAGAAAAACTCCTCCTCATTCAGCTCATCGCCTGCGCTGCCATGACCGGTATCATCTGGATGGTCCAAGTCTCCACCTATCCCCTCTTCAGCTACCTAGAGGAGCACAGCTTCCACGACTACCACCACCGCTACACTCAGAAGGTCAGCTACGTCATCGCCCCCATCATGTTTCTAGAAGCCATCACCTGCGCAGCCTGTCTTCTCCTCGGAAACTGGGTAGCCCACCTTCTGCCAACCCTCCTCCTAGCTCTCATTTGGGCCTCCACCGCCTTCATCCAAGTTCCCCAACACCGTAAACTCACTCCCCATAACAGCCCAGCCCTCGTCCGCTCGAACTGGATCCGCACCATCGCCTGGACAGCTCGCCTTAGCTACCTAGCCCTCCTCTTTCACACTAAAAATTAAAATAGATAAACCCTCCCTCCATTGCCGGAGAGAGAAAGAAAATCCCTACGATCAAAAAAAGCTGAACCCAGCGGTTAAGTAGGACATCGTAAAAAACTCCACGACGTAAAGAAATCTCCTCAGCGAGCATCACCAAGATCACGAGTAACACAATCACTCCAGCGAGAATCAGATTTTTTTGATCTCCAAAAATAACAAGCATAGCCTCTAAGCTTAATTGATAGGCTGAGAAATCAGTGAGTAATCTTAAATCACCCAAAGCGAACTCCCAGCTCGTTTCTTTGAAAAAAATCCAAGAAATCGTGACGAAGCTCATCGTCACAAACCAAGAAATCAATCGAGGTAACTGAAAACTCCCCATTAACACACAGGAGAGGACTGCCACCCCGTGTAAACCACCCCAAACTAAAAAATTCCAACCAGCACCATGCCAAAGCCCTGAGACTAAAAACACCACCAAAAGATTCACCCCTAAAAACCCCTTACGGCTCCCCCCCATCGGAAAATAGAGATAATCACGGAACCAACGTGATAAAGTCACATGCCACTGCCGCCAAAACTCTTGTAAATTACGAGCAAGGTAAGGGCTCCTAAAATTTAAAGTCAACCTGACACCCAAAGCCCTCGCCAACCCTAGCGCGATAAAAGAATAACCTGCGAAATCAAAATAAATTCGAAAGGTGAAAAAGACTGCCTCTAGCCAAACTTGCACCGCATTCACCGCCACCTCCCTCATCTCTGAATCAATCAAAGCTAAGTTTTCCGCCAAAACCAGTTTCAGAAATAAGCCCAGCACAATCCACGGAATCCCACCTTCCACATCCTCACGTCGAAGCACAAATTTCAAACCCTCCACCTGTGGTAAGAGATCCTTCCGACGCTCGATCGGGCCTGCGACAATTTGCGGGAAAAAACTCGCAAAATTAAAATAATCAACCAGCCCTGTCCTCTCGCCACCTCGCCGAAAACTATCAATCACGAAGGAAAGAATCTGAAAGGTATAAAAAGAAATCCCCATCGGAATGAACGCCTGAATAAGGGAGCGTTCTCCCGAAAAAATTTCAGCCAAAAATCCCCCGTATTTATAATACGTCAAAGGAGCAAGCATCAGCACCCCTACCAAAAAAAGCTGATCTCGCCTCCAACAGAAAAGACCTACATAACCGATGGCCGCAACCCACCCGAAAATTGCCACCGTCTCCAGGCTCTCCATTCCCAGCAAAAATAAACTCAGCACAAGAAAGGCAAATCGGTCATACCTGCGAGAACCTCGAAACCCCAAACGCAGTAGAGAAAGAAACGCGAAACCCAGCACGAGAGACGCCCAAAATGTCAGTGACGTAAAATTCATTTCTCCTCTGCAAGGGCCAGATTCAAAGCCTCTCCAAGAGCCTGTGAGCGGAAACGCCCACCCTTCTCCGTCATATGGAATCCACTATCTAAGAAAAGATCATTATCTCCCACCGCCCCCATCATGGCATCTCGCAGCACTGGCAGATATTTCTCAATTTTACTCAGATAAGCATCATGCTCCACCCTCTGGTCCGCCAAAGACCGCTCATCGTAGGACTCCCACGGGAGAGTATAAAAAACTCGTATCCCATTTTTTCGCGCATACTGGCCCATCCGTCTCAAGTCTTCTTGGACAGCTAGCTCATCAGCCCATTGACTCATCTTTTGGAAGGACTGCCTATCGGGATTTGCCTGATCCACCACCACTGAGAGAGTCCCATTTTCTCTCATCCCTTCCATCTCATAGAGATACATTGGCCCAGGCTTTAGCAACTTCGCGCACAGCACTCCCATAAATCTCGCCCCCGGTTTAAGTGCTTTTATCTTCTCAAGAAAGGGCTTCTCGTAAAGCGCTCCTTTGAAAACCCCTCTCCCACAACCGCGAACTCCCATTGATAAATCCATTTTTACCGCCAGCGGGGTCATTCGCCCTTCCCCGCCTCGGAAAATCCCTGGCTCCACTTGTAGAATGACAATATCACCCCTCTTCGCATGAGCCGTCGCTAGATCCACTAGGTAACGATAGCCCATCCCTGCAGAACCTCCCAAATTCACAGCCTGAAAACCAGTGACCTCACCTAAGACATCCGGATGCACTGAAAATGAACAACTTGATCCCCCACCCACGAAAATCACTGGCTCACCCTGCGCACGCTCCCTCGCAAGCTTCGCCCTCATTTCTCGATCTCGAAGAACCTCCCTCCAAAAAACCGCCTCAGGATCAGCAAAGTAAGAAATCCCAGAAGCAGCACCCCACATTAACAACGCAAGGACCAAAGTCACCGGCCACCGCCATACTTTCCTCTCAAATTTCATCACTGGACTGAAAAAACCCACCCCCGCAACCTATAAAGCGATAAAATAACTCCAATATTTTTTCCAAGCTAAGCGAAAAAATTCAACCTCTGGACTCACTATCGCTAAACCAGATGGTGAACAAGCTGCTAAATCCAATTGCCAAGCCCCGCTTTCGGACCGATCTTCCCCCTACCATGACCGACTTTCTCGTGATCGGCTCCGGCATTGCTGGCCTCTCCTTCGCCCTCAAGGCTGCCCAGCATGGGAGCGTCACCGTCATCACCAAAGGGAAGCTCCTTGAATCGAACACTGCTTGGGCACAAGGCGGCATCTCCGCTGTCCTCCCTGAAGGGCTGCGTGACCCTAGCGACAGCTGCGCAAAGCACAGCGCAGACACCCTCGATGCAGGCGCCGGACTCTGCGACGAAGAAGCCGTGCGCGTCATCATTGAAGAAGGAGCAGAAACGATCGACGAGCTCGTCACATGGGGGACCGATTTTGACAAAAATCACAACAGCCCAGACCGCTACTCCTTAGGTAAAGAAGGCGGCCACTCAGAACGCCGCATTCTCCATGCTAAAGACACCACCGGCCGTGAAATCGCCACCTCCCTCATCGAGGCTGCCAAAAAAGACCAAAACATCACCCTCCTAGAAAACCACTACGCGATCGACCTCATCACCACCGGTAAACTCGGCTCCGTGACTGATGACCGCATCCTAGGTGCCTACGTCCTAGACACCACATCACAGCAGGTCAAAGTCATCCAGTCACCGCGCGTCATCCTCGCCACCGGAGGCTGTGGGAAAAGCTACCTCTACACCACAAATCCGGACTCCGCTACCGGAGACGGCCTCGCCATGTCATGGCGAGCTGGGGCCTCCATCGCGAATATGGAATTTATCCAGTTCCACCCCACCTGTTTCTACAACCCCGCCGCCACCGGCCCCGAGGCACGCTCCTTCCTCGTCTCTGAGGCCGTTCGCGGTGAAGGTGCCATTTTGGTAAATGCTGAGGGCCACCAGTTCGTAAAAGACCATGATCCCCGCGGATCTCTTGCCCCTCGTGATATCGTCGCCCGTGCCATCGATACCGAGATTAAGCGCACTGGCGCTACCTGCGTATACCTCGATGTCTCCCCCCTCGGCAGCACCTTCCCAGAACGCTTCCCCTTCATCCATAAAACCCTCCTCCAGTTCGGTCATAATGCCCTAGAAAAAGCCATTCCCGTAGTTCCCGCCGCACATTACCAGTGCGGTGGAGTCGTCACTGACCTCCAAGGAAAGACCTCGATCCGTGGACTCTACGCCATCGGAGAAGTCGCCTGCACTGGCCTTCACGGCGCAAATCGCCTCGCCTCAAACAGCCTGCTAGAAGGGAACGTCATGGCGCGCCGCGCCCTTGCCGAGATCATGCGCCTCTACCCCCCCGGCAAGGAAGTCCCATCACCTCCTACCATCCCTGATTGGGAAAGCGGAAATGCCGCCCCTCCAGATGAACTCGTAAACATCTATCATGCGTGGGATGAACTCCGGCGCACCATGCAAGACTACGTCTCAATCGTCCGCACCGATAACCGCCTCCGCCGGGCAGGTTCTCGTTTAAAAAATCTCCGTAAAGAAGTGAAAGAATTCTACTGGGGATATACCCTCACCCCTGACATTTTAGAGCTCCGTAACCTCGTCGCCACCGCCTCTATCATCGTAGACTCAGCCCTCTTGCGCAAGGAGTCACGCGGCTCCCACCACACCCTAGACTACCCTAAGCGTGAAGAACGCTTTGACCAAGCCACCGTCCTCAGACGCTTCTAGCCCTAAAAGAACTTAAAGCTGATATTCCCCATCCTCATCAGTACCATACCACCCCAGTTCGCGGAAAGCCGTAATGATTGGAATCTCAAGGTGATCATCCTCTCCCTCGGAAAACTCCACCGTGGCAGAGCGTGTCATGCCACGCTCAGAAGAAATGCTGATCACCGTCTTATGAGGAGGAAGATTAATCCAATCTCCCCAATCCTTCTTATCATGCACTGGCTCTAAACCTGCAGACTGCAAGGACGAGACGACTTGCTTAATGGATGAGGCCTTTTCAGTTTCGGGTAAATGTAAAACGGTTTCCATAAATGATATGAATGCTAAAGAGGACTTTCACCGAGAAAAGGGGGAACGCGCAAGGGCGAAAGAGACACTTTCTTAATTTTTATCAAAAAAATCCTCCTTCTAACCCATCGGATACTTAATTTTTTCACTCACCTCATTAATCTTAGCTAAAGTCTCCTCGGCTAAGACTAAGCCCGCTGCCGCTAAAATTGGCTCCATCTGCGCGACTGACCTCACCCCCACAATCGTAGACGCCACATACTCATGCTGCTTACTCCATGCCGTAGCTAGAGTCGTCACATCCAGCCCCAGCTCTTTCGCAATCTCACCGAAAGCCCTAGTCGAAGCGATCGTCCCCTCATTCACGAAGCGCGTCGCCATAGCCCGCTGACGCTCTCCCCCCGCCTTAAGATACTCTGAAAACCGGGCATCATCAGGCACTCCCTCATTATACTTACCTGTCAGAACCCCACCTCCTAGCGGACTGTAAGGTAATAAACTCACCTGCTCTCTCCTCAGACACTCAGCCAGCTCATCCTCATCCCGCCGATTGTTCAGTGAGAAATTATTCTGCACGCTATCCACCCTCGTCAGCCCCTCCGCCTCGCTCGTCCATAAACTCTTCATCAGCCCATAGGAATTATCATTACTCAGCCCGATCGCTCGCACCTTCCCCTCCTTCACAAACTCATCTAACACCTCCAGCGTATCTTCCGCCCGCATCCCATGATCTGGCCAATGTACCTGATACAGATCCAGATAATCAGTCCCTAATCTCCGCAAACTCCCCTCCAGCGCCTTCCTTAAATGCACCCGATCTAAAGCCGCCTTCCCATGCCTCACCGGGGGGCAAAACCACCCATGCGCCGCCCCCGCCACCTTCGAGGCAATAATGAGAGACTCCCTTGGCCTCCCCTTCATCCACTCCCCCATCCAACTCTCCGTCAAACCCGCCAACTCCTCCGTCGGAGGCACCGGATACACCTCAGCCGTATCAAAGAAATCAATCCCAGCCTCTACCGACTCACTCATAATACGGAAACTCTCCTCCTTATCCGCCTGCGTCCCAAAAGTCATCGTCCCCATACAAATCTCACTCACCACGATCCCGCTTCTTCCTAATCTCCGTTTTTCCATAAGCCAAAAAATCTCCCATCCCACTCCCCAAAGCAAGCACACAAAACCCCTCATCCCTTTCCGACTCGCTTATTCACATCCCCAAGTTAAAATTCCCCCGTCATGACCGACACCATCCGCGTAGGCGCAGGCTGCCTTAACCAAATCCCACTCGACTGGTCCGGCAACCGCCGCCGCATCCTAGAAGCCATCTCCCAAGCCCGCTCCGCTGACCTCTCCCTTCTCTGCCTCCCTGAACTCGCCATCACCGGATACGGCTGCGAAGACCACTTCCTCTCCCACGAAGTCGCCACCCGCGCCTGGGACAGCCTTCTCCAAATCACCCCACACAGCTCCGGCCTCATCGTAGCCCTCGGCCTCCCCGTCTGGATTAAAAATGCCGTCTATAACGCCACCGCCCTCCTCGTTGATGGGAAAATCGCCGGCCTAGTCGCTAAGCAAAACCTCGCGGGAGATGGTCTCCACTACGAGCCCCGCTGGTTTAAACCCTGGCCTACAGGCCAGCACATTCACAGCGACTTCCATGGTAAAAACATCCCCATCGGTGACCTTATCTTTAAACTCGGGGACATCCGTATCGGCCTAGAGATCTGCGAAGACGCCTGGGTCGCCGACCGTCCCGGCCGCCACTTCTCCAGTAGCGGAGTCGACATCATCCTAAACCCCTCCGCATCCCACTTCGCCTTTGGGAAACAGGAAATCCGCCAGCAATTCACCCGCGAAGGCTCCCGCGCCTTCGGTGCCGCATACATCTACGCCAACCTCCTCGGGAACGAGTCCGGCCGCGCCATCTTTGACGGAGGCGGCCTCATCGCAGACCACGGAAAAATCACCGCCGAGGGCCCACGCTTCTCATTCCAAGAAGTCACCCTCATCTCCAAAACAGTCGACATCGAACGGAACCGCCTACACCAAGCCCGCACCGCCAGCCGCCGCGTCGAGGTCCAAGACCACCCCGAAGTTTCACTCCCCTTCGACTGGCCAAAAACCACCCCAGAACAGCCCCAAGACCCCCTCCCCCCCATGTCAAAGGAAGAAGAATTCACCCGCGCCATGGCCCTAGCCTACTTCGACTACATGCGTAAAAGCTGGTCAAAAGGCTTCGTCGTCTCCCTCTCCGGTGGAGCAGACTCCGCCGCCGTCTCCTCCCTCGTAAAAATCATGCTCCAGCTCGCCACCCATGAGCTGGGCCAGCAGACCTTCCGCGACCGCCTCGCCTACCTGAACCTCCCAGAAGACCCATCCACCTGGATGCACCACCTCCTCTTCTGCGCCTACCAAGGCACCAAAAACAGCGGAGAAACCACCCGCCAAGCCGCCCGCCACCTCGCCCACTTCCTCACCTGTGACTTCGCCGAATGGGAAGTCGACTCACTCGTAGAAGAATACGAGCGCAGCGTAGAAAAAGTCCTTAATCGCCCACTCAGTTGGGAAAATGATGACCTCACCCGCCAGAACATCCAGGCCCGCGTCCGCGCACCCAGCATCTGGATGTTTGCTAACCTCCGTAACGCCCTCCTCCTCTCCACCTCTAACCGCTCAGAAGCTGCCGTCGGATACGCCACTATGGATGGTGACACCTCAGGAGGCCTCAGCCCCATCGCCGGAATTGATAAAAACTACCTTCGTCACTGGCTCCGCTGGCTAGAACACCAAGGCCTCCCCCAGACCGGCCCCTACCCCGCCCTCAGCCACATCAACTCCCAGCAACCCACCGCCGAGCTCCGCCCACCAAAACACAAGCAGAGCGACGAAAGCGACCTCATGCCCTATGACGTCCTAGACAGCATCGAACGCGCCGCCATCCGTGACAAAAAAGGGCCCAAAGCAGCCATGACCTACGCCCTCCAAAAACACCCCAACTACTCAGAAACAGAAATGAAAGAATGGATCATAAAATTCTTCACCCTCTGGTCCCGTAACCAATGGAAGCGCGAACGCTACGCCGTCTCCTTCCACCTTGATGACCTAAACCTAGACCCTAAATCATGGTGCCGCTTCCCCATCCTCTCCTCGGGCTTCGCCGAAGAACTCGCCGAACTCTAGGAACCCCAAGAAAACACCCATCTGCTCTCTCCTAGCACCTCTCTCCTGGCACCCCATGCTCCCCCCTGACCGTCCTGCCCTCTTGCTGGCCCCCATGCAGGACGTCACCGACCTCCCCTTCCTCCGCTCCATCGCCGCCTTCGGCGGTGCTGACCTCTACATCACCGAGTACTTTCGCGTCCACATCCACTCCCGCCCAGACCCCTACATCCTCCGCTCCATCACGGAAAACCCCACCCAGCGCCCCATCATCGCTCAGATGATCGGCCAAGACCCAGACGAGCTCGTCCGCACCGCCCTAGAACTAAAAAAATACCCCATCGCAGGGATCGACCTAAACCTCGGTTGCCCAGCTCCCGTCGTCTACCGTAAAAATGCCGGAGGTGGTCTCCTCCGTAAACCCGCCCAGATCAGCACCCTCCTCGCCCGCCTGCGCGAAGCCTGCGGAGAACTCCCCCTCACCGTAAAAACTCGTATCGGCTTCGAGACTGAGGACGAATTCCATACCCTTCTCCCACTTTTCAAAAAACACCCCATCGACCTCCTCACCATCCATGCTCGCACCGTAAAAGAACGCTACCAAACTCCCGTCCACACCCACTGGGTCCGGCAAGCCGTCACAGAAATGCCCTGCCCCGTCATCGCAAATGGGAACATCGTAAACTGTCAAACTGGCCTGAACTACCTCCACTCCACCCGAGCTGCCGGCCTCATGATCGGGCGTGGTGCCATCCGTAACCCATGGATCTTTGACCAACTCCGGGCCTCACTCACCCACTCCACTCCCCCACCAGTCACCCAGCGCATGATCCTCAGCTACATTCACCTCCTCTTTGAAGAAACCGCCCGCATCGTCAGCGATTTCGTGGAACAAAAACACGTCCAAAAAATGAAAAAATACCTCAACTACATCACCCAAGGACAGCCACCCAGCTTTGAGCACCACATCCGCCGCGTAAAAACCAAAGAAGAATTCTTTACCGTCTGTCAGGACCATCTCGGCTCAGATGAGCTAGCGCCAGACCTCCCTTCAGAAAACTCAAAACTCTTCTGCGGTTTTTCCCAATTCCTCTAAACCAAATTTCACGTTGACTTTACAAAGGTCCACGTGAATTCTCACCTCGTAAAAGCCATGAACCAGGAAGTCCTTCATACTGAAAAAATTCTCGCTGATCGAAAAATTTTCTTTCTAGACCTTAAAGAAAATAGCCGTGGTCGGGTCGTCAAAATCACCGAAGACGTCAGCGGAAACAGAGATACCATCATGGTCCCTGCCGAGATCCTCGGTGACTTCATCGAAGCCCTCACCGACATTAAAGAAACTGCTGACAGCGGAGAAGCAAGCGGCGGGGAAGACTAAACCACGCAACACACCTTTAATAAACAAATGACGACGGCCAGAAACGCCGTCGTTTTTTTGTGTCAACAAATCACCTCCTCCCCGTGCTCGAACCACCTAAGACAGCTTCAGAATGAAACCCGCAAAGAACAAAAACCTCTCCCCCTTAAAACCTATCGCCTTCTCCCCCTGAAACGCTCACGCGGATCATCCTCTGCTTCATCCTCATCCTTATAACGTAAAACCCCGTTCCTCTTCAAATTCCTCACAAAATCCTTCACATCAGTCTTCAGTTCTTGGTCAGAAACCAAGGCCCCTAAAGCCCCCTTCTTTCCATCAATCTTATCAATCGCCTCCGTCGCACGATCCGCCGTCTTCCCGATAGAAGACAACACCGCTGGCACCTCCTCCAAGGCAGGATCGATCTTCGCCAAGGTCCCCTCCGCCGCCTTAATCGTCCCTTGAATCACTTGATTCGTCTCACGCACCTCTCCCACCACCAAATGCACCTCACCGACCAAGGGATCTAAACGCTCACCTAAATCGGCAAAACTTGCGCTAGCCCGCTCTAAGTTTGCTAAAGTACTTCCAAATGCCCCTAGATTCCCTTCGGTCAAAATCCCCTCATTCACCGCATCCATCGTCGTCCCCACCTTCGTCACAACGCGCCGTATCTCATCCATAGAACCCTCCAGCTTTGCTAAGCTCCCCTTCGCATCTCGTAAAAAATCCCGCGCATCCACCACGATCAGCTCCGCCTCACTTTGTAATAGATCTAAACCACCCGGCTCACTTCCCATCACAACAGAGCCTGAAGGAAGAGGAACTGCCACGCCCTCCGCTGGCGGAGTGATAATCACCTCCTTATCACCCAATAGACTCGCCTGCCCGATTTGGAAAACAGAACCCTCAGCCACTTGGAACTGCTCCTCGATTTTCAAAACCACCTGAATCATTGAACCATCCGTCAGCTGCGGCTTCCCACCCACTTCCCCGATCTTTGCCCCGCGCAAGCGCACCGTACTTCCCTCGATGATCCCCGCTGCCTCCTTAAAATTCACCCTCAGCTCGTAATGGCCTTTGAACAAATCTCCAATATTCCCGAAGAGCAGAATAATCCCCCCCAGCAAACCGAAGCCGATGAAAAGAAAAACCCCGACAAGCGTCTCGGTCCTCTTAGAATTTGTCGCCATTTCCCAACTATGCCTCGGAAGCCAAAAATCACAAACCTGAATCCTCAGAACGCCCCTCGATAAAATTCCTCAAAACCGGATCATCACTCTCCCTCAGCTCCTCAGGAGTCCCCACCCAGTAAATCAACCCCTCCTTCATAAAAACCACCCGGTCCGCGATCCGGAACACACTGCGGATCTCATGCGTAATCACCACATTAGTAATCCCATGATCCTTCGCTAAATCACGGATTAAATGATCGATCGAATCCCCCGTTACCGGATCTAGCCCCGCGTGCGGTTCATCATAAAGAACACAGCACGGCTTCTCCACCACCGCCCGTGCCAAAGCCACCCGCTTCCGCATCCCACCTGAAAGATCAGAAGGCATCTTCTCCTCTTGCCCCGGCAACTTCACGATGCGTAAAGCCTCCTCCACCCGCCGCCTAATCTCCTCCTCATCCCGGACCCCCGCCTCCACTAAAGCAAACCCGATATTCCCACCCACCGTGAGGGAATCAAAAAGAGCCCCGTTTTGGAACATCATACTAATCTTCCGCCTGGCCCACGTCAGCTCCCGCTCAGAAAGCTCAGAAATCACCTTCCCCTCCAAAGTCACCATCCCCTCATCAGGCTGAAGTAAACCCACCATATGCTTCATCAACACCGACTTCCCACCACCAGAACCACCTAACAACACCAAGGTCTCTCCACGATACACATCCAGATCCACCCCACGTAAAACTTGCTGAGCACCGAAGCTCTTCTCAATGCCACGCATCTTTAAAAAAACCTCTCCTTTCATCCCTTTCATCCCTTTCATAAAAGCGACCTTACGCCACATTCTCCCCTCCGCAAAGCCCACTTCCACCCCATTCTCAGAGCACCCATCAATGATTGGCAGAACCCTAAAATTAGCATTAGCTCAGCACAGATGCCCGAGGAAGAATACCAACTCATCGTAATCGGCGGGGGAGCTGCCGGCTTCTTCGCCGCCATCACTGCCGCCGAGGCTGGCCTTAACAAAATCCTCATCTTAGAAAAAACCGCCGAAGTCCTCAGCAAAGTACGCATCTCCGGAGGAGGTCGCTGTAATGTCACCCACGACTGCTATGACCCTAAAGAACTTGTCCAAAACTACCCCCGTGGAGAAAAAAACCTCATAGGCCCCTTCCACCACTTCCAGCCCGCTGACACCATCGCCTGGTTTTCAGAACACGGCGTCACCCTAAAAACTGAGCCTGATGGCCGTATGTTCCCCACCAGCGACCGCTCAGAAACCATCATCAACTGCCTCACCGACGCAGCCCATAATCAACGCATCACTTGGCGCACCCGCTGCACCGCCTCCGAAGTGAAAATCACCCCACAAGGCTTCCAGATCCTAAACACCCTCGGTCACAGCTACCGCAGTCAAAAACTCCTCATCGCCACCGGAGGACTCCGCAGCAAAGACGCCGCCCAAGCCCTCATAGACCTCCGCCAAGACCACAGCCCAACCGTCCCCTCCCTCTTCACCTTCAAAATCGGAGACATCCGGCTGCACGACCTCCAAGGAATCTCCGTCCCCCACGCCCGCATTAAAATCGGCTCACTTCAGTCAGAAGGCCCCCTCCTCATCACCCACTGGGGACTCAGCGGACCCGCCATCCTTAAAGCCTCAGCTTGGGGCGCACGTAAACTCGCCGATTGCGACTACCGCTTTAAAATCGAAGTCAACTGGACTGGGCAACATGATACCGAAAGCCTCAGCACCATCTTCCAAACCCAACGTAAAACGAACGGAACGCGCCGCGTCTATAAGCGCAGCCCCCTAGAAAACATCACAAAACGCCTCTGGCAACGTATGTGTGAAAGCTCATCCATCTCCCCAGAAAGCACCTGGTCCACTCTCACTAAGGACCAAAGCACCAGACTCATTAAAGAACTCACCTGCGCCACCTTCACCGTAGACGGAAAAAGCCTTAATAAAGACGAGTTCGTCACCTGCGGAGGCGTCCCACTCGATGACCTCCACCTAAAAACAATGGAAAGTAAGCACCTCCCCGGCCTCTACTTCGCCGGAGAAGTCCTAGACATCGACGGCATCACCGGAGGCTTTAACTTCCAAGCCGCATGGACCACCGGCCACCTCGCCGGCACCGCCATCGCAAAACACAGCACAAGGGCCCCCTCGAAACCTAGCTAAAGATCTTCATCGCCAGCTTCATCGCCTTCCCATGCGGCAGCGTCGCCACTCGGTCACCCATCTTTGAGCCAAAACTCACAAAGTCCTCCAGCTGCACCATCTGCTCATGAAACGCCCTAGCCTCCGGCGTCTTCATCTCCGCCGTCTGCTCTTTACAATGACGTAAAGTCTCCAACGCTGGATCGATCTCACGACGCTTACGCTCACGAGCTACCCTCCGGAAAATTTCCCAAACGTCCTTCTCCGCCTCGAAAAACTCCTTCCGCTCCCCCTTCTTCGTCACAATGCGGACCAGACCCCACGCCACCAAATCCTTTAAATTCGTATGAGCATTCCCGCGACTGATCTCTAAACTCCCCATCACCTCATCCGTGCTTAACACCTCGGGAGCCGTCATTAAAAGCGCGTGGATCTGGGCCATCGTCCGGTTAATTCCCCACTGTGCCCCCATCACCCCCCACTGAGTCACGAACTCCTCCCGGACCTTTTCAAGACTGACATTCTTTTCATCCATTTGCTTTCTGTAACTACTGAAAGTTCACTAGCCTGTCAACTCCCCCGCACCCTAGAAACAGAAAAACCTGACCCTCTAAACAGAAGATCAGGTTCTAAAAATCTCACCTCACTCACTCAGGCATTAAGCCTCAGAAAGAGCTGCCACTCCAGGGAGCGTCTTCCCTTCTAAGAGTTCCAGACTCGCTCCACCCCCAGTGGAAATAAAGCTCATCTGCTCTGCCACGCCGAACTTCACCGCCGCCGTGACTGAATCCCCTCCACCTACGATGCTTAAGGCACCACTCTCCACCACAGCCTCCGCGATCGCTCGGGTCCCCTTAGAGAAACAATCTTTCTCAAATACCCCCATCGGACCATTCCAGAGCACCGTCTTAGCACCCGCGAGAACCTCTTTAAACTCCTCGATTGCCACATCACCGATGTCGATCCCCTCCTTATCCGCAGGAATCGCCCCTCCTTGGCCATAAACCTCCGTATTCCAAGTTTCAGCCCCCTCTTTAAATTCCTTCGTAATCCGTGTATCAGCAGGGAGTAAGAAATTCACCCCCTTCGCCTTCGCCGTCTCCAGAATCTCCAGCGCGAGTGCCTGCTTATCATCCTCCACCAGACTCATCCCCACCTCATAACCTTGAGCCTTGCGGAAAGTGTAAGCCATCGCTCCACCGATCAAAATCGTATCCGCCTTCTCTAACAAAGCTGAAATCACCTCAATCTTATCACTCACCTTGGCACCGCCCATAATCACCACAAAAGGACGCTCGGCCTTAGCCAGCTTCCCCTCCAGATACTCCAACTCACGCTCGATCAAAAGACCCATCACACTCTGATCCACATAATGAGTCACCCCTTCAGTCGAAGCATGCGCACGGTGCGCCGTGCCGAAGGCATCATTCACGAAAATCTTCGCTGACCCCGCTAAAGCCTTAGCGAACTCCCCATCATTCTTCTTCTCCTCCGCATAGTAACGCGTGTTTTCTAAAAGAAGAACATCCCCGCCACCCATCTCTGCGCGTAATGCAGCCGTCTCCTCTCCGATGCAGTCCTCGGCGAAGGTCACATCCTGTTCCAGTAACTCACAGAGCCGAGCCGCCACCGGCTCCAGCGAATACTTCTTCTCACGTGCCTCACTAGGTCTCCCCATATGAGAGCAAAGAACCAGCTTAGCGCCCTCTGCAAGGAGATGCTTAATCGTCGGTAAAGCAGCCCGGATCCGAGTCTCGTCGGTAATCTCTAACGCCTCATTTTTAGGCACATTAAAATCGGCTCGCATTAAAACCTCTTGGCCTGCCACATCAACATCACGGATCGTAAGTTTACTCATAACTTTAAGCCCCTTCCGTGCCGGAGAGCAAGGCCCCTGTCAAGAAAGGGATGTGCGTATTCCCCGCTAAAGCGCCTATAACTGAAAGGTGAGAAAGAAGAATAAGACAGCGTGAAAAGAGCGCCCTTCCCTGACTCGCCACTTGACCCCACGTCCCCTCTCCCCTACTTCCCTCAGGCATGGCAATCGTCGCAACGAATCTTAAACGTGGTCAGTGCATTCAGTATGAAGGTGAGCGTGGAGTCGTCCTCGGCTTAGAGCACCGCACTCCGGGGAAAGGAAACGCCCTCATCGCCGCAACGATCCGTTCCTTCAAATCTGGTAAGACCAAGACCATACGCTTCGCCTCCAGTGAAAAGGTCGACATTGTCGATACCGACCGCCAGAAGCTAGAGTTCTCCTACGCTGAGCCAGGCACCTACCACTTTATGGATCCTGTTTCCTTCGAGTCCGTAGGAATTGATGAAGGCTTCGTAGGAGATGCTAAAAATTTCATCAAAGAAGGCCAGGTGGTCGAAATTCTCTTCATCGAGGAGAATCCTGTTTCGATTGATCTGCCCGATAACGTAGAACTCAGCGTTTCTGACACCTCAGAGGGACTTAAGGGAGATACCGCAAATAACCCCACCAAGCCAGCCACTCTTGAGACTGGCCTTACGGTGCAAGTCCCTCTCTTTGTGAAGCAAGGTGACATCGTAAAGGTCAGCACTAAAGACAGTGCTTACATGGGCCGCGCTTAATCATCATCATCCGGCTTCAGCACCCTCTGGGTGATCACCCGTATGTGAGAAAACTCGCCTACGGGTTTTTTGTTTCTCATCTTAGCAAACTCCGTTAGTTTTCTGGCAATGAAGAACTTCTTCCTCCTTCTTTTTGCACTACTAATCATCGTAGTCTTTGGCGGATCTGCCTTCTTCTTCTGGGACATCTCAAAGGGGGCCCGCTTTGAACGTCTAGACCAAAGCAGCACTGAGACTGAGACCCCTTAGCGAGAGCGGATCGAGTCGATCGCATTCTGAGCAATGATTTTCACCTCTGCGTCTCCCCTCGCTTTCGCTTTTTCTAGTGCCGCAAGTGACTTATCAGTTCCTGTCTTCTCTAAAATGAGAATGGCCGATTTTTTAAGGCGCTCAGGAGACTCTTCGAGATGAAAGAGCAGACGTTTCTCTGCCTTACTTCCTAAGTCAATATACTGGCGGCTCCATAACTCTGGGTCCTTACCCCAGAGCTGGTCAACGATGGCGAGAGCTCCTTCAGCCTCATTGTCATTAAGATAATTCACGAAAGACTTAGGAACGACGACTCCAGTCTCGATCCATTTTTTAACATTCCTCTCAGCCACTTGGATACAAGCTGCCTGACCACTGGCCCATATCCGTAAGGCCTTCCCCAGATCAGAAAGAAGAGCGGGGTCATCTTCCTCCGCTAGGATTCTCATAAACTCAGGAACAATCTTTTCACCATGTAGAAGCTGAATCTCAGGACGAAGACTCGCAAGACGTGCCACTGCATCCCGCACTCGTGTCGGGTCCAGCGCTTTTAACTCATTCAAGTTATTGGAGAAAAAACCAGGATGGCTAGAGTCGGTGAGTTTTTTCAAAAGCCCCCCGCTCGGCTCCGAAAAGAGAGTGGATGCTAATTTTAAGTCGATGAGGCGGTACTCTGGATAAGTGCGGACCTCTCCGAGGCGCTCATCACAGCGGCGGGCCACCGTATCAAAGTCTAAAGGAAGGCCGGAGATGACCAAGAGACTATCTTTATCATTATTCCGAGTGTAGCGGCCAATTCCCTCACTGGGAGGGATACTAAGCACCTTCATAAGGAATTTTTCAATCTCATGATACTGACGGCCTGTCATGTTCTCAATGAAAATGCCCACCACATAATCCTCACCTTCCACGCCATGCTTATCGACCATTTCATTAATCTTACGCTGCATCCCGAAGAAGCCCACTCGCGCTTTAATGCCAGCTTCATCGAGGCGGTCTGTGGAGTCAGTATCCTGCTCCTTTTCATTCTCCTCTGTAATATTGAAACCCGCGTAGGGAGTCAGATAAACTGGACGCATGAAGACGAGCGTAAGGAGCCCCGCCGTGAGAATAAGTGACACCATGATCGCTCTTTTACGCCAATTCTTAGCACCTGAGATGATTAAAAAAGAACTTAGCAAACCCACGAAAGCACCTAAGATGATGCGCTTTTCCTTAAGGACGTCTTGAAACACTCCATCTTCTGAAGAGCCGATTAAAAAGATTAAACTATAGATAAGAATCAGGCCCAAGCCACAACCAAGGGCAATCCGCTGCCCAGCTGAAGCGGGCATAATGGCATCTAACTGGGGCGCGTAAGCTCTCTCTGCGACAGGCTTCACTCCTTTCTCATCTTGCTTAGTGGAATCACGGCCTAAGCGATTTAAAAAATCCTCTTCACGGTGCTCCCCCGGATAAACTCGGACCCGCTCATGGATGACCGAGTCTTCTTTTACAGGGAAACGATGGTCACACGCGCCACACTCTACGGTCTTACCAGTGAGGTCTTTTTCGACAGAAAAACGCTTACTGCACTTAGGGCATTGAATTTTAAGATTCATAGTGGTGAAAGGGTGGTGATCGGCAGAAGCCTCCCTAAGTATCCGTGTTTTAGACTAAACTGACAACTATTCCGTTCATAAAATAGCCAGCTCTAGAGCTCTGAAGGATGCTTAATTTTGGAAATTGCAGCCATAATCCGATCAGAAATCGCTTGGTAAGCCTCCCGTCCCTTCGCTTTTTTCTCCTCTTCAGTCAGGGTGATGGGGTCTCCCACCACGATCGTGATCGGGTGAAAGCGCAGGCGCCCACTTCCTCGGGGAAGAGCCTCAAACGCTCCAAAAATCCGAATTGGTTGGATCGTCGCCTTAGCCTTCGTGGCGATAAGTCCCACACCGGGTTCTCCAGCTTGGAGCTCCCCTGTCAAGGTGCGTGCACCCTCCGGGAAGACCACCACCTGCTCGCCGCTTTTTAAAATCTTAATGATTCTTTTAAGGCTGCTCATATCAGGAGCTTCTTGATCCACCGGAATCGCATTCCATCGGGGATAAAGCCACTTGGTGGGCCCTTTAAAAAGAGTCTTACGTGCCAGATAGTAAACCTCCTCATCCCAAGCGATCCCCACGAGAGGTGGGTCTAAGAAACTCTCATGATTCGCCGCGATCAAGAGAGGACCTGACTGGACCAACTTCTCCCGCCCCACCACCTGATAACGAAAAAACGCCTTTGCTGCGGCCCGAAAAACACTATGCCCGATCCAGTATATTGTCTTCATGTTATTAATCTTCCCAGCCTAGTTCTATGAGCGCTTCTTGAGCGGCGAGCACCGTTTGATCAATCGTCAGGCTGGAAGAGTCGATCACGATGGCTCCCTCAGAAATTTTAAGTGGTGAGGCCTCACGCTGACTATCTTGAGCATCCCGCTCAGCCACCACGTCCGCTTCACCATCCTTAGAGCGGCGGGCTGCACGCACTTCCTCTGAAGCATCAATATAAATTTTAAAGGGCGTTTCAGGAAAAACCACCGAGCCGATATCTCGCCCCTCCATGACCACATCATCACTCTCGAGATAAGCCCTCTGCATAGCTACCAGACCTTCACGGAGTTTAGAAAAAGAGGCTAAGGTGGAGACATTTTCATTCACCGCCGGAGTCCTAAGTTCCGAGCTGAGCATCCGCCCATTCACCGAGATCGTAGAAACCCCATCTTCCACACCACAAATGATTTTCATCCGCTCAAAGGCCTGAATCACTGCATCTTGATCACTAGGCAGGATTCCATCTTGGAGGATTTGCCAAGTGACGGCACGGTACATCGCACCTGAATTCACCATAATGAGCCCCAGACGGGCAGCGAGACACTTCGCCACTGTACTTTTTCCAGAAGCGGCAGGTCCGTCAATCGCGACAGCTCGGTGAGAAGCACTCATTATTTACAGATTTCTTGGAGGTGTTCTAAAAAATTCGGGTAGGAAGTCGCCACGCACTCGGTATTTGTAATCGTAGTCTGTCCTTCTTGTGCGAGAAGCCCTGCGATTGCGAAAGCCATCGCGATTCGGTGGTCACCGTAACTATCAAGAGTAGCCCCCTTAAGACTCTGTCCGCCGGTAACGATCAGGCCATCTTCAAACTCCTCCACATCTGCGCCCATCAGGCGGAGGTTCTCAGTGGTAGTCTCGATGCGGTCTGTCTCCTTCACTCGGAGTTCAGCTGCATTACGGATGACCAATTCCCCCTCGGCTAAAGCTCCAGCCACCGCTAGAATCGGGACTTCATCAATGAGATTAGGAACTTCCTCCCGCTTAATTTCAGTGCCCTTGAGCTGACGCCCGATGATCTCAATACTCCCTCTGGGTTCCCCTCCGTCTTCATGCTGAACGTGATCTCTAATGTGCGCTCCCATGCGGATGAGCACATCTAATAAGGCGGTCCGAGTCGGGTTGAGGCCCACATTGCTTAACAAAAGGCGAGACCCCGGCACGCAGGCGGCTGCGACGATCCAGAAGGCCGCACTAGAAATATCACCCGGCACGACAAGGTCCCGGGAACGCACTTTTTGCCCTCCGTAGACCGATATCTCATTTCCTTCCGTCTTCACCTTCACACCGAAGGAATTCAGCATACGCTCCGTGTGGTCACGATTGATCGCTGGCTGAATCACCGTGGTCTTATCTGGAGCGAACATTCCTGCGAGCAGAACCGCGCTTTTCACCTGCGCACTCGCCATCGGCATTTCATAAGTGATTGGACTTAGACTCCCTCCGGTGATGGCCAAAGGAGCACAGCCCGGCTTCTCACCCCTCGTCTCAAATTGAGCACCCATCTCAGCTAGCGGCGTAATGATCCGTCCCATCGGTCGCCCTGAAAGGGACTCATCACCCACTAAAACACTATCAAATTTCTGCGCTGCTAAGACGCCTGCTAAGAGGCGCATTCCCGTTCCTGAATTACCACAATCCAGCTCCACACTAGCCTTCTCTAAATTCCCTCCACAACCGTGAATGACAAGATCTACTGGGCGCTCATCAGTCCCATTCTCCACCTCATACTTGACCCCTAATTGAGCCATCGCCCGGAGCGTATTGACACAGTCTTCACTAGGGAGAAAATTCTCCACATAACAAGACCCGTCCGAGAGTCCGGCCAGAATAGCAGCACGGTGGGAGATGCTCTTATCACCTGGGACCGCGATTTCTCCGGTGATTTTTTTTAGCGGACTGACTTTAATGGTCTCACTCATTTTACTTGCGATGGTAGGCTCGGGTTTTCTTTTCGGACTTTTACCTCCGCGAGATAATCCTGCAGCCCTTTCTTGTCCGAATTTGCCAGTTGATCAAGCATCTCTGAGATCTCCTTTTGAGCATCTCCCAGAGCTCGTATCAAGGCATCACGATTTTCTACCATGATTTCTGCCCACATCGCAGGGTCTCCTCCTGCCACTCGCGTCGTATCCCTAAACCCCCCACCAGCTAACTCTAAATCTCGTGGTGAGCGCAGGGCCGCCGCCGCCGTCGCCACCGCCATCGCGTGAGGAAGATGACTAATCCGGGCCACCGCTTGATCATGAGCTGCCGCCTCCATCAGAACACAGTGGCATCCTAGTTTTTTCCAAAATCCCTCTAGCTCCCTGATCTCATTTTCTGGTCGCTCTTGATCATTAGTAAGCACACACACTGCTCCTTGAAAAAGATCACCTCGGGCCGCCTCAATTCCGGTCTGTTCAGATCCTGCCATCGGGTGGCTCCCGATAAAAGGGATCTTGAAACCATTTGCTAGCTCGTGAGGTAGCACCTTCACACTGCCCACATCTGTCACGAGGCAGCCAGCTTCTAAAAAGGCCTTCGACTGCTCAGCGAGTCCCGCCATCACCCCCACCGGAACTGCTAAAATCACAAGATCTGCACCCTCCAGAGCCTCCGCCAAATCAGTCGTTGCCATCAGGCCCAGGGCACGAGTGGCCGCCACCCGCGCTGGGTTTCTTCCCCACAAAGCCACCTCATACCCAGCAGCCCTAGCCGCAAGTCCTACCGACCCTCCTAAAAGGCCCGGACCTAGAATAGTAACCCGTGAGAACATGATAAAGATTAGGAAAAAAAGAGCCGGACTCCCATCTGGAAATCCGGCACTGGGAAATTTAAATGAACCACCCTAGGGGACTCGGAACTTATGATCAGGGTTTCCATCGTTCGGGTCACGCACCACTGAACCTCCGGGAATACCACGCACATCCACCGCCTTATTCGTCCATGGATTAAAGACGAAACCGGGCTTCCCGGGGATCGAAGTCGCCGTCCGGAACTTACTCTTAGGCTTCACCACTGGCTTCTTTGGAGTCGGTGGAGGAGTCGGCTTAGCTTGAGGCTTAGAGCTCGAGACACTACTGCTAGAAGAGCTATTAGACTTCTTAGCTCTAGCCTCCGCCTCTCGCTTCTTTTTCAGCCGCGCACGCCGTGCCGCAGCCTCTTTATTCGCCTGGATTCTGGCGGCCTCTCTCTTCGCTGCTGCGCTCGAGTTCTGGGCCGGCTTCGTCGCCACGGTCTTCTTGACAGGAACCGGCTTCGCCGCTCCCCTCTTCACACCACCAAGGGGAACTGAAGGAGAACAGCTAGTAAAGAAAAGGCCCGTGAAGATGAGCCCGACAAAAGGTTTGAGTGAAAACATGACTTTGAAAATCAATTGAGTTGGGGATAGCTTTTCGCCAAGCCACTATAAAACCTGACGAAGATCTTTTTGCGAGCTTTCGCCCTCTTGTCAAGCCACCACCTAGCTCTAAATGCCAGACCAGACCATCCCTCCACCCCCTCTCCCCGTCCAGAAGGAGCTTAGCAACTTTATCGCTCATGAATCCAGCTCCAGCTTTTCTTCCCTCGCCCTACGCATCTTCACCCACCAATTCCTAAATAACACCCCCTACCAAAACTTCTCAAAACACCTCAACTGCACCCCTCAAAACATCAAAAATTGGCAAAGCATCCCCGCCGTCCCCACCAGCGCCTTCAAGCTCCCATCCCACCCCCTCACCTGCGGCCAGCACAGCACAAAAATCTTCCACACCTCCGGCACCACCACTGAGACACACGGCTCCCACCACCTCCCAGACACCTCCCTCTATGAGCTCGCCATAGACCACTCCTGGCCCCTCCCGCAGCACACTCGCTTCTTCCTCGCCCCCTCAGCCAGCCAAGCCCCCCACTCATCCCTCAGCCACATGCTCTCCCATCTTAACCACGGAGACCACTCACACTTCCTCCTGCATGATTCACAATTCCACCTCGCCCCCCTCTTCCAGCACCTAAGCTCTGGCCAGCCCCTCTCCCTCATCGGCACCGCCCTCGCCTTCCACCACCTCATGGAAGTCCACGGCCCCATCCCCCTCCCCCCCGACTCACAACTCCTCGAAACCGGAGGCTACAAAGGCAGCTCCCTCACCCTCTCGAAGCCCGAATTCTACCAAAAACTCAGCCAATACTTCTCCATCCCACTCGCCCAAATTCATAACGAATACGGCATGACCGAGCTCTCCAGCCAAGCCTACGCCAGCGGCCCAGAAGGTCGCCACCGCTTCCCCCACTGGTGCCGCCACCTCATCATAGACCCAGACTCCGGCCAGCCCCTCCCCTCCGGTCAAATGGGCTACCTCATCATCCACGACCTCGCTAACCTCCACAGCGTCGCTAAAATCCGCACCCAAGACCTCGCCATCGGCCACCCTGACCACACCTTCACCCTCATTGGCCGTGACCCCTCCGCACTCCCTCGTGGCTGTTCACGTAGCATTGACCACACCCTCTCATGAAGCTTCCAGACCGTCTCGACCTCATCATGGCCGCCGCTGGGGACTTCGCTCCCTACACCGGCCCCTTCACCCGTAATGACCTCCTCCACACCCTCTCCACCCAGGTCCCCCCCACCGCCATCCTCCCTAAAACCCTCCTCCACATCATCAGCGGAAACACCCCCCACGCCGCCTACCAATCTCTCCTAAACGGCCTCCTCCTCGGCGCGAAAAACCTCCTAAAACTCCCCTCCCACTCCCTTCTTGATTTCAAAATCCCACCCTCCCTCATCCCCCTCATAGAAACTTCCCGCACCCTCCCAGACCACTGGATCTCCGTCGCAGACGCCCTCATCGTCTTCGGCTCAGACCCCACCCTACGCCACTTCCAGACCCTCTGCCCCCTAGAAACCCCCTTCGTCGGCCACGGCCAGCGCATCGGCATCGGCATCATCCATGACCCCAGCCCCAGCGCCGCCCAGCTCGCCGCACGTGACATCGGCCTCTATAACCAGCAAGGCTGCCTCTCCCTCCAGACCCTCTTCGTAAAAGATCCCCTCACCTTCGCCCCCCTCCTCGCCACCGCCATGGCCCGCTTTGAAAAAGAACACCCACGTGGCCCCCTCACCCCCTCAGAAGCAGGAGCCATCACTAATCTCCGTGAAGAAACCCGCTACCTCATCGCCCAAGACCCACAAAAACACGCCCTCTGGGAAAGCCCCCACTCCACCGCCTGGACCATCATCTACGAGGACAGCCGTACCATTCCCCTCTCACCCGGAAACCGCTGCGTCTTCCTCCGCCCACTCAGCTCAGGCATCCCCTTTCCACCCTACCTCTCCGGCATCGCCCTCCATCCCCCAGAACACATCCATGATAAAAACACCCAGCTCCCCTCCCCCAGACTCTTCCCCCTCGGCCAAGCACAATCCCCCCCAGCCCTCTGGGCTCACGATGGCCTCCTCCCCCTCGCACCCCTCCTCAAACACCAAACTCGCCAGAGCTAAAAAAACATCCTAAATCACACCCCATCCACAACAGCATGACCACTCACGAAAAAAGCCAACACTACATCCTCCCCACCTACGGAAGATTCCCCCTCACCCCCGTCCGTGGAAAAGGCACGAAAATATGGGATGAACAAGGCCGCGAATACCTCGACTTCTGCTCCGGCATCGCCACCTGCTCACTCGGCCACTGCCACCCCCACCTCAGCGCCGCCATCGCCGAACAGGCCCAAACCCTCATCCACTGCTCCAACCTCTACCACATCCCCGCACAAGCCGAGCTCGCTCAACTCCTCGTCGAAAAAATCGCCCAGCAACCCGGTAAAATCTTCTTCGCCAACTCCGGCGCTGAAGCGAACGATGGCCTCATCAAACTCGCCCGGAGATTTGGACTCTCCAGCGGACGCTCAGAAATCATCACCTTCCACCAATCCTTCCACGGCCGCACCATCGGCGCCATGTCTGCCACCGCTCAGACTAAAATCCACGAAGGCTTTGACCCCCTCCTCCCCGGCTTCACCTACCTTCCCCCAAATGACCTCGCAGCAGTAAAAGCCGCCCTAAATGACCAAAGCGTCGCCATCCTCCTAGAACCCATCCAAGGAGAAGGCGGAGTCCACCCCATGACCCCAGAATTCCTCCAAGGCCTCGCCACCCTCGCCAAAGAAAAAAACCTCCTCCTCCTCCTCGATGAAGTCCAGTGCGGCTTCGGCAGAAGCGGCCAACTTAACGGCTACCAAAGCATCCTCCCAGACCTCACCCCAGACGCCATCTCATGGGCGAAAGGCATGGGCGGAGGCTTCCCCATCGGCGCCTTCTGGGTCGCAGAAAAACACAGCCACCTCCTCGGCCCCGGCAGCCACGGCTCCACCTACGGAGGGAACCCCCTCGCCTGCGCCGCCTCTAAAGCCGTCATCGACACCATCATCGCAGAAGACCTCCCTGCCCATGCCAGAGCCCGCGAAGCCCAAATCCGCCAAATCATCACCTCCTGGCAACATCCCGCCATCAGTGAAATTCGTGGCCATGGACTCCTCCTCGGCATCGCCCTAGACCCCGCTCAGCTCAACATCCCCACAGACCAAACACCCTCACTCCACCTCTGCCAAACACTCCTAGAAAAAGGACTCCTCGTCCCCCCCGCCGGCCCACACACCATCCGCCTTCTCCCCCCTCT
>CALFVL010000036.1 GCA_937928425.1 uncultured Verrucomicrobiales bacterium
TATGGCATGGGATCCGTTTACGGGGGCTGACTCTGTGGGTGAATTGTAATCCGGGGATGTTGATGAGTGGGATGGCGCTGGAGGCGAAGGGTGATGTGCTGGATGGTTTTAAGGGGGAGGATGCGCAGGTGAAAATCGCAAAGTATCTGCGGGTGGCGGAGGGCTGTCCGGATGCTTTTGAGAAGGTGATGAGTTTTCTTAAAGAGGTGGCTTGGAGTTTTCCGGTGGTGTTGAAACCGGATTATGGGCAGAGGGGGCAGGGGGTGGAGATTGTGCGGGATGAGGCTGGGGTGAGACGCTGGGTGGGGAATTGTGAGGAGGGTTTTTTGGTCCAAGAGATGGTTGAGGGCTTGGAGTTTGGGGTGCATTGGTCAAGGGCTCCTGGTGAGGAGGTGGGGGTGATTTCTTCGCTTTGTGGGAAGCATCCGCAGGGGGTGAGGGGGGATGGGGTGAGGACTTTAGAGCAGCTCATTTTAGAGGATGAGCGGGCACTGCTGATGGCGGGTTATTATTTCAAAAAATATGCTTCTTCGCTGGGGCAGGTCATAGGGGAGGGTGAGGAGTTTCAGCTGGCGCCGATAGGGACGCATTCGCGCGGGGCGGTTTTTACGGATGAGCGGGCACTGGTGACGGAGCGTTTACGGGAGGTTTTTGATGAGTTGAGCGCAGGTTTTCCGGGGTTTTGCTTTGGCCGCTATGATGTGAAGGTGCCGAGTGTGGAGGCTTTACAGGCGGGGCGTGAGATTGTGGTTTTAGAGTTGAATGGGGTGATGGGGGAGCCGGCTCATGTTTATCAGCCCGGGTATCCGTGGTGGCGAGGGATGTGTGATTTTTTTGCTCATTTTAGAAGGGCTGCGGAGATCGGTGAGCAGTGGCGCGAGAGGGGGGTGCGGCCGCCAGAGCCGGGGGACTTGTTTGATCTGATCCGGAGACATTGCGAGAAGAGTTATTTAGAAGTTGATGAGTTCAATGACGCATAAAGAGGAGTTTGCAGATGTGAGGAGGCATGTGCCGTTTTTGGCGCAGCGGGAGGGGCTGGCCAGTGGCTTAGAGTCTTTATTAAGTTACCCGAAGGTGCGGCGGGTTTTTACGGAGTCTGCGGAGGAGGTGAATGCGATGGCGGGGGTTTTACGCCGTCTGGAGATAGGGGCGCGGATGATCGGTCTGGCAGAGCAGATCCCGAAGGATGGGCCAGTGGTGGTGGTGAGTAATCATTCCCATGGCGGGGCGGATGCGCTAGCGCTGCTGGCTGAGATGGCGAAGATTCGCCCAGATTTTAAGGTGCTTGCGAATCGTGAAACGGTTTTTCTGTCAGGTTTAGAGCCTTTGGTCTTTCCGGTATCGATTTTAGGTGGAGAGCAGGCGGCGGAGAATGTGGCGAGTCTTCGTGGGATGTTAAAGCATGTGCGTCAGGGCGGGGCGTTAGGCTTATTTCCGGCGGGGCGGGTATCGCTATGGCGAGGGGACCGGATGAGTGATCCGGAGTGGAATGAGCAGGTGGTGAAGCTTTTACAGCGGATGGATGCGAGGGTGGTGCCTCTTTGGTTTTTTGGGAACCCTCCTTCTTTGATTAATTTTGTCTCCCGTTTGTCGGGCTTTGTTAGGGCGGCTTTGATTCCGACTGCCTTGGCCCATATGCGAGGGAGTGAGGTGGTGGCACGGGCTGGTGAGGCGATGGATGGGAGAGAATTAAAAGCAATGGGGAGTGAGGCTGGACCTTATTTAAGGAGGAGGCTAGAGTCCCTCCGTGAATTAGGGAATTAGTGAATTCTCTAAAGCCTCTTAATATAAAGATTTTAAGCAATGGAGAGTCTCATTCGTGCAAATATTCATTTTCTAGATCAAGCTGAGCGCCTACTGGGACAGTTAGACGAGCGGGTCTATGCAGAGCCTTGTGGCCGTGTTTTTGGGGCCTCGATCGGGCAGCATTTACGGCATTGTTTAGACCATTATTCTTCTTTTTTAAGGGGGCTGGCTTTGATGAAGGTGGATTATGATCACCGAGAGCGGGATACGAGTGTGGAGAGTTCCATTAAGCATGCGCTGGCGGAACTGGACCGTTTAAAGGTGGAGTTGTTAAAGACGGCCTCGCAGAACTCGGCGGATGTGATTTTGGTAAAAATGGATTGTGGGGGTGGGGATCAGGAATGCTACCAGTCGACTCTGGGGCGGGAGTTACAGTTTTTAGCCAGCCATACGGTGCATCATTATGCGATGATGAATGGGATGTGCCGCGAGCAGGGGATCTCGGTAGAAGAGGGATTCGGGATCGCGCCCTCGACCTTACGTCACCGTGAATTAGCGAGTGCGAGTTAGCTTGTTCTTTCTCTGAGTATTAACGATTTTATTTTCTGAAGGTCAGGTGAAATTCTCCGCTAAGTGAAGACGACGATGATGATTAAAGATTTACCCGAAAAAATCGCAGATCCTCTCCCTCCTGAGGATCTGCACCGAGAAATCCAAGCACTGAATTCTCCTCCTTTAACGCAGCAAGGCCCCTTTGATGTTTATTGGGAGTATGCTGAGGCAATTCCTACGATTCTCTTGGAAATCGGCCGTTTGCGTGAGTTGACCTTCCGCTCGGTGGGGGTGGGAGTGGGGAAGACCCGGGATAATGATGAGCATGATGATTTTTACTGCCACCTTTTTTTATGGGACCGGGAGAATCACCGGATCGCGGGGGGATACCGCATCGCACGGACCGATCAGGTGTTTCCAAAGCATGGTTTTAAGGGGCTCTATACGGGAACTTTGGTGGAGTGTGATAAGCCCTTGATGGATTATTTAGAGCCTGCTTTGGAGTTAGGGCGTTCTTGGATCCAGCCAGATTATCAACGCTCGATGCATTCTTTATTGGGGCTATGGAAAGGGATTGGGCATTTTGTGGCTCGTCATCCGCGTTATTATAAGTTGTTCGGGGCGGTGACAATCAGCGATGATTATGCCTCGGCATCTCAGGATCTTATGGTGCGTTTTCTGCGGCGGACGAAGACGGATCAGAGGTGGAATGGGGCCATGCGGGCGCTGTTGCCCTTCCAGCACGATCATGAGGATCGCAGTGAGGGTTTGACAACTATCGAGGAGGTTTCCGAGCGAGTGATCAGCCAAGAGGAAGATGGCAAAGGGGTCCCTGTCCTCTTACGCCAGTATTTTAAGCTGAATGCGACTTTGTTAGAATTCGCCTATGATGCTAATTTTGGAGATTGTTTAGATGCGCTGGTTTTGGTGGATCTCCGCAAGGCTCCTCCGGGTATTCTTAAAAAATATATGGGTAAAGAGGGGTATGAATCCTTCGCGGCAGAGATGGCGAAACTCGAGGAAAAGTGAGCTACTATTATTGATGGAAGAGTTATTAAATGAGGCGAGGAAGTGTAGGCACTGTGCAGAGCATTTGGAACTAGGTCCGCGGCCTGTCCTTTCGGCAGATCGTGAGAGCCGTCTCGTCATCATCGGTCAGGCACCCGGTTCTGTGGTCCATGGCACCGGAGTCCCGTGGGATGATAAGAGTGGGGAGAATCTCCGGCGCTGGTTAGGGGTAGACTCGCTGACTTTCTATGACCCTAAGAAAATCGCTCTGGTGCCGATGGGTTTTTGCTATCCCGGTAAAGGAAAGAGCGGTGACTTAGCTCCGCGCCCCGAGTGTGCGCCGCTGTGGCATGAGCGTCTGATGGCGGAGATGAAGCAGGTGAAGTTGACCCTCCTTGTGGGGAAGTATGCGCAGGATTATTATCTAGAGAAGCCTTCTAAGACTCTCACTGAGACGGTACGGAAATTCCGAGATCACCTCCCGCAGTATCTTCCACTACCACATCCCTCACCGCGTAATAATATCTGGCAGGCTAAGAATGAGTGGTTCGGTGAGGAAGTGTTGCCAGTGCTGAAGGAGACGGTGACTGAGCTCCTTGCTGTGAAGTGATAGAGTGTCGCTCTTCTCTTCCGCTTGACCCTAAGGCCCGCTCTGCTTAGCTCTCCTCAGCAATGGCGAAGCGTTCTAAGATCCCGATTAAGACGAAGCAGGAAATCGAAAAGATGCGGGAGGCGGGTAAGGTGGCGAGTGATGTGCTCCAGCGCACGGCCGCTTTTATAGAGGCGGGGAAGACCACGCGGGAGGTGGATGAGTATGCTCTCTCGCTGATGGATGAGCATGGGGTGAAGAGTGCCTTTCATAAGTACCGTGACTTCCCCGGCTATACTTGTATTTCCATGAATGAGGAAGTGGTGCATGGCATCGGCGGGGATCGTGTCATCATCGAGGGGGATTTGGTCAAGCTGGACGTGGGGATTAAGCGGCAGGGCTGGATAGGGGACAATGCGCTCACCGTCCCAGTTGGGAAGATTGATGGGGAGCAGAAGCGTCTTATGGCGGTGACAGAGGAGGCTCTCTTCGTGGCCATCTCGCACGCTCGTGATGGGGCGCCGCTCCATGATCTCTGTGCTTCAGTGGAGAAGTATGTGACCCGTTTCGGCTTCACGGTGGTGAAAGATTTGGTAGGTCATGGGGTAGGCCGTCAGTTACATGAGGAGCCTCAAGTGCCGAATTATGATCCCGGTGGGAAGTCTCCTATTTTAAAAGCGGGGATGATCTTAGCGATCGAGCCCATGATTAATGCAGGAGTGGGCACGGTCGATTGGTTTGATGATGGCTGGACGGTGGCGACCTCAGATCGCCGACCATCGAGTCACTTTGAGCATACGGTCTTAGTGACGAAGGGGGAGCCTGAGATTTTGACTTGGCGGCCTAGAACGGCTCTGCCTGAGCAGCTGGGTATCCCACCCATGCCGGCGGTTTCATAGCGATAAGAAAAGAGGGAGGCGAAGTGGTCGCAGGCATCGTTCAGCTACTGCTTTCGGAGCTTGGAGAAGTGCTGTGAAGCCCCCTATTTGTAAGGTGAATTCTGGGATGACCTTGAAAAACTAGAGGAAAACTGTCGCTTTTTCTTAGTTTAAGCGGATGGACCCCTTATTAGTCTGAGTCGTCTAGGGAGATTAGTTTTGAGGCTTGTTCTACGTCTTTATCTCCACGGCCGGAGAGGTTGGCGATGATGATGTCATCGGGGTTCATGCTGCCTGCGATCTTTGAAACGTAAGCCATGGCGTGAGAGCTCTCTAGGGCGGGGATGATGCCCTCGATGTGAGAAAGTTCGCGGAAGGCTCTGAGGGCTTCATCGTCAGTGGCGTAGGTGTATTCAGCGCGGCCGATGTCTTGGAGGTAAGCATGTTCTGGTCCTACGGCAGCGTAGTCGAGGCCTGCTGAGACGGAGTGAGTGAGCTGGATTTGGCCGTCATCGTTCGCGAGGAGCCAGGTTTTTGATCCCTGTAGGACTCCGAGTTTTCCTCCTTGGAAGCGAGCTGCGTGACGTTCCGGAATGATGCCGTCTCCCCCTGCTTCTACGCCGACGAGACGAGTGTCTGTGTCCTCGATGAAGGGGTGGAAGAGGCCCATGGCGTTTGATCCCCCACCTACGCAGGCGACGAGGAGCTGAGGGAGCCGCCCCTCTTTGGCGAGAATTTGTTGGCGAGCCTCTAGCCCGATGACGCGGTGGAAGTCTCTGACCATCATGGGGAAGGGGTGTGGCCCAAGTGCAGAACCGAGAATGTAGTGGGTGTGATCTACGCTAGCGACCCAGTCACGTAGGGATTCATTGACAGCTTCTTTTAGAGTGGCCTGACCTGCGGTGACGGGGACGACTCGAGCACCCATGAGACGCATGCGGGTGACGTTTAGAGCCTGGCGTTTCATATCAACTGCTCCCATGTAAACGGTGCAGTCCATGCCAAAGCGGGCGCAGACGGTGGCGGTGGCTACGCCGTGCTGCCCAGCGCCAGTTTCAGCGATGATTCGCTTTTTTCCGAGTCGTTTGGCGAGGAGAATTTGTCCGATCGCGTTGTTGATTTTATGGGCTCCAGTATGGAGGAGGTCCTCGCGCTTGAGGTATATTTTGGCGCCGCCGAGTTGTTCGGTCCAGCGTGCGGCGAAGTAGAGTGGAGTAGGGCGCCCGCAGTAGTTTTGGAGGAGGTCATCGAGTTCTGCTTGGAAACTCGGGTCGGCCTTAGCTTCTTCATAGGCCGTGCTGAGGTCGTTCAGCGGGGTCATGAGAGTTTCTGGCGCGAAACATCCACCAAATTGGCCGAAGTGACCGGAGGCGTCTGGGACTGTGGGTTCCTGTGAACTCATTGAGGTGAGGATAGCCGAAGAGCTTGGAATGGCACGCGGAATTTTAGGATGTCGGAGGGAGGTACGGCGGGGGTGATCTTTTTTTTGGGGAAGATTAGGAAAATCTGGAGGTGATTTTGGGCGAGGGGTGTTTAAGCTCGTATGCATGGCAGGGATTGCAGTTTTAGGATCGGGTGCGGGGACGAACTTTGAGGCGCTTTGGGAAGAGTTTAGAGAGGAGGTGGTGCTGGTTATTTCTGATCGGAGAGATGCCGGAGTGCTGGAGAAGGCGCGGGAGCGAGGAGTGCGGGTGCTCGTAGAGGAGGGGCGGGACTTTGGGACGCAGATTCTCCCACATTTAGAGGGGGTGGATCTTATTTGTTTGGCGGGTTTTATGAAGCTCGTGAGGGAGCCCTTGCTGGGTGCCTTTAGAGGACGGATTTTAAACATTCACCCGTCCTTACTGCCAGATTTTCCGGGTTTGCGGGCGTGGGAGCAGGCGCTGGAGGCAGGCGCAACTCGATCAGGATGTACGGTGCATCTCGTAGATTCAGGGATAGATACGGGGGAGGTGATTTGGCAGGCGGAGGTTCCTATATTTAAGGGAGATACTCCGGCCCGTTTGCATGCGCGAATTCAGGTAGAGGAACGGCGGATTTACCCGCGTGCGGTGCGTGCGATTTTAGATAAAAAAAGAGCCCCGAAGTGAATCGCGGGCTCTTTTGAAAAATTAGGGAAGAGGGGAAGCTTACTTTTTCAGTTTCTCCTGCTCCTCGTCAGTGCTGAAGTACTTGGATAGGGTAGGCTCACTTTCTTGCATGTGGGCTCCAAATTTCTGGATGAGTGGTCCGAGCTTTGCCATGATGGCGGGGTCAAGTTGTTGCATACTTGCCATGACGGGGAGCATTTCCTGATTCATTGCTTTTTCCTTTATTTTAAGTTTCGCGCTGAGTTTGGTGCGTGCGTCGTTATCAGGAACTTCGTGCTTTTGGAGGGCAGTTTCTTCTACCTTGATCTGTTTGAGGAGTTGTTCGATTTTCTCTTCAGCGCTCGTAAAGCTAGCTTCATCTTTGATGCTTCCGAGAATTTTTGGGATGGATCCGACGATGTCGAAGATCTTGAATGCTTGCTCTTCGAGAGGAGTTTCGGCTTTTGGCGCTGCCATTTCGGCGGTTTCTTCAGAAGCAGATTTTTCTGGGGCAGTGGTTTGCGCGGGAAGGAGAGCGATGGAGCAGGCACAGAGGGCGAGGATGGTGAATTTGGTTTTCATAATTTTATCGAGGGTGAAAAAACCACCCTTCATGAGATTGAGACGCGAATTGGGGGAAAGAGATAGTAAATAATTTCAGATTTTTTTTAGGGGGGAGGTTGAGAAGCTTGCTGGAAGTTGTGCTTATTCAGAGTTTCAGATTTCTAAAATCTTCCTGCTTGCTAGGGAAAAAGGATGAGGTGAGGATGGGGGATCGTGATAAGATTCTCTGTGTTTAAATGCGGTTTGCTTTTGTTAATTCACTCTCATGTGGGGTATTCTCAAGAGCAGGTGAAGATCGAGGTGGAGGATGCTAAGAACACTCCGTTAGAGAGACCTGCCCCACCTAAGGATCCAGAGCTGGCCAGTTATTACATTAATTCTGAGACTTCTCTGAGGGCTGCGAATGCGGAGGCAGTGGTGACGAGTTTACCACTCCGTTTAGAAAAGGGGGCTCGGATCTGCTTCGTAGGGAATCTGTTATTAGATGCGGAGCGGAGGTATGGCCACTTGGAGACTCTAATCCAGCAGCATCACCCAGAGCATGAGTTGACAGTAAGGAACTTAGCGTGGCCAGCTGATGAGGTGGACTTGATGCCGCGTCCAGATAATTTTGGGGATCTAGATCAGCATCTGACTTATTTTAAGGCGAGTGTGATCATTGCGGCTTTTGGTTATAATGAGTCGTTTGCAGGGGAAGCTGGTTTGGCTGCATTCCGGGGGAGTTTGGAGCATTTTTTGGGGAATTTAAGGTCTAAGGCATATGATGGGGAGAAGGCAGCACAGATTGTGCTCCTCTCGCCGACTCATAATTTAGCGCATTCAAAGGTACCGCTGGATCCTGAGATTCGGGAAAATCAGGAGCGTTATGCGATGGTGATGAAAGAGGTGGCTGCGAAGATGGGGGTGGCCTTTGTGGATGTTTTAGATCTCGGTCTAAGCTCGGAGGGGGGACAGGTAGAGAAGTTGGGGGGTGGAGATGCTCTAACTGTGGATGGGCATGCCTTTAATGAGAAAGGCCACGCTTTATTCTCAGATGCGGTCTTCCGAGGGATGTTCGAGGAGAAGGCTCCGGCTATCCGCGAGTCTTTGCGTGAGTTGGTAGTGGATAAGGGGACACAATTTTTTCAGCGGTATCGCCCTCTGAATACCTTCTATTATACAGGAGGGCGAAATGAGTCTTATGGATACTTGGACTTCTTGCCTGCGATGCGGAATTTTGACCTCATGGTGGAAAATAGGGACCGAGCTATTCATGCAAGTTTACGGACGGGGAAGGTGGTGAAGCCGGATGATACGAATCTTCCAGAGCTCGATGAGGTGCTGTTGGCTCGGGGGGCGAATGAGTTCTTATCACCGGAAGATGAGTTGGCGGCGTTTGAGGTGGATCCGCGTTTTGAGGTGAATTGCTTTGCTTCAGAAGAGGATTTTCCGGAAATGGCCTGTCCGATCGCGATGCGTTGGGACGAGCGCGGGCGGCTCTGGGTCTCGACCTCGGTGACTTATCCGCACGTTTATCCCGGGCAGAAGGCGGCGGATAAGATCATTATTCTAGAGGATACTGATGGAGATGGGAAGGCGGATCACTGTCTGACTTGGGCAGATGATCTGCACATTCCTCTTTCATTCGTTTTAGATGGGAGTGGTGGAGTGTATTGTTCCGAGCAGCCTCATTTGACCCATCTGACCGATCGTGATGGAGACGGGAAGATGGATCACCGGGAAATCGTGTACACGGGCTTCGGCTGTGAGGATTCCCACCATTCTTTGCATGATTTCACTTGGACTCCCAGTGGGGACTTGCTGTTCCGCGAGGCGATTTTTCACCATAGTCAGGTGGAGACGGCATACGGTCCGGTGCGAGTGCGCAATTCATCATGGTTCCTCTTTAAGCCGGAGAGCCGTAAGTTGGTGACCTTCGGGTCATACCCTAATACGAATCCTTGGGGGGTGACCTTTGACCAATGGGGAAATCATGTCGCTTCGCATCCCGTTTTCGCCTCGACTTTCCATGCGACAAATCCGCGTTATTCGCGGGAAGCTGAGCTGGGGACTGGATACAAGCAAGAGGAGGGCCAACATCCACATGCGAGGGGAATGCAGGCTTATTCAGGGACTTGTGGACAGGACTTTGTCACTCACGAATTCTGGCCCGAGGAGATGCAGGGAGGTTTTATTAAAGCGCGCTATAAGCCGACGAACCGGATCGAGTTTCACCGCTGGATCGAGAAGGAGGATCACTTCGCGGAGGAGTATCAGTTTGATTTGATTTTTTCTAAGAACCTTTCGTTCATTCCGGTGGATGTGAACTTTGGCCCTGAGGGTGCGTGTTATGTCTGTGATTGGTATAATCCGGTGAAGGGGCATGCTCAGTATTCGCTGAGAGACCCTAGGCGGGATCGTAAAGCAGGGCGAATCTGGCGAATCATTCCAAAGGGGGTGAGTTTAGCAAAGCCACCTAAAATTGCGGAGGCTAGTGTGGCTGAACTCTCAGAGCACTTGAAGTCACCTCACTACCGGACGCGTTACCGAGCTAAATTGGAGCTACGTGCACGTCTTCGTGAGGATGATGGGGCGGAGTTTCTAGGAGTGGGGTCTAAAGAGGGTCTTCACTTGTTGGAGGAGTTATGGGTGTGGAGCTCGCTGGGGAAGGTGGACTTTGATCAATTAGAAGGTTTAATTAAGGGAGATGATCATCTGGTGGCGGCTGCCGCTTTCGGCGTGTTACGTTTCGCGGAGGTCCCGGCGGAGAAATTGATCGATTTATTGGCTTATGGAGCAGGGCATAAATCACAACATGTGCGGCGGGAAACGGCCTTGTGCGCCTCTTATGTCTTAGCTTCTGAGAGTCATCCGGGACCTGCGGTAGTGGTAATCTCTGATGAGCAGCGGAGCTCTCTGATGAAGGCGATTTCTACTTTATTTGACCAAGATTCAGGAGTTCACCTATCCTATGCGATACGGACAGCTTTTATGTCTGATGGCTTAAAGCCTTATTGGCCTTCTGGAACGGCAGGAAAGCTGGCAGAGCTTAATGAGAAGATCCCTAAAGTGGTTGAAAAACTTAGCAAGGAAGAGAAAAAATTCGACCGCCAGAAAGGGGTGCAAGTCGTGAAGGTGGGTGCTATCCCAGAGCGTCTTCTCTTTACGAAAAATCAGTTCTCAGTGAAGGCGGGGAAGCCAGTGAAACTTGTTTTCAGTAACCCTGATGCGACAGAGCATAATCTTCTGATCTTAGCGAAGGGAGCCTCGGTGGAGGAGGTAGGCTTAGCAGCGAATGAGATGGCTAAGTCCCCAGAGGGAGCGAAGAAGCATTACGTTCCTGAAGATGAGCGGATTATTCATGCGACGAAGTTGATTAAGACAGGCCGCAAGCAGACCTTGCGATTTGTGGCGCCCACGGAACCGGGGGATTATCCTTACGTTTGCACTTTTCCTGGTCACTGGACGATCATGAGGGGGGTGATGAAGGTGGAGTGAGCCCTCGCGACCTCGTTAAAGGGGCTTTCTTTTCCTGACTCCGCTCTCCTGCTCTGAACTGGCTGGAGTGGCTGGAGTGGCTGGAGTGGCTGGGGAGAGATGACTAAGATTCTGGAAGACCGGCATAAAAAAGCCCGCCTCTGATGAGGTGGGCTTTTTGTATAAAAGAAAAGTTGAAGCTTAGACGAGCATGAGGGCTGGGTTCTCAAGAAGGCGCTTAATTTCACCGAGAAACTTGGCTGCAACCGCTCCATCTATGACGCGATGATCACAGCTGACTCCGAGGTTCATACGCAGGCCTGGGACGATGCTGCCGTCTTTAACGATGGCTTTTTCAATGATGCCTCCCACGCTGAGAATAGCGGCTTGTGGTGGATTAACAATGGCGTCGAAGGATTCGATTCCCCAAGCTCCGAGGTTCGATATGGTGACCGTGCCGCCATCGAACTCGTTGGGATGAAGTTTATTGTCACGAGCACGGGCTGCCATTTCTTTAATTTCGGTAGAGATGGCAAGGAGTGATTTTTGTTCGGCATTTTTCACCACTGGGGTGACGAGGCCATCTTCTACTGCGATCGCGACTGAGATTCCTACGTGGGCAAATTGCACGATGTGGTCACCATTAAAGGAAGCATTGGCCTCTGGAACGGTTACAGAGGCGTTGATGAGCGCCTTGACTACGAAGTCGTTCACCGAGTATTTATTCCCGTGGGAGGCCTCGGCTTGTGCGTTGATCTGCTTACGGAGATTCATAAGCGGGCCGGCATCGACCTCGAGATGAAGGTAAAAATGAGGGATGGTGGTCTTAGAAGTGAGGAGACGCTCGGCGATGATTTTACGCATGCCGGAGAGTTGGATTTTCTGGTCTTCGCCTGTGGATACTGGGGAGATCGCGGCAGGTGTGGGTGCGGCGGCGGCGGGACTAAGAGCAGGGGTGGAGACTGAAGGAGCGGTAACAGCTGAGCTAGTGGGCGCGCTTAGAACGTCTGCTTTTACGATACGCCCGCCAGGACCACTGCCGCTGAGCGTGGCAAGGTCTACCCCGTCTGCTTCGGCGATTTTTTTAGCGAGAGGAGAGGCTTTTATCCGCTCATCTGAGGAGGATACGGGAGAAGATGGGCTGCTAGGCTGGGTCTTTTGCACCACAGCGGCGGCTTGCTCGAGAGCCTGCGTGGCGGCCGGTGGGGTTGTGGTGTTAGGGCTGGCGCTGGCGCCTGTAGGTGTGGCGGCGTTTGCTTCTTCTCCATCTTCGAGCAGGACGGCGATCACTGAGCCTACGGGGGCCTTCCCTCCTTCTTGCACTGAAATCTGGGAGAGGGTTCCTTCGTCAAAGGCTTCCATTTCCATGGTCGCTTTGTCGGTTTCGATCTCGGCGATGATGTCGCCGATCTCGACCTCATCACCCTCTTTCTTTAGCCAACGGACGACAGTTCCTTCAGTCATCGTGTCAGAGAGTTTCGGCATTTCAATTTGAGTCGGCATAGTGGTGGGATGGTTAGTGAAAAATTAAAAAAGCCCGCCGGGGCGGGAGAGGGATAGCAGAGCAGGGGACGTTAATGAAAGATAAATTCTCAGGCTAGCGGAAGAGGCTTAGCTCACGGCGGAGAAGTTCTGGCGAGCGAGGCGGCCCATGAGGTCTCGCACTTCATGGTAGCCCTGCTCGGTAAGGCGGAAAGTTTTATGAGCGTGGAGATCTTCACCGGCGACGAACTCGATGACTCCTTTTTTCTCTAGGTTTTCGACCGTGCTCGTGGTGTTAGAGGGTTTACGCCCGTAGCTATCAAGGGTGACGTTGAGAGAGCGGGTATCGAGTAGTTCGACATTCTCCCGGTGTTTAAAGAAGCTGCCAAGGAGGACACATTCAGGTCCGTTGAGTTCGAGACTAGAATTATCCAGAAAACGCCTAACTTCTCTAAGTTCGTCCGCAGTGCGTTGATCTTGATGGATGCCGATTTTTTCGCTGTTTCCTTCCACTGCTTCTTTAGTTTCTAGGACTTTCTGGACGACATCAGCAGCCAAGCGAGCACCTGGAAGATCGAGAGACCAGGTGAGATCAGCTATTTTTTTTAGAGTGGAGGGGTCTCCCATGGAGCTTTAATTAGTAAAAAAATTCTAAAAAAGCAAGTTATTTCGGAAATATGTAATAAAAAAACGTGATAAATTAGAGTTAAATCCTAATTTTCTAGACGAATCTAATTTTTTTGATAATTTAATCCCTGTTGACGACTCACTGAACCCCCTCAGCTAAAAGACTATGAAATTTACTAGAATCCCCGATTCTTCATCAATTGAGAGTAAAGAAGTGCTACTTCCTTCTTCAAGAGGTGATGTTCTCCTTCAAGACTCTAAGACTCAGAAGAAGGTTGGGGTAGCAGAAATTAGTAAAAAAGTCGCGGGCTGCTGTGCAGATGATGATGGCCCTGTTTTACGCTTAGAAGATGAGTTTGACGCAAGTTTGGTGGCTCTAGTAGTCGAGAAATGTCGGGGAATGATCTCGGAAAGTTCGATGACACGAGAGGATTGGAATAAGATTGGTGAATTTTTAGGGGAAGAGCTTTGGGAATTTAGCCGTCTGAAAGAAGACTTAGTAAAAACTGAGCGTAAATGGGGAATGGTGAAGCAGAGAGCAGGTGAGATTACGGAAGCTGCGAAGACTCAAAGTGGTGAGGAGCTGAATAACCGGCTCATGGCCTGCGCGATGCTACTGGCAGAAACTGAGATGCGGCGTGATCATTTATCAGCTCGTGTGGCGATGATCATCGATCAGTTCACAGCGGGAATCCTTTCCGATTTCCGAGGGAGGGCTTCCTATGTGGGGCTGGAGTTGAGACTACGTGCCGTTTTCGGGAGCCTTTAGATTTTAACGATCCTTTTTTATTTTTAAGCGCTCTCGATCCCGCTTTGGTGCTGTTGGATCGCTTGGTGAATTTCTGCTTGGAGGGCGATACGTCGTACTCTGGGCGTGCCGAGATCATAGAGGAAGCGTTGGTTTAGGAGGCCTTGCTGCTCTTTTAATAGTCTGACGGCAGACCAAGGAAAAAAGATCGGGGGATGACCGATCCTGAAGATTGCGAAGACGGCAAGGTGGATCCCTGCCTTGCTGGTATGGATCGTCACGCAGCCCTTATATTTAGCAAAACGGCCGATGTCTAAGCTCTGGGCGAAGTGAGGGACTCCAGAAGCTGGAAGGAGGGCCTGATGCCGCTTGGCTAGATCGCGCCAGCCAAGCAGTGAGATCAGCTTACAAGCGGAGACCCAGACGACGAGAAAGACGACGAGTGAGATTAAGCCAATGAAGGTGGGAGAGGTGAAAGGCATGGATTTTTTAAAGTAAGCTTCTAATGAGCTTTCCTCCATAAAAAGCTGAGAGTCCGATGAGTGAGAAGACGCAGAGGACGATTATGAGGAGAATGATTACGGGCGCCCAGCCAGCACGTTTCCCTTGGTTTCTGGGTGTTTCATCAAGGTGGGCGCGGAGGAGGCGGTGATTACGCTGATTCGATTTATACCAGAAGGAAAAGAGGTCTCCGAGGATGGGGATGGCTCCAATGAGGGCGTTTAGGGTCCAGTTGGCGATCATACGTAGATAGACGCTTTTATGGACTTTCCTTTGAATCCCGGTGGCGATGAGGGTGAGTCCAGCGGTGGAGATGGCGAAGTCTCCGAAGCCCGGGATGAGGCCGATGATGGGGTCTAGGCCGATTCGCTTATTCGTTCCAGGAATTTTAATGAAGTCATCTAGCAAGTGAGCGATCCATTGTGAGATGGGTGCCCTACTTTTAAGCTGAGGTGACTTGAGCTGACTGGGCACGGCTGAGGGTGGTGTTCTTCAAATGGCCTCGGAGTGAGGGAGGGTGCTGAGGCGAGGAAGAGCTCTTCATTCTTGGCGGAAGTCGATGAGCTCGATGTCGAAGATGAGGTCTCCGGCAGGTTGCCCCGGCCTTGGGTTACTCCCGTAGGCGAGTTTGGCGGGGATCCAGAAGCGGCGCTTTTCTCCCCGAGTCATGAGTTGTAGTCCCTCAGTCCATCCATCGATGACTTGATCGAGGGGGAAGTCAGAGGGTTTTCCACGCGAGATGGAGCTGTCGAAGACGGTTCCATCTGTGGTTTTTCCGGTGTAGTGGGCGGTGACGGTGGAGAGGGAATTAGGGGTAGGTCCACCTAGGCCGGGGCGAAGAATCTTGGACTTTAGTCCGCTATAAGTCTGCGTGACTCCGGGTGGGAGGGGAATTTTAGCAGGGGGGGAACTGTTCTTCTGACTGCAAGAGATAAGTAGGAGGCCGGTAAGGGGGAGGATTTTTTTCAATAGATTCATGTTAGAAAGATGGAGCTTCGGGTGTGTGCTCTGAGTTGCTGGGGGCATTCTCTGAAGAGCCGCAGACGGAGGGTGTCTTGATGCGTGTCCGATCTTAGTTGAGTTCTTTAATGCGGAGATTACGGAACTTGTAGGTTTGGCCTTTTTCGCCGTGGTGTTGGATGCCGAGAAAACCACTCGCATCCTGATCATCAGTAACCTCGGTGGTGAGGACTCCATTGATTTCTATTTTCAGGGAGTGACCCTTACAGGTGATACGGTAGGTATTCCACTCGTTCCGTTTAAAGGTGTCACCGGCGCGCTGGCGGAAGGCGGCTTCACTGTGTTCATTTCCTTTGATGGGACTGATGAACCATTTGCGGCGTCCTTCATCGTAGAGTCCGCCAGACCAGTTCCGCTCGCTTCCGTCGACCTCAGCTTGGTAGCCGGAGACTTGGTTAGGGCCTACGCGGGCACGGAACATGAAGCCGGAGTTGGCCTTACCGCTGGGGAGGAGGACGTCTCCTTCAAAGATGAAGTCGGAGTAAACTCGCTGGGTGACGAGGAAGAATTTTTTATTTCCGCTGAGGTGTATTTCTCCGTCTACCACGGTGGCTTTTCCCCACTCGTAAGGGTTACTCCAGCCGTTGGTTGTTTTACCGTCAAAGAGCGGTGTCCACCCCTTTTCGTCTTCATTGCTGAGGGAGCTGTCTGAGTTATCTTTCTTATCAAGACAGGAGCTGAGGAGGAGGAGAGAGGGAAGGGCTAAAAGGAAGAGCGTCTTCATGTGTGGAGTTTATGAAAGCAGCTGGACTGGGGAAAGAGTCTTAAAGAGTTTTTTTCGAGGTTGAGGGATTCTCAGAAGAGGTGGGAAGAACTCACGGGGTCTGCTTTGGAA
This sequence comes from uncultured Verrucomicrobiales bacterium, assembly GCA_937928425.1. Lineage (GTDB taxonomy): Bacteria > Verrucomicrobiota > Verrucomicrobiia > Verrucomicrobiales > Akkermansiaceae > SW10. The sequence goes on from CALFVL010000036.1 coordinate 16,076, forward strand.
ATTCCTTTTCATTTACGGGTGAGTGCAGCTGCAGTAGGGTGTCTCTACCCCCATGAAATACGTATTACTCCTCCCGCTTCTTTTTTTTCTTAGTCACTGTGCGCTTGATTCACCAAGTGCTAGGCCTACGGGGCCAAGTGTGGCGAGGGCTCAGTCCAGCAAATTGCATGAGATTATCAATGTCTCATCTTATGATCCTAAAGCGCGTTCACGGGCAGGGAGCTCTTATTCTCAGTATGATGTGACTGCTCTGCGGGCCAATGGTGCCCGAGGGCTGATCGCACGAGCAGGGAAGGGAGGGAAGCTCGATGAGAAATGTGCCTCTTTTATAAAATCTGGTGACCGAGCGGGCCTTCTTATGGGGGTGTATTACCGGGTGCAGAAACACCTCAGCCCGATTCGGCAGGCAGATCAGTTCGTGGACCGTGCCTTAGCACTCACTCGCACTCGCCCGGCCAATGTTCACCCACTCTTGCTCTGCGGAGATTATGATGGAGATCTAGAACTCTCGGCTATTCTGGCCTTTCAAGACCGAGTGGAGCAGAGGACGGGAGTCGTGCCAGTGGCTTATTTAGAAAATAGCCAAGCGCTAAAATTAAAGACGAGATCTGCCGATCCTGCTACCAAGGCTAGGATGGCGAGGGCACCTTACTGGCTTGCGCTGTACTCGCACGAGAGCGGGCGGACTTCTCTCTTTCCACCTCCGGGGAAGCCGGAGAATTTAGTGAAGCAGTATGGCCTATGGCCTCGCTGGGCCATGTGGCAATATGGCGGGGTGAACTGGGAAAACGGAGCCTCTAAGGCTAAGGTTTATCACTATGGTCGTTACCGCTTTCCGAAGTACTTTGGGAATATGGACCGCCCACTCGAGCGCAATGTCTTCCGAGGTTCAGACCAAGAATTAAGCGCTTTTTGGCAGAGGCACGGGATGGCGCGGCGCTAGATTAGGTGGCCAG
>CALFVL010000037.1 GCA_937928425.1 uncultured Verrucomicrobiales bacterium
CCTTCTTCTCTTCCTCCTCCCCACCCAGGCGCTGGAATACCAGCCCGATCTTGCCCAGAAAACCTTCCTCCGCGTCTGGACTAAGGTAAACACCACCTTCTACGAAAGCAGCTTTAACGACACCGACTGGCAATCACTCAAATCCACCTACCACGCCAAAGTCAAAAAAGCCCAAAATTGGCAAGAACTCCGCCTTATCCTCAACCAAATGCTTGGTGAGCTAAAACTGAGTCACTTCGGGGTCTATAAAAACCCCAATGAAGTGGCCAATCATGAACCCCAAGGCGGAACCTACCTCGGAATTCACCTACGCCTCATTGACCAGACTCCCATCATCTACGATGTCGTAAAAGACTCCCCCGCCCACCGTGCTGGTTTAAAACCCGGCATGATTCTCACCGCATTTGAAAACGAACCAATCGCAAAACTTATCGAAGAGCTCGAGCTCTCCCCCGAATCCAGCCCCAACATCCGCCTTGATGTCACCCGCTCGCTCCTTAATAAAATTTCCACACCCCCAGACGGTAAAACCACACTCAAAACCGCCCACTCGGAGGAAATCTTCGACTTTAAACCCGGCTTCTACCGAGGAGAGCTAGGGCGTCTATTTGACGATTCCTACCCCCTCTCTTTTGAAACACGACTCCTAAAAGAAGATCAGCACATCCGCCTGATCTCCTTCGATCTATTCCTCCCTAAAATCATGTCCCGCCTGAACAAGGCGATAGCTCAAGCCCGTGAGGAAAAGGCTAAAGGACTCATCATAGACCTCCGTGGTAACCTTGGCGGCTTAGGCATCATGGCCACAGGCCTCATCGGGCGCCTGATTGACAGCGAGCTAGACCTTGGCGACATGAATAACACCTCGGGGAACTTTCCCTTCCACGCCTTCCCTCAAGAGGGCGCCTACCTCGGCCCCATTGTCGTCCTTGTCGACTCCTTCTCCGCCTCCACCTCAGAAATTTTCGCAGCCGCGCTTCAAGAGCACAAACGTGCACGTATCATCGGCCGTCCTACCGCCGCAGCCGTCCTACCCTCCATCACCGAAACATTGCCAAATGGAGACCGCTTCCAATACGCAGTCGGCGACTTCATCACCGCCATTCATAAAACCCCACTCGAAGGAAAAGGAGTCACCCCTGATCAGCTCATCACCCTAGACCCCGCCCTCCTCAGAGCTGGCACTGACCCAGATCTCCAAGCCGCCGTGAAATGGCTTAAAACCCAACAAAAATAACAAAACGATAAAATGAAAAAATTAAAACTCCTCCCCCTCCTCTTCACCCTCAGCTCAACAGGACCACTTTCTGCTAAAGAGCCTACCCCCGCCACGATCGACCCCGCTGCCAAAGCCATCCTCCAAGAATCCATCGCAGCCCTCGGTGGAGAAGAAGCCATGGCTAAAATCAAAAACCGCCAAATCAGTGGAACCATCATCATGGGACCGGGGACCAAGATGGACTTCGTCATGACTCAACAAGCCCCCTCTAAAATCCACAGCAAAATGGTCATCCCAGAAACCATGACCCTCGAACAAGGATTCGATGGAGAAAAAGCCTGGTCTAATGATAGCATCCAAGGCTTCCGCGAACTTCAGGGAGCAGAACTAGACCAGATCAAACAATCCGGCGCAATCTTCCCAGAACTCGTCATCATGAGGGACCTACTCTCGGCGAAGCTCCTCGATGATGTCGAAGAAAGTGACCAGACCTTAAAAGTCATCGAAGTCACCTCAAAGGACGCACCCGCTCGCACCCTTTACTTTGACCAAAGCACAAAGCTCTTAACCAAAATGTCTTCCATCCTTTCAACTGGCCCCGGTGGCTCCATGGATGTCACCATGTCCTTCGGCGACTACCAAGAAAAAGACGGCGTCAAATACCCTGCAAAGATGGTCACCGACTTACTTGGCCAAAAACTCCAAATGGTCAGCACCGAGGTTCTCCACAACATCGAGATCGATGAAAAAATCTTCTCCATGAAAAAATAATCCCCCTTCAAGTCTCTTCAAGCCTGATTTTGAGCCCTCCCCCGCTCTCAAAATCAGGCACTCCCTACTTTTTTATCGAGCATCCTCTCCCCTTTTACGCTTCATTTCCTCTAGTGACCGAGCAAACGCAGGACCAATTAGCCGATGGCTCATACGAATTCCTCTCCATCTTCTTAGAGGGGCTCCCCTTCATCTTCTTAGGAACACTCGTCAGCGGATTTCTCGGCACTTACCTCCCTCGTGGAACCTTCGAGAAATTCCTCCCGAAAAACCCCACCCTTGCCATCCTCTGCAGCGGCCTCCTAGGAGCCATCTTTCCCGTCTGCGAATGCGCCGTCGTCCCAGTCATCCGCCGACTTGTTAAAAATGGTCTCCCCGTCGGCTGCGCTCTCGCCTACATGCTGGCCGCCCCCATCCTTAACCCCGTCACCGCCATCAGCACCTATAAAGCCTTTAACAACTCCCATGAAATTGCCCTCTCGCGTCTCACCATCGGCTACCTCATAGCCATCATCATCGCCCTCGTAGTCTCACGCATCGCCCATGACCTCTTTCTAAAAGCTTCCGCAAAAAACGACCAAGGCCACACCCATCTACACCCCCGTAACTTAAATGCAGCCCTTAACAACTCCCTACGGGACTTCATGGATGTTGGACTCTATTTCTGCATCGGAGTCGTCCTCACCGCCATCCTAAAAACCACGATCATCGACCCCACCGATGACTTCTGGAAAAACCTCGCCGATAACTCCCTCCTCGGCGCCGCTGGCATGATGGTCCTAGCCTTCGTCCTCAGCCTCTGCTCCACCTCAGACGGCTTCATTGCCGCCAACTTTGCGAACTTTAAATACGGCCCTAAACTCGCCTTCATGGTCTTTGGCCCCATGATGGATGCTAAGCTCATCTTCCTCTACTCCACCGTCTTTAAATGGAAATTCATCGCCTTACTCCTCCTCTCCACCTTCATTCTCACTGGCGCTCTCAGCCTCCTCTTTGAGACCCAGATACTTCCCATCTGGATTCCCCAAGAAGCCACTATCCCCCTCTCCCCATGACTTCCCTCCAGACTAGACTCTTCGGCCTCCTTGCCACCTCTTGGGGTATCCTCCTCATCTACTTCTATCACTCCTCCCGAGTCCATAAATACCTCGCTCCAGACTTTCACCACCTTATCCTGTTTGGTGGCATCGGCATCACCATCCTCGGTACCTACTCCCTCATAAACCCGAAAGAAAAGAAAAGCTCCTGCGATCATGATCACCATGATCATGACCACCATCATGACGACTGTGGCGAATGCCAGCACGACCACCAAGAAGGGCATGGCCCCCTCATCACCACCCTCCTCACCATCGCCCCCCTCGCCATCGCGATGAACTTCACCCAAGATAAGCTCTCAAACACCGGACTCTCTAAAAAAGGCCTCTACGAAGCCCCGAATATCAGCAACAGTGCCGATCTTCCACCCTTCACCAGAGAAGACCTCGAAAAACGCGTCCCCAGAAACGAGCACGGAGAATTCGAGCTCCGCATGATCACCGCCTACTACGCTTCCGGAGATCACGAAATTCAAGACATCTTCGATGGCCTCCCCATCCAACTTGAAGGCCGCATCGCTCCAGAAAAAATAAACAACGAAAGCGGGAACCGGATGCGCATCTTCCGCTCCATCATCACTTGCTGCGCTGCCGATCTCCAAGTCATCGGCATCTCCATGGAATTTCCAGAGGGCAGCACCCGCCCCGCAGACCAAGACTGGGTCAAAGCAGGCGGTATCCTCACCTTCGAAACCATCGGTGACACCGTCTTCCCCCTCTTAAAAGTCCGTGAAGTCATCCCCGCCGAGGAACCATACTCAGAGTTCCGCCTCCGCCAATAAATTCATGTCCCTTCATACCCTCCGTTCTCAACTTCTCTCTCACGTCCTCGGCTCTGACCAAGCCGTGGACCTCCTCCTCACCGCCCTCCTCGCAGGTGGCCACGCCCTCGTCACAGGTCCCCCAGGAATCGGAAAAACCACTCTTGCTCAAACTCTCTCCACCTCCCTAGGAGGCTCATTTAAGCGGGTTCAGTTCACCCCTGATCTTCTCCCCTCAGACATTCTCGGTTACCAGCTCTACCGCCCTCATAACGGTGAGTTTGATTTCATCGCCGGTCCCATCTTTGCAAACCTTCTCCTCGCAGATGAAATCAACCGCGCCTCCCCCCGCACCCAGTCCGCTCTCCTCGAGGCCATGAATGAACGCCAAGTCACCATCGATGGTACCACCCATTCACTTCCCCATCCCTTCCTCGTCATCGCCACCCAGAACGACACCTCCTCC
>CALFVL010000038.1 GCA_937928425.1 uncultured Verrucomicrobiales bacterium
ATTCCAAAAGCCTGAGGGCTGGTAACCTCGTGGATGAGGTGAGTTCCGATGAAGAGCTGCGTCCGTCCGTCGCTCAATGTGCCCACGGTGTGAGCATCCCAAACTTTTTGATAAAGAGTCTTTCCCATGACATGAACCCGCACTTTCTGGCGAGGACGGGAAGATGTACGTAAATTTAAGCGAAGGCAAGTAAAGTGGGCCTTGCTAACTGAGAACTGCGCCTCCGCCTGCTGCGATGAGGACGAGCGCCCAGACCGGAATGAGTTTTCTACGAAGGACTAAAAAGAAAATGGCGAAGGCGAGAGCATCTCTCCAGCCCGCGATGCTGCCATCACTTGCCATGTGCATGAGGGCTAGGCCGAGGACGCCGACTACCCCAGCATTCGCCCCATTCACCGCTTGCTGAGCCCAAGGTCTTCCCCGTAAATGGCCCCAAATTTTCATAGTGCCCCCGAGGAGAAGCATGCCGGGAAGGAAAATGGCGACTAGAGCAGCGGCTGCTCCTAGCCAAGGATTTGGGAAAATTTCAGCATGCACACCCAGAAATGCGGCAAAGGTGAAGACCGGACCAGGAACTCCTTGTGTGGCGCCATAACCTGCGAGGAACAGCTGCTTATCCATATACTGAGGAACCATGCTCTCTTGTAAAAGGGGAAGGACCACATGGCCGCCCCCGAAGACTAGAGAGCCAGCTCGGTAAATGCCGGCGAGAGGCCCGCTGTGGCTGATCGAGATGAGGAGAAGAATAAAAAAGAGAAGGAGAGACAGCCCAGCTGCGAGGCCACGGCCAGTGCGATTCTTTTTTTCAATTCCTTCCCCTGGGGGGAGGGCGAAGACGCCAAAGAGGCCAGCACCCGTAATCACCATGACCGTGATCCATGGCGAAGGGAAAAACCACAGGATGAGTAAGACCGCTAGGGCGATTCCGAGGCGTCGCAAGTCTGGCGCGAGAGAAGTGCGCATGCCTAGCCAAGCTCCAGTCACCACAGCGAGCGCCACTACCTTTAAGCCGCGCACGGCCCCGCCCGTGATTTCTTCAGAGAGATTACCCATGCCTATGGCGACAAGGATGAGGACGATCGCAGATGGGAGTGTGAACCCGAGCCAAGCGGCCAGCCCGCCGCGTAAACCTGCGCGCTCATAGCCGATAGCCGCACCGAGCTGACTGCTGCCCGGACCGGGAATAAATTGGGTGAGAGACATAAGTTCTGCAAAGCGTGACTCACTCAGCCACTCACGGCGGGCGACATACTCCTCGCGAAAATAGGCGACATGAGCGACTGGACCGCCGAAGGATGTTAGGCCGAGCCGCAGGGCGACGAGAAAGCACTCTAAAGCTGCACTCATGATCACTCCAAAAGAGCAAAGGAGAGAAATCTGTCAATGATGGCCTCGATTTTTTGACTGGTGGAGCGCCCTTCTCTGATGGAGGTTTTCTTCATGAGATGGTTTTTCTTAATCCCCTTTATCCTCACGAGTTGTGGCTCGGAGCCGATTTCACAGCCCTTCTTGGCTAAACCTCTTAAAGCTAAAAATAAGAAGATCTTTGCGGGGAGACTGACCTTTTCTGGCCTTAGTGAAGAGGAGTTGTCCGCTTTTCGAGTCATTCCAGAAAAAGGAAAAGCACTGATACAGCCGGAAAACAGGCACTATCCGCAGGTGGATGGTTTTTGGTGGAAGGGTGCAGAGAAGGGAGAATGGTTTAAAATCCCCGGATCAAGTGCCGCGTGGATTGGTAAGGGGGAGGCTCCTTTCAAGTTCACCGAGCTGGTGGAGCAGAATGGCTTACAAGTTCACATTCGCAGTAATGTCCTCGTGAAATTCGTAGGAGCTGTGGGGAATGGGGTGAGAAAACCAGGCTGGGTGAAAGATGAGGGGGAGACGAAGAGTCCGGTGCCTTCGCCTTGGGCTGTTCTTGTGGAATAGCAGAAACTTGCTAAGCCTGAGCAGTGCAGAATCGCTTTTACCAGTTATTTGATATCGAGCGGGCTTCCGGTCGCTACACCGAGGGAGACTTCCGCTCACCCTTTCAGATTGATCGGGACCGGGTTTTACACACGCCCTCTTTTCGGCGTATGCAGAGTAAGACGCAGGTTTTTTGGAGTGGGGAGTACGACTTTTATCGGACTCGCTTAACTCATTCCCTAGAAGTGGCTCAGATTGGTAAATCGATTTGTCACTGGCTTAGACATTCGAGTGACCTCCTGAGTGATGATTTTTTTATTGATGAGGACTTGGTGGAGGCCATTTGTTTATCGCACGATCTGGGGCATCCACCCTTCGGGCATGCGGGGGAGCGTTCCCTGAATTATTTCATGGCAGAGTATGGTGGCTTTGAGGGAAATGCGCAGACTCTGAGGCTGCTTACGGAGAGAATTTTTTCACAAACTCGTAAAGGGATGGATCCTTCACGGGCCTTTTTAGACGGGGTGCTGAAGTATAAGTCGCTGTGGTCTGAACTGAGGACTGTGAATGGAGACCTGCCTAAGAATCACTTCCTCTATGATGTGCAGGAGGGATCATTAAACTGGGCATTAGGGGGGCATGACTTCCCTGCCGAGCTCGCTCCAGGCGAACTTAGAGATGCTTTTAAGTCCATCGAGTGTCAGATCATGGACTGGGCGGATGACACTGCCTATTCGCTGAATGACCTAGCAGATAGCGTTAAGGCGGGTTTTTTAACGGTGGAAAGAGTGGAACGCTGGGCGGATAAAAAGGGCTTTGAAATTGGAGAAGGGAGCATCTTAGGGAGCCTCCTGAAAGCGATTCGGGGGCAGCGGATCGAACCCTTCGTCGGGAAGAAGATTGGCAGTTTTATCAAGGCCGCCCGCTTGGTGAGTCAGCGTAGTTTCCTCAGTGAAAGTAGTCACCGTTACTCCTTCGAGCTAGACATTGATAAAGAGACTCTGAGGGAGAGTGAACTGTTTAAGAGTCTGGCCTATGAGGTGGTCTTCCTCTCACCGCAGCTTAAACAGTTAGAACATAAGGGTAGCTATATGCTGCGCCGGCTATGGGAAGTTTTAGAGAAACGCTACGTCCATGGGGAGTCGATCGATGGGCAGGATTTCCGACTCCTTCCTGAGGCGGATGAGGCAGAGATCGAGGCTGCTGGGAGTGCTGAAGAAAAGGCGCGTCTAGTCTGTGACTTCTTAGCTGGTATGACTGATGGTTATGCTGCACGGACCTTCCGCCGACTCTTTGAGCCTGGCTTCGGAAGTATCGGTGATCTAGTTGGTTGATCATGCGTTTAGACCGTTTGGTGGGTAAGTGGGCTGGGATGGGAAAGCGGCGGACGAAGGAGCTCTTCGATAGCGGGCAGGTGTCACTCAATAGGCGCAGAGTGAGTGAAAGGGGGCTCCGAGTTGGTAAATTCGACCGAGTGGAAGTGGCTGGTCAGGTGCTGCAAGCGAGGACTGCAAGATATGTTCTAATGCATAAGCCTCTAGGAGTGGTGAGTGCAACTGTAGATGAGGAGCACCCGACAGTGATTGATTTGATCGATCAGGAATGGGCAGGGGAGCTCCATCTTGCAGGACGCCTAGATCGCTTTACCTCTGGTCTCCTTGTTCTGACTAATGATGGTGGTTACTCTGAGGCGCTCACTCGGCCAGAAGAAAAAGTGCCTAAGCGCTACCATGTGCGAGTCGATGGCGTCATAAGCGAGGAGGTGGTCCGGGACTTCGAGAAGGGAATTTACTTCGCCAAAGAGAAGGTGATGACTGAGCCGGCACAGCTAAATTTACTCAGTGATAAGGAGTGTCGCCTGACGATCTATGAGGGAAAGCACCATCAGATTAAGCGGATGTTTGCCCCTTATGGCCTGAAAGTTTTAAGCTTACACCGAGAAGCAATTGGCTCGCTGGTGCTAAGCGAGGATTTGGCAGTGGGTCAGTGGCGAGAGTTTCAGCCGGTGTTCTAAGCCTCTTTCTCCTTCTCTTCCTCTTCTGGAATCGTGGAGGTGCTGCCAAGGGTGGGGAGGACTTTTCGCACGAGTTTTTTAAGCCCACTTTCGGATGCCTCATATTCGTTTTCGGCTTGGCGTTGGGCTTTTTCCCATGCTTGGGCGAAGCCTGGGGCCTGTTCACGCATGAGGCTAATTGCGTTTTCGATGATGCTGAGCTGGCGGAGTTCAGCACGGCCGGGCTTGTGTTGGAGGGTCGAGATATTGACGCGGAGGGTTTCGTTTTGCTCCCGCATTTCCTCGAGTTTTTTCTGGAGGCTCTCGTTCCCTTCGGCATTCACCTTGAGTTGGGTATTGAGATGTTGTTGGAGGTCATGGCTCTCTTCCTCTACTCGTTTCAGATTTTTCTTGAGATTACGTTTCGCGACGAAGGCCGACTTCCACGTGAAAAAGGCGATGAGAAGGCCTAGGAAAAGCCCGCCCGCAAATGGGGTGAGGAGAAGGTCTTTTAGATTGTCCATTGAGAGGGGGGGGAGTTCAGGGACTTAGATCTTATTCGCTGGGCTCAGCGGGAGGATTTTTTTTGGCAAGTTCCTCGATGACTAGATCGGTGATGTCAGTGCTTTCACGGAGGTAAAGGACGACAGGCATCTTAGAATTTGAGTGCCCACTCGTTTCAATAATCCAGTCGAAGCCCTGTGCGCTGCCGATTTCTCTCGCGATTTTAAGAATGCTCTGACTTTCCTCATTGGTAGAGTCGATGAGTTCTTCGGTGATCGTTCCTGATTGTTCGGTGAGGAAGGACTGCCACTGACGATTGAGGTCGTTGTATGCGTTAGTCTGTTCTTCACCCTCTTTGATGAGACGCTTGTGCTCGTCTGATCCTTCTTTAGCCTCTTGCATTTTGGTCCGGAGGTCTTGGATCTTTTTTGCAATTTCATCTAGGGCCAACTTACGCGGATTTTTTAAGAGTTCTTCTCTTGCAGTGCTGAAGGCAGTGGCGTTGTCCTTAGCCCCTTGTGATTTTTTGATGATTTTTGTTAGATCTAAGGTTGCGATTTTAGGGGCCGCAATGAGGAGAGAAGGGCAGACGCTTAGGAGAGAGAGGATGATTGAGATATTCTTTTTCACGAGAAATGGGGGTTGGGATTTTAAATGGATGGGCGTTGATTAAAGGTTTATTTTGATTGTTCGAGCATACGAGTGAGGGAAATTTCAGCTTGGGCGCGAATGTTTTCAGGAAGTTCAACTTGGGGGCTGAGGCGCTCAAGACAAGCATGCAATTTTTCGAGGGTGTTCATTTTCATGTAGCGGCAGTCGGCACAGGCGCAATGATCTGTGGGGCCGGGGATGAGGTTTTTTTCTGGGACCTCTTTTTGGATCCGGTGGAGCATGCCAGACTCGGTTACGACGATGATATTCTGGGCCGGAGTGTTGCGGCAATAGTGAACCATTTTCTCGGTCGAGCAGACTTCATCTGCAAGGAGGCGGACTGCCTTAGTGCACTCAGGGTGGGCCACTACGGCGGCGTCAGGGTAGTCGTCTTTGATTTTTTGGATCGAATCTTGGGTGAACTCGACATGGACGTAGCAGTTTCCTTTCCATAAGTCCATTTTCCGGCCTGTTTGTTCCATAACCCATTGCCCTAGATTCTCATCTGGAACAAAGAGGATGGGACGGTCTGCTGGAGCCTGATTCACGATGTGAGGGGCATTTCCTGAGGTGCAGATGACATCGCAGAGTGCCTTCACCCCTGCGGAACAGTTAATGTAGGCGATGACGTAGTAGTTTTTATCTTCGTGCTGTTTCAGGTAGGCTGCGAGCTGGTCAGCGGGGCATGCTTGTTCAAGCGAGCATCCGGCGTCCTTATCAGGGAGAACTACGGTCTTGGTGGGATTAAGGATCTTGGCGGTTTCAGCCATGAAGTGGACTCCACAAAAGACGATGACATCAGCATCAGTTTCCTGAGCTTGGTAGGCGAGACCGAGTGAATCTCCTACGTAATCGGCGAGATCTTGAATGGGGCCGATTTGGTAGTTATGAGCGAGGATGATGGCATTACGCTCTTTCTTGAGTCGGAGAATATCTGCTTTTAGATCCAGAACTGGCTCGGTTGACATGCGGGGACTTTCAGAAATTGATAAGAGGAAGACCAGAATTAAAAAGCACCCATCTGAATCTGGCCGCGATGTTTCGCGCCATCAGCGACTGTGAGGGAACCCACTTTAATGTTACCGGTGAGGGTGGCTTTTTTCTCGAGGGCGAGTCTACCACGACAGGCGAGATCGCCGCTAACGTTACCATCTATCCGGCATTCGTTCATTTCGACGAGGTTTAGGAATTCGACCTGAGCCCGCTTCTCGACAAGGAGTCGGTCACAGGCGACATCTCCCACAATTTTTCCGTGACGTCTTAAGGTGAGGTCGCCAGAGCATTCGGCATTCCCAGTGAAGTCACCCTCGACGACAAGGTTATGGCACTGAATGGAGGCGCCAGAAACGATCCCCTTACGATGGATATAGACGTTTCCTCGAGTCTGGATCTTACTGCTCCAAGCCTCCTTAATGTGCTGGTCTTTTAATGATATGAGGCGCCCACATTTCCGGCACTGAGTGGAATTCGCCCGAGCATTAGCGAGGTGGGCATCACCGCATTCGAAGCAGGCAACGAGGCGCTCAGTGGCTGCTTTTTTCTTTGGTGAGCGCTGATCAGGTCCGTCCTCTTCACGGTCTTGGCGGTGGTATCTAGGAGTGAACTCTTCAGTGGCATCTTCGCCTTCTGGAGAGCCCAAGAGAGCTTGGATTTCGGGGAGGTCGTCCTCGCTCGTCTCCTTTTTATAAGGGGATTGCTGGGGTGCTTCTTGTGGAGGAGGGACGGGAGTAGGCTCTGCTTTTTTCGGAGGCTGAGGGGCAGGTTTAGGAGTTGCTTTTTTGAGTGGTGGGGAGGGTGGGCTAGGTTCGGGAGCTGGGATAGGAGGTTCCGGGGAGTTTGGTGACTCTGGTGATTCAGCTGAGCTAGGATTCGGCTGGGGAGGAGTTGCCGAGTTAGGTGCTCGCTCTGGGATAGGATGTTTTTCTTCGCGTGCCTTGTAGTCTATTTCAACCGGTGGCTGTGCAGGGCGATGGGCGAAGGGATCTGCAACGGACTCGGCACGTCCCTTGATCTCGCCATTTTTTTCAAAAGAGAGGTAAGCCTTACAAGATTTGCAATAGGAAGAGACTGCCAGCGGAGATTCCTGCTGGCTGTGATCACACAAGGGACAAGTGACCTCTCTAGGTCCTTTGTTCTTGTCTCTCTTAAAAAATCCGAAGGCCAAGGTCGTTCGAGGGAATACGACTTTAGAGAGACCTAGGAAGCAGAAGCACGGGCAGTGTCCTTTTGTGGGGAACTGCTAGCTTGCTGTTTGTTCGAATTTCCTTGGGGCTGAGAATTTCCCTTTTTCGGAGCAGAAGAGGGCGTGCCAACTTCGGACTTACCGACGAAGATCGCTCCAGGCTCGATTGAGAGGGTGCCTGCCTTGACGTCACCGACCATTTCAGCGCTGCTTTTGATCTCGACACGATCACCACAGGTGATGTTCCCGTGAACTTTTCCGTAGATCACTACGGATTTGGTTTTAATCTCGGCCTTGATGTGGGCGTTTTCGGCTACGGTGAGGGCACCATCTGAGCTGATTTCACCCTCGATCCGGCCATCGACCAAGAGGTCGTTGGTGAAGCGGATAGATCCCTTGATGTGGACGTCATTACTGAGAATATTGCGCTGACCTCCGCTAGGAGCACTGCTGGCAGAAGGTGCTGCCTTGGCAGGAGCATCTTGAACGGTGGCAGGAGCTTGTGGTGCAGGGCGAGGTGCTGGGGCGTCTTCAGGAGACTTACTGATGATTTTTTCAAACACGGCTTGTAATGGGTTGTAGAGAATTAATGGAATAGCTTTGCTAAGAAGGAAAGGCTGAATTCAAAGAGTTAGATTTATTTGGCAGGGGCGGATTCCGGCGATTCGCTTTTTTGGGGAGTATCGGATGAGGGTGTTTCTTCTGGAAGTTCCAGTTCGGGGAGCTCACCAAGTTCATTTTCAGGGACTTCTGCTTCATCGCTTCCCTCGGCTTTCTCATTCACTGAGGGTGCGCTCGGAGGGGCTTGAGGAGTAGGGGAAGGGATGGTGATGGGCCCGGTGGAAGTGGAGGGGGCAGGCTGAACTGCGGAGGGGGTGGGGTCAGGACGTTTTTCAGTAGGGGGTGCGACTCCGATGAGCTTGAGGCGCTTACGAGCCATTCCCTTTACTTGGAAATGACTGTCCTCATACTCGTGGATGACGCGATCATAGAAGGCCTTTGCCTCGTCCTCATTTCCGGCGCTGCGGGCGAGGTCGCCGAGAGAGAGGATGGCGAGTGAACTGGCTGAGGAGGTTTTCATCTCGGCGGCTTGATTGAAGGCTTTTTTGGCTTCTTCAATTTCGCCCATTTGTTGGTGATACGATCCGAGGCTGGTGTAGGCGTTCCCGATGGCGGGGTGCTCTGGATAAGCGCCGATAAATTCTTCTAAGGTTTGAATCGCTTCTTGGCTCTGCTGATCACGCCAGAGGAGCTGGGATTTAAAAATGAGGGCAGTGCCGCCAGCATTTTTACCCTTATGGTCCTTACTGACTGTGTTTAGTTCGGCAATCGTGCGGGCATCGGCGAGATCGTTGGCTGCATTCTGTGCGGAGAGCTTACGGAGTCCGTCAAAAATCACGAAGGCGACGAGGCCGAGAATGATGAGGATGGCGACAATGATGAGTTTCTTCTGGTTCGCATCGAGAAAGGCCTCGAAAGCGGAGGGTTCTTGAGAAATTTCACCGATTGGGCTGGGACCAGACTCGGGCTGTGGAGAAGATTTTTCAGACATAGTGCGACTTGGTGTGATGAATTAACGCTTGAGGGAGGGAGAAGCAAGCCCTTGTGAAGTGATTTGTAGTTTGGCAAAAGTTTGATTTGACGTAGTCTCGCCGTGACGATGAGCAGATCGGTTTATGTGGTGGCAGGCGAGGTGAGTGGGGATACCCATGGGGCGGAGCTGATGGCTGCGCTCCGTGCTGAGCTGGATGGGGTGAGTTTCCGTGGGCTCGGTGGACCTGAGATGGCAGCGCTCTCTGGTGGCGAGGTGGAGAACTGGGTGGATGAGGCGGCGGTGGTGGGGGTGTGGGAGGTTTTACGCCGTTATGGCTGGTTTAAAGAGCGCTTCGACCGAGCTTTAGCTGACCTTTTAGAGTGGGAGCCTGAGGTTTTACTTCTGATCGATTACCCGGGGTTTAATCTCCGTTTGGCGAAGCAGGTGCGCGAGAAGAGCCCTAGGACGCGGATCGTCCACTATGTGGCACCACAAGTCTGGGCGTGGAACCAGCGGCGCATTCCCCAAATTGCGCAGACTCATGATCTGATGCTATGTTTATTTCCCTTCGAGGTGGAAATCTTTGAGAAGGCGGGCTTACGGAGTCGCTGTGCGGGGCATCCTTTAGTCGATGAGTTGGAGGAGAAAAGGATCGAGACGAAACGTCTTCCTCACACTGTGGGGCTTTTTCCCGGAAGTCGGAAGAAGGAGGTGAGTCGCTTATTTCCAATGATGCTGGAGTCGGCCCGGCGATTGATGGAGAGGGAGGAGGGAGTTCAATTCGTGGCGGCGGCGGCGAGTGATAAGGTGGCAGGGGTGATGGAGAGGCTGCTCGCGGAGAGTGGTCTTCCGGAAGGGCGCGTGAAGATCCGAGGCGGGAAAAGCCAAGTCTTAATGCAGGAGGTGACCTGCGGTGTGGTGGCCAGTGGGACCGCGAGCTTGGAGGCTGCTTACTATGGGATGCCTTATTGCCTCGTGTATCAGGTAGCCTGGCCCACTTATCTGATGGCTCGGCAGCTGATCCGCTTGCCTTACATCGGCCTGATTAATATCTTGGCGGGGCGTGAGTTGGTGCCGGAGTTTATCCAAGCTGAGGCGAATGCCTATGAGATATCACTGTGGTTAGGACGGTATTTGAAAAGCCCTGAACTCCGAGCGGAGCTCTCGGGGGAACTTCTGGAGGCGGCCTCGCGCCTTGGTGAGACGGGGACCCATAAACGTGCTGCTCATGAGGTGGCTCTCTTACTTTTAAAATGACGGCTCCACTAGAACTCAAGAGCACTCGGGTGAGTGGGATTAAGATTGCGATTGTGGTGGTGCCGGCCTTGCTCATCGCCTCGATCTGTATCGCGCTCTATCTGGGGGCCAATGCGGAACAGGAAAAGAGTTCTCCGATCGTAGGGGAGATCACGCTTCCTGAGATGAGTGATTACTTGAGGAAGTTACAGACGATGATCGCAGTGCGTGAGGTGGAGAGTAAGTCTGGGCAGCACGCGCTTCGCCAAGTGGCTGCGATGACGCAGGGGACTCTAGGACCGGAAAATCTCGCTTATGAGGTCTTTAAATCCCAGAGGGACTCGGCGGCGGGCCTTCTCTGGCCTACGATCTGGATTAAGGCTGGTGATGAGGAGTCTGAGAGGCCGGTGGTGCTGGCTGTTCCCCAAGCTGGAGAGGGGGCGGGGCTGGCATTTGCCTATGGATTCGCGGAGTATCTGAGCTCTCACGAAACTCCGATCGGGGTGAGGATTGTCATCTATCCTCCACTGCATGATGCTAATTTGCCAAAGTGGATCTGGGAGCGTTGTGGGGCAAAGGGAGAGGAGATGGCGGGTTTTTTAAAGCTGAGTGCCGGTGGGAGTGATCTCGCAGCGAGTGAGCTGAGGGTGATGGATGGGAAGCAGGATTTACTCCGTAAATTAAAAGAGAAGCGGGCTTGGCCAGACCAAGTGGCAGTCAGCGGGGAGCCATCTTCTTATTTTGAGTTTCGTTTGGCGGGGACGGGGGCGGGGGCTCAGCGAGGAGGGCGCGATGAACAGGCTCAGCATCTAATAAGAATGATGCCGGTGGTGAAGTCCCTGCTGGAGGGCTTGGCGGAGTGAGGGACTGGACTTCATGGTGGGGAGAGCGGTTAAATGCCCTTTCTTTCAGGATCTGCACTTGAAAGGTTGGCGACTAGGGGGCAGTTACATGGGTATGGGAATCGGCTGGGTGGTCATCGCAACAGCTCTTGCAGTCGCAGGGGGTGTTTCTGGGGTCTTGGCGATGAGGTCAGAGCGGCCGGGACGAGCCGCGCCTTTATGGATGGCTTTAGCCTTTCTGGCACAGTTGATGGCGCTAAGCTGGAGGGGCGGTTTACGCGGTCAGTGCCCACTCGCAGATCTGGGGGAAATTTGCCTCTTTCTGGCTTGGTCTTTAACTCTTTTCTACCTCGTTACGGGGAGCACTTACCGGCTTTCTTTATTAGGGGTATTCACCGCTCCCTTGGTGGTGATTTTACAAGTCATCGCGCTACTGCCGGGCTCTTTTACAGGGGAAGTGCAGCGTGCGGAGGTGGTGGACCCTTGGCGTGAAACTCATGCGGCGCTCTCGGTATTATCATATGGCGCTCTCGCTTTGGCGGCGGTCGCCGGAGTGATGTTTTTTGTTTTAAATCGCCGCTTGAAGTCGCGGAAACTTGGAGGGGGCTTAGTGCAGGGGATGCCCTCCGTGCAGCGCTTGGTGGAGGCGATGGCGCGGATTGCGCTGGTGGGCTGGCTGGTCTTAACCGCTGGGATCGTGGCGGGGCTTTTGATGAGTTCAGATTCTTTTAGTGTGCATCTGCTGGTGGCCACCATCACCTGGGTCCTTTATGCCGTTTTACTGGGTGTTCATTTTATCCGGGGCATGCCGGGACGTCATCTGGCGTTCGGTCTGACTTCACTTTTCATTCTCTCGCTCTTCGTCTTTGCGAAACTGTGATGCAACTCGTCTGTCTTGGCCTGAATCATGAGACCGCTCCTGTCGAGGTGCGTGAATGTTTTGCGCTCAGTGAGGCGGGCTTAGACCGTGAGACTGAGCTACTTCTCGCAGCCACTGAGGTTTTAGAAGGAGTCGTGCTTTCTACCTGCAATCGCACTGAATACTATGCGGTGCTTCAGGGAGGAGGCGGGTCTGAGCGCTTAGAAAATTGGATTTGTGAGCAGCGAGATTACTCGGGATCACGGGAGGGGATTTTTTACCGCTATGAGAGTCGCGTCGCCGCTGAGCATCTTTGCCGTGTGGCGAGCGGGATGAACTCGATGGTTCTGGGCGAGACTGAAATCTTCGGTCAGGTAAAGAAGGCTTATAAGAGATCGCTCGATGTCGGGGCCACTAAGGTGGTTCTTAATAAGCTTTTTCAAAAGGCCTTCGGTGTAGGGAAACGGGTGCGAACTCACACTGCGATTCAGGAAGGGGCGACCTCGGTGGCAGGTGCCTCCGTGGAGCTCGCCGAGAAGGTCTGCGGTAAGTTAAGGGGAAGCTCTGTGATGGTGATCGGGGCTGGGGAAATGAGCCGTAAGACAGCCCGTGCGCTGCAATCGCGTGGTGCTTCCTCGGTCATGGTGACGAATCGTTCCTTTGATAAAGCAGCAGACCTCGCTGAGGAAATCGGAGGGCGGGCAGTGCCTTTTCAGGGGTGGGAAGAGGAGCTGACCCACCTCGATGTGGTCATCGCTGCTACGGGTGCTCCGCACTTCGTCGTGAAGCCAGGCCATGTCGAGGCGGTGCGGCGAAAGCGGAAATTCCGCCCCTTAATTATGGTCGATATCGCGGTCCCTCGTGACATCGACCCTAAGGTCGGGGAGATTGATGAAGTCTACCTTTACGACATTGATACCTTGCAAGAGATGGCAGATCAGGCGAGGAAAAGGCGTGAGGAGCAGTTGAAATTTTGTGAGGATATTATCCGTGAAGAAATTGATAAAAGCAACCTCCCAGCGGTGAACGACTAGACGAATGAAAACTTTAAAAATAGGAACACGCGGTAGCGCACTTGCTCTAAAGCAGGCTGAAATGACTGAGGCTGCGCTCGCTACTCATTTCCCTGACTTAGTAGTGGAGCGGGTGATCATCAAGACCACGGGGGACCGCCGGACGGATGTCGCATTGAATGAGGTGGCTAAGGCCGAGGGGATTTGGGACAAGGGTGTTTTTATCAAGGAATTAGAAGTTGCCTTGGAGCAAAAGAAAATCGATGTGGCGGTGCATAGCCTTAAAGACCTCCCCACTGTTTTAGAAGAGCCCTTTCAGCTCCGCTCGGTGTTAGAGCGCGCGCCCGTGGCGGATGTGTGGGTGGGTAAAATTCCGTGGTCAGAAGTGCGTAAGGGATCACGCGTGGGCACCAGCTCAGTCCGCCGTGCCCGCATGTTACAATTTTTAAAAGCAGGGGTGAAAGTGGTAGACCTGCGAGGTAATGTCCCCACTCGTATGGAAAAGGCAGCGATGGATGCTGATTACGATGGCGTTATTTTAGCGGAGGCTGGGCTGGCCCGCTTAGGATACCAGACGGAGGGGATGTTTGAGATTAAGCGCCACCCTGTTTTTGTAGAGTGCCTTCCTGAGCGTCAGTTTCTCCCGGCAGCGGGACAGGGGGCAGTGGGCTTAGAAATTCGCCGTGGAGATGAGGAGGTGGGGGAGATCGTAGATACCTTAAATCACCTTGAGACGTGGAACCGAGTCGCGGCAGAGCGGGAATTTTTACGGCTCTTAGATGCGGGCTGCTCGACCCCGATCGGAGTGTGGTCTAGTCTCAATGGGGAGCATCTAGAAATGGGGGCACGAGTCTTTCCCGAGACGGCGGGTTCGCCCCGCAAGGGTGGTGCCAGTGGAGTGGTTCCACTAGAAGTGGCGCGACAACTTTTTGAGAATTTAAAATGAGTAAACAAGGAATTTGTTATCTAGTCGGCGCAGGTCCCGGCGATTTGGGACTCGTCACGCTGAAGGCTAAGGAGTGCATCGAGAAATGTGATGTCTTAGTCTATGATGCTCTTTCTAGCGCAGAGTTGATCGGCTGGACGAAGAAGGGGTGTGAGCTGATCTTTGCTGGGAAGCGGGCTGCTGACCACGCCATTCCACAAGAGCAAATCAATGCCCTCATTGTCGAGAAAACCTTACAAGGGAAAGTGGTGACTCGCCTGAAAGGGGGGGATCCGATGATCTTCGGACGTGGTGGGGAAGAGGCTGCGGAATTGGCAGAAGCGGGGGTGCCCTTCGAGATCGTGCCCGGGATTTCTTCTACGATTGCAGGTCCTGCTTATGCCGGGATTCCCGTGACCCACCGTGACCACTGTTCTCAACTCACGATTTTTACGGGGCATGAAGACCCTACTAAGGATGATAGCTCCTTAGACTTTGAGCAGCTGGCTCAGACTCGGGGGACTAAGGTCTTCGTCATGGGAGTTTCACGACTTCGCGGGATTTGTGAGCGCTTCATCGCAGGAGGGGCGGCAGCTGGGACGCCCATTGCCCTGACTCGCTGGGCGACTACAGGAAAGCATCAAACGGTCCAAGGCACACTCGCCACGATTGCGGACATCGTAGAAGAGAAGAAATTTAAATCTCCAGCAGTCGCGGTGATCGGAGAAGTGGTTAAAGAGCGGGAGAAGATCAATTGGTTCGAGTCCCGTCCTCTCTTTGGAAAGCGGATCGTGGTGACTCGGACCCGTGAGCAGGCTGGGGGGCTGAGTAAGCGCTTAGGGGAACTTGGAGCTGATGTTATCGAGCTACCTACGATCCGTATCGAACACCCTCAGAATAAGCAGGAATTCGCTGAGTCTGTCGCCGAGTCTCATACTTACGATTGGCTCATCTTTACCAGCCCGAATGGGGTGGAGCGATTTTTTGATGCCTTCTACGCCACTTACCAAGATGCGCGTAGTTTAGGCGGATGTCGCATCGCCGCGATCGGGCCTAGCACTGAGGCTAAGATTCGCGAGTATCGCTACGCGGTCGATTTACTCCCTCAGAAATTCGTGGCCGAGGGGCTAGTCGAGGCCTTTAAGAACGAGAGCGTGGAGCACCAGAAAATTCTCTGGATTAAGGCGGAGGAGACACGCGATGTCGTGCATGATGGCCTTACAGAGTTAGGCGCGATCGTGGATCACTGCCTCGCTTACCGGACTGTGCCTGAAACGAGTGACCCTACGGGGGCCGCTCAGCAACTCCGTGAGGAAGGGGCTGACCTCATCACCTTCACCAGTGCTTCCACTGTGGATCATTTCTTTAAGATGGGGTTAGACTGGCCGGAGGGATGCGAGGCGGCGTGCATCGGTCCAGTCACTCATAAGGCTTTCCAAAGCCAGTGCGGGGCGGCCTCGATCGAGTCTCCTCAGCATGACATCGCAGGTCTGGTGGAGACCATTTTACAACACTTCACGAAGTAAGAAAAAGGGGATGAGCCGGAGAAAGGACAAAGCAGCCCGCTTAAAAAAAGAGCAGGAAAGGAATGCTGAACTTCCTAATCCCTTCGCAGCGGGAGCTTTAGATGCGCTGGGAGACTTGCCAGCGGGACCGGAAGAGGAGGACGGGACCGAGCAGAGCCCGCAAGCCGAGCGAAAAGAAAGAAAACGTGGGCGGGTGGATATCATCCGCGAGACGGCTCACCGTGGCGGAAAGGCCGTAACGATCGTGAAAAACTTTCCGGGAGTTGAGCTTTCTGAAAAAAAAGAACTCGCGAAGCTGATGCAGAAGACTTGCGGAGTGGGAGGCACGGTGAAAGATGGCTGCATCGAGATACAGGGAGACCAGCGTGAGGCCGTGAGAGAAATCCTCTGTGAGGCTGGATTTCAGCCAGTTTTTGCCGGAGGTTAAGGTGATGGGAATGAGGGATCTAAGAGGCCTTGTTCTTGGAGCCCCTCGAGGATTTTAAGCGCCGCGTAAGCATCATTGGCGGCATAGTGTAGCTGCTTCTCACTGAGTTCAGGCAGGCCCCAGTTACTTGTCGTGATGGTCTTTGATTTCTTAAAGTAGAGTTTAAAGAGTACGGCCATAGCCCCCCGCACACCAATCTGACTAGGGTATCCGATTTTACGAAAAGCTTGGTCTAGATCAAGGACGTGCTTGAGGTCTACATTAAGGCGCCTGCGAATCTGGGTGTGGTCGTTTTTTAGTCCAAAGCCGACCTTTAAGATCTCGGTGGAAGCGATCAGCTCGGAGGCCGTTTTTTCGCAGCTTTCGTGCTGAAGCTGGAAGATATATGCTTTTTTTCTAAGAGAAAATTGCACGACGTGAGGACCGGTGCATTTTTGACCTTTTCGGAAGATGGGCTTGGCCTCGGTATCGAAGCCGGCGACTCCCGCAGCGCGAATTTCTGCGAGTGCAGACTGGCATTCGGCCTGATTCCTAGGGATAAGAATCTGTTCTAAAGAAAGGCCCGTGAAAGGAGGAAGGAGGGCTGTCTCAGTCTTACTGGGGGCACTGAGCCGCTGCTTCTTTGCCTTCTTAAGCTCGGGTGTAGGTTCTTTCATAGGGTGGATGAAGGGACACTCTGCTCAAAGTTTAGCGATCCTGCAAACTTTAGAGTGTTTTCAGAACCTGAGCACAGATGCGCTCACTGTATGAATGGATCTTCCAGTGCCCCGGGCTCCACCCCTTTAAGAAGCGGTGGAAGTCGGCCCAGGCGATCGGGTAGAGGGCTCGCCATTCTCGTTCCACCTCCAGTGGATCGAGGTCACTTTTCCTCTTGTGGAGTGCTCGCTGAAGAGTCTCGAAGTAATGGGTAAGCAGCTCGCTCTCCTGTGCTGCACATTCCTCCTCATCGAGACAGGAGCCGATAAAGTAGGCTAGGTCTTTCATGCCGCAGCCTCCACCTACGTATTGGAAATCAACTGCTGCGACTGCTTCCCCGGCTGGGGCGAAGCAGAAATTCGCCAGCTTAGCATCCCCGTGGATGAGGCTCTGGAAGTGAGCGGACGAGAGGCGTTGATCTAGGAGTGGAGCTGCTTCTTTTAGGGGGAGATCACTGAGTGCTTCTAGTTCTTCACGGCGGGTGTCGAGCTGCCAATAGCTCCCTTTCTCCCAGAGGTGATGGGGGCTGACTCCCATAAAAGTGGCGTGAAAATGGGCCAGCCAGTCTAGACATGCTCTGAGCTGAGATGGGGTCACGGAACTGAGGCGCAGGGGATAGCCTGCACCATCTAAATCTTCTAAAAGCAGGAGACTCCCGCCTTTAATCTGCTCATGGCAGAGGAATTTAGGAATGCGTGATTCCGCTCCACAATGAGCGCTCCAATACTGATACCACGAGGCTTCTACCTGATAAGATCTCACTTTACGCTCATGGCTTAGATCTGAGTTCCAGCCGCGTGGATGATTTCTCCTCTCTGGGATCTGAATGAGCTTAGCAATGATGCTGGGCGTCTCGGCGTCATTGAGATGAATGCGGAGGATCTCTCCGTATCCGCTCCAGAGTTCCTGAATCCTCTCGCTTCCTGTGATGGCGCTAGCCCCAGTCAGCGTGCAGATTAAGTCTTTGAGGTCTTTTTTCAAAGCCCCGACCTTAGTTTACGGGGTGGGAAGTGCGAGGAAATCTCGAAAGAGGGACGGATGAAATTTGGAATCATCTTGGTCTCCTCCTAGCAGCCTGTTAGCACAGCCTCCTCACTTGTTCTGATGGCCTCCTCCCCGATTCAAAGACTCAGTGTCGCCTTCTTTCAGAAGCTCCGGCGACTAGGAATTTCCCTAAAGTGTAAGCTTGAAAATTCTCCTCGTCTCAGGGCCTGGATAGATCCCCCAGAAGAGCTCAGCACTCCGGCAGAAAAATACCGTAAATTTAATGAGGGATACTTTGCAGACTTACACACTCAGGAGCGGATGCTGGCAGATCAGCCTAGGATGCAGTTCTATCACGAGGCGATTTCTCGACACGTGAAAAAGGGTGACCGGGTGATCGACCTCGGGACCGGAACTGGGATTTTAGCGGCCTTCGCCTCACGGCAGGGAGCGGAGCGGGTTTATGCGGTCGATCATTCCTCGATCATCGAGCATGCTAAGCAGCTGGCTGCTGAGAACGGGATCGAGAATGTCGACTTTGAGGATGTGCACAGCTCTAAATTCTACCTCGATGAGCCGGTGGATGTCATCGTTCATGAGCAGATGGGTGACTACCTCTTCGATGAGGCCATGATGACGAATGTCTGTGACTTACGGGAGCGCCTTCTTAAACCTGGGGGGCTGATTCTGCCGAGCCAATTCGAGCTATTTTGTGAGCCCATCACCCTGCATGATGAACGGCGGGTGCCTTACATTTGGGAGTTAGAAGACGTTTACGGTTTTGACTTTTCTAGTATGGAGCGCAGCCGCCCGCAGGACGTGGATTACTATCGCCTCGTGAGCTGTGACTTGGGCGTGGTGAAGCATTTCATGACGGAGCCCGCCCCAATCATGAAGGTGGACTTGCACCACATTTCAGAAGCGAGATTACCCTTAAAGGTGAAGTTCACCCGGAAGGTGACTCAGGCCGGGATTCTCGATGGATTAGTCGTCTATATGAAGGCGAAGGTGGATGATGATCTCGTCCTAAGTTCCAGTCCGCTGGATCCAGGCCGTGCTCCTCACTGGGGGTACCGGATTCTCCGCCTCGATCAGAGCTACGCCGAGGTGGGAGCTGAACTAGAAGTGACGCTTACGGTGGAGGATTGGAGTGATCCTGATACTTGGGAGTGGTACTGTGGCCAGTGGGGGAGCGAGTAGCAGTGATGGAGGTGAGCTTATTTTCAAAATGACGAGCTGGCAAAAGTGAAAATCTTATGTTAATTAGGGAGATATGGATGATCACGAGAAGAAAATCCCGAAACCTACGATTAGGACCACTCCGCCGGTAAAACCTCCGACGAGCCCGCTTGATCGAGTCGAGCCGAAGGCGGAAAAACCGGAGAACGCCCAGAAAACAGAGAAGGTGGAAGACTCTGAACCAGAGCTGGATGCTGCGGAGTCTATGACCTCTGCGGACGGGGTGGAAAAAGATCTGGTGAAGCGACTGCTTGGACTCCTCATCGATGCCATCGCGGTGGGCTTTATTGGTTTTTTAGTGGATACCATTACCGGTTCAGGTTTTTTACAATACGCAGTCATGGGCTTAGTCATGCTGACTCGTGATAGTCTACCTTTCCTAGATGGGCAGAGCCTCGGGAAAAAGGCGATGAAGTTAAGGGCAGTGCGAGAGGATGGCTCCTCCTTGAGCGGTGATTGGGCTACGGGGGCCACTCGTAATCTCCTCTTTGCGATTCCAGTGCTCGGAGTAATCGAGTGCTTTATTATGCTCTCCCGTAGTGGCAATGTGGGCGCAGGAAAGCGCTTAGGAGATGACTGGGCTAAGACGAAGGTGATTGCGGTAGATTAGCCTTTTCAGGGCGCATCTTTTACTGCCTTTCTGGGGAGAAGATTGCCAAGGAGTCCATGGCAAGATACTCGTCTCCTTGCTTTGACCACTCCCATTTCATCTCCTAAGGTTCCCGCTGCGGCTGCTCGCGAAATAGCACGGCGGCGGACCTTCGCCATTATCTCGCACCCAGATGCTGGTAAGACCACTTTAACTGAAAAACTCCTCCTATATGGAGGGGCGATCGGTTTGGCGGGGAGTGTCACTTCTAAGAAGGAACAGCAGGCCACCTCTAGTGACTGGATGTCCATGGAGAAGGAGCGGGGGATTTCGGTATCCTCCACGGTCCTACAATTCGAGTACCAAGATTACTGTGTTAATTTGTTAGACACTCCTGGGCACCATGATTTTTCGGAAGATACTTACCGAGTTCTCTCCGCCGTGGATGCCGCCGTGATGGTGATTGATGCTGGTAAGGGGATCGAGGCACAGACTTTAAAACTCTTTGAAGTGTGCCGCCGCCGTGGGGTGCCGATCTTCGTCTTCGTGAATAAGATGGACCGCCCTTCGCGCCCGCCTTTAGAGCTAATGGATGAGCTGGAGCGGGTCCTAAAATTAGCACCCGCTCCCGTGAATTGGCCACTGGGAGATGGGCCTCGTTTTCGCGGTGTTTACGACCGTAGTAAAGATGAGGTGAATCTCTTCGAGCGGACTTCTCACGGCGCCTTTAAAGCCCCCCTGGAAGTGGCGGGAATCGCTGATGATAAAGTGAAAGAGGCCCTGAGTGCCGAGCTTTATGAAACTGTGATCCAAGAGGTAGAGATGCTTGATGGTCTCACCGAGCCGCTGGACCTTCAGCGAGTCCTCGCTGGGGAACAGATGCCGATTTACTTCGGCAGCGCCATGAATAATTTCGGAGTACAGAATATGCTGGAGAGCTTCCTAGAAATGGCGCCTTCTCCAGCTGGAAGAGTCAGTCGAGATCATGTGGTCGATCCTGAGGCCCTGAATTTTTCGGGATTCGTCTTTAAGATTCAGGCTAATATGAACCCGCGTCACCGTGACCGTGCGGTATTCATCCGCATCGTTTCCGGTGTGTTCGAGCGGGATATGCAAGTCGTGGACCAGCGTTCGGGTAAAAAGGTGAGACTTGCCAATGCTCAGAAGCTCTTTGGGCAGGATCGAGAAACGCTCGATACCGCATACGCTGGGGATATCCTCGCCCTTGTCGGTAATTATAATTTCCTAATCGGGGACACTCTCACGAGTGATCCCAAGGTGGTGTATCAAGAAATGCCCCGCTTCACTCCAGAGTGCTTCACCTACATCCTCAATAGCGATACCAAGAATATCAAACGCTACCGTGCAGGCATGGAGCAGCTCATGAAAGAAGGAGTGGCTCAGGCTTACCACGTCCATGGCAGTGCGCAGGCGGTCCCGCTCCTGGGGGCGGTGGGGCCACTTCAGTTTGAAGTTTTACAAGCCCGCCTGCTTAGCGAGTATCAAGTGGAGACCCGCCAAGAGCACCCGCGCTGGAATGTCGTTCAGTGGTTTCTGGAGAAAGAGCCAGTGAGTGGGCGGAGTGATCGTGAGCCGCCTGAACTTAAGCTCCCTTCCGGCTGTGCCCTCGCTCGGGACCAAGATGGGCAATGGGTCGTTCTCCTCTCATCGACTTACCTCGTGGGGAATTTACAGGAGCGTAATGAGCACTTAGAATTTCGCAGCCATTCCTAAAATAAAGACCATGACGAGCGAGCAGATTAAAGACTATGTCAATTCAGCGCTTCAAAAAAACTTCCCCCATCATACCAGTGAAAGTGGGGAGATGATGACCAGTGCGGACGGAGATGGGCACTTCTTTGGTAAGGTCACTGCGGTAAGATACCGTGGACTTCCCACCGAGGATCTCTTCCTCGCGATTGGAAAGACTGAGAAAAAACTCCAGATTGTCCGCTTGGGAAAATCCGAATGTCTCCGCCCCAGTAAAGATGATCTTGATGGGGTGTTACTCAAAGAGCTCGGGATAAAAATAGAGAGCTAAGGAATAGGGAAATCTTAATCCAGCAGGCGGGTGTTTGCGTCGGGAGAAACTTCTTTGAGGGATTAGTCTATTTTAGGAAGGGAGGCAGCCGCGATAGCCTGACCGTGGCGCTTGGTCTTCTCATCGGGCGTTTGAAAGGCTATGGTCTTAGAGAGTTCTGGGAATTCTAGACTGAGCACGCGGCGTGCTTCTTGCATAATGATTTCACCTCCTGCGCCTGAGCTCACCCGGCCGAGGAAGAGAAGATGTCTGAATTGATAAAAATCGGCAAAGTGAGCAATCGTGTAGCCAAGGTAAGTGCCGATAGTTCGGTAGATCGCAGCAGCGCGTTCGTCGCCTTGCATCAATTTAGCTTGGACAATTTCTAGTTTCTCAGGGAGTCCAAGATCTTCGCTAAGCTCGATGCCGGAGAGTGGTAACAGGCGACTGACGGCTTGCTGTGAGAAGTACTGGACTCCGCAACCGTCATCACCGCTCCATTCATCTTTCGCCACTCCTTCTCGGTAGTCGACGGGAACGAAGGCGAGTTCATTCATCCAGCCAGTGATGGCACCGCTGGGATGAATATAACCACCGGCGAGACTTGTCCCCATGGACAGGCCTAACACGGCGCTATCATGGATGGCCATCGCACCCGCCAGCGCGGTGACATCGCCATCATTGGCTATTTCAAAAGGAATATCATTCCACTTGTGTTTTAGATCATGAAAGAGAGGGCGGATGGATGTCTGAAAATCTTCGCGGCTCACCCCACGGTAAAGTGAGCCCACGCGGGGCTCGTTAGAGATGTAGATGCCTGCGGCACTGCCGCCGATCGCATCGATCCTAGGAAGGTGCGCAGCGGCACGCATCAGGCTGTCTTCTATCCCTGCACGGTGATAAGCTGGATCACTCTTAAAGTAGGGATTCCATTTGACTTCTTCAGAGAAGACGACTTTTCCGTCAATCAGAGCAGCGCACTTACGGTCACTCCCGCCGAGGTCGAAGCCGATCCGATTTCCCTTAAGCTGAAACGAGTCTATCCGGCCGGTGGGAGCGGGGTGAGCTTCCTGAATCTCTGCGTGCTCCGCATTCTGAATGGTGAAGTTTTCATTAAAGCAGCTAGCTCCCATAAACTCGTAGTCAAAGCCTCGTTTGCCATTTACCGAGTAGATTT
Organism: uncultured Verrucomicrobiales bacterium; assembly: GCA_937928425.1. Classification (GTDB taxonomy): domain Bacteria; phylum Verrucomicrobiota; class Verrucomicrobiia; order Verrucomicrobiales; family Akkermansiaceae; genus SW10. Next base: position 22,303 of record CALFVL010000038.1, read on the forward strand.
CTTGCAGGTGTTCTACGACATCTGCTGCATTGCTAATGCGCACGCGGGACCCACCCCACGCCCAGAGTAAAAATTTCACGATGCGTTCGCAGTATTTATAAGTGGATGGGGCTGAGTCCTCCGACTCGGGTAGGAGGCCAGTCTCGTAGACCCATGTGCTTCCTTCTGGGCGGTCTACGGCGATGCGAATCTCACGCCGATCTGGAGCCTTGTTGACACTTGCTTGATAAGCCCGGTTCCATAATACGGCGGGGACGAACTCCGGATCAAGTTGTGGTTTACAGCGGGGAATGGTGGTCATCTTTATTGAAAAGCTACTCCTGCGAGGGATTTGCTTTCATATTTGCTTTAAAATGGTGGGGGAATTGAGGAGGGGGATTAAAAAAAACGGCCGCTGGGGAACCCAGTGACCGTCTTGAGAATTTTGTTTGATGTTCTTTGAGAGAACTAGCCAACTTCCTCGATCGTCTTAAGGATACGGGAAGCGATGGCGTATGGGTCTCCCTGTGAGTTCGGGCGGCGGTCCTCGAGGTAGCCTTTCCAGTCATTCTTGGCGAATGAGTGAGGGACTCGAACGGAGGCACCACGATCGGCGATGCCCCATGAGAATTTGTCGATAGACTGAGTTTCATGGAGTCCGGTGAGGCGCTGATCATTATCAGGACCGTAGACGGCGATGTGCTCCATGCAGTTTTTCTCGAACTGAGCCATGAGCTTATCGAAGTAGTCTTTACCACCTTCTTCGCGGAGTTTCTTGGTGGAGAAGTTGGCGTGCATACCAGAGCCATTCCAGTCCCCTTTGAGAGGCTTGCAGTGGTAGTTCACATCCACTCCATACTCTTCACAGAGACGCTCGAGAAGGAAACGGGCGACCCAGATCTGGTCTGCGGCGCGCTTGGATCCTTTTCCGAAAATTTGGAATTCCCACTGGCCCATGGCGACCTCGGCGTTGATTCCCTCGTGGTTGATGCCAGCGTAGAGACAGAGGTCAAGGTGCTCATCCACGATGGCACGGCCGATGTCTCCGACATTTTTATAGCCGACGCCACAGTAGTAGCCACCTTGTGGCTCTGGGTAGCCGCCTTTCGGGAAGCCAAGGATGCCACCGTCTTTCTCGAGGAAGTATTCCTGCTCGAATCCGAACCATGCGTCGGGATCGTCGAGGATGCCTGCACGGGCGTTAGAGGGGTGGGGATTACCGTCTGGGAGCATGACCTCACACATGACGAGGATGCCATTTTCACGAGTGCCGTCAGGGTAGAGGGCGACTGGCTTAAGAATACAGTCGGAATCACCACCATCAGCTTGCTGGGTGGAGGAGCCATCAAAGCCCCACTCAGGGAGCTGCTCGAGGGTGGGCGTGTCATCAAATTCCTTGATGCAGCATTTCGTGCGGAGATTAGGAACGGGCGTGTAGCCGTCCAGCCAGATGTAATCGAGTCGGTATTTAGCCATTGGTCTGATTTGTTTGCGTAGAATTTATCTTCCCCGCATTTAGATCGTTTGAAGGATCGCAGGGAGATTTGAAAAAAATCCCACTTTAAGCAAATCCTTATCTCCGAAAAAGCACATTCTGTGCCAAGTGTATGAGTTAGATACGGGCGATTTGAGCGAGGATGAGCGTGGTGTCATCTCGGTCATCGTTGTCGATAGCGCGCGCGCTCATGGCTTCTACGATCTGGTTTACAGGGAGATCCTCGGAGAGCATCTCGTGGATTGTTTTTTCCCAGAGTCCGTCCATGAGGCCATCTGAGCAGAGCATGAGGCGTTGACAATCTTTGAGCGGGAGGGAGCCAGTTTTCGGGAAAGGCTCGTGAGGGCTTCCGCCGAGGACATCACTAAGGACAGACTTACGGGGGTGGTTACGGTAGGCGTATTCGCTGAGTTCACCACGCTGCCATTGGTGCCAAGCTTGGTTGTCATCTTGGGTTAATTGGCGGACGCCCTCGTCGTCTATCAAGTAGAGCCGCGAATCACCGATGTGAGCCCAGAAGAGGCGTTCATGGCTGATCCAGGCCATGGTGAGGGTAGCCCCCATGCCCTGGGTGTTCCCGTTTTCGGCGGCGAGGTTCATGATGTCGTGATGGCACTTACGGAGAAGTTGATCGAGTGCGCATTGTGCTTCGTTCTCGCAGCAGAGCTGCTGGTAAAGTGCGGCGGCCTCTTTCCGGATACGGGCCATGAGCAGACGGGAGGCGAATTCGCCGGCGTTCTGTCCGCCCATGCCATCTGACACGGCGAGGACAAGGTGGGAGGGATCTAGCAGGATTTCCCCAGAGTCTGGCAAAGGATCAGTCGATTCCGGGTTTACGGTGAGGGCGAGGAGGGCGTCATCATTTGCGAGATGGCCAGTGCCTTTTTCGCTTAAAGCAGACCAGGTGGCTCGCAGGATATTGGTCTTAGTTTCCCGGACCGCACAGGGCATGGGGAGGATTTCTGAGAGCTCGAAGTCTATTAGGCAGAACTTGCCCAGGGCCTGGGAGTAAGTGACATTACGAGGCTCTGGGTCATCGTGTTTTATTCCAAAGCGGTCCTCTAATTCTTGAAAAAGTGCAGTGGCCTTAGCGGGAGTGATCAGGGGGGCGGGAGCACCGCAGTTCGTGGTGACAAGAGTGAGTGACTCATGATCGTGACTGAGCAGGCGGGGGACATTGGTAGCACCACGATCTTCTAGTGCTTTAAGAACGGCGACTTCATTTGCGAAGCGCTTATCAGAGTGGGTGCCACGGAATTTCTTGTGAACGTGGCCCTTAAAATCGAGGCGCACGAGTGATCTGATGCCATCTTTGAGTTCCTTCATAATTCAATAGTGGCTGACGGTAGGCAGTGTCTCACAATCGCCAAGTTTAATTCCTCCCGAAGAATTCGCAGTTCCCTCAGGCCCTGATCGCCCTTATGCTAATGAGCGAATGCAGGGTAATTATGAACCAGGGCAACGCTGGATTAGCACGAGTGAGCCAGAATTAGGCTTAGGTGTTTTATTAGAAGAGGGAGATGGGAAGGCCACGATTTTATTCACCGCAGCGGAAGAAAAACGAGTCTTCGCGCTCGCCTCTGCCCCGATTATGCGGGTGCGTTTTAGAGTGGGTGATGAGGTCCTGATTCATACTGGAGAGAGTATCACGATAGATCGAGTCACAGAGGAAAATCACCTCCTGACTTACCATGAAGGAGAGCGCTCGTTTGCCGAAGGAGAGCTCGATGACTCGATCAGTTTTTCTAAGCCGGATGATCGCCTGCTCGGGGGGCAGGTGGATGAGTTGCGGACTTTTAATCTCCGCATCGAGTCGCTTTTTCGCTCTTCTCAAATCCGTAAGTCTCCCGTGCGGGGTTTTCTGGGCGGGAGGATCGACTACATTCCGCATCAAATTGCGATTGTTAAAGAGGTGTGCTCGCGTCTCGCTCCACGTGTGCTCCTAGCTGATGAGGTGGGCCTAGGGAAGACCATCGAGGCCTGTCTTATCTTGCACCGTCTCCACCTTACGGGGCGGGCTGAGCGAGTCCTTATTCTCCTGCCAGAGCCACTCGTGCACCAGTGGTTTGTGGAGCTCTTACGCCGCTTTAATCTTCTTTTTGCCATTTTTGATGAGGAGCGCTGTCAGTCTATTTCTGCGGAAAATCCTTTTTTAGAAAACCAGCTCATTCTCTGTTCTCAGGATTTTCTTTTAGATCACCCCGAGCGCATTCCTCAGGTCATAGCAGCGGGATGGGATCTGCTCATCGTAGATGAAGCCCATCACTTAGAGTGGAGCCCAGAAGAGGCGAGTGAGGGCTATGATCTGGTGCAGGCCTTAGCCCTAGAAACCCCCTCAGTTCTCCTTCTGACTGCGACTCCCCAGCAGCTGGGGGCGGAAGGACACTTCGCGCGTTTGCAGTTGCTAGATCCCCATCGCTATAATGACTTAGATCACTTCTTGGCGGAGTCTAGCTACTATGAGAAAGTGGCAGATGCAGTTGATGAGATTCAGGCAGGTGGGCTTCCTGATCCTGCTTTTTTCGAGGAACGTTCACCTCGGATTGCAGAGGCTTTATCAAAACTCCCTAGAGATAAGAAGGAAGTCGTACGAGACTTGCTAGATTCCTTTGGGACGGGGCGGGTGATGTTCCGGAACACGAGGAAACAGCTCAGTGGTTTCCCAGAGCGTAAAGCCCACCTGATCGAGTTAGAAGGGGATGATCCCTTCGAGGCGAAAGTGACTTGGCTCCTTGAATTTTTTAAACAAAATCCATCTCAGAAGGTTCTCTTGATCTGTAAGACACTCGACTTAGTAGAAGATCTAGTGGGAGCTTTACTGGACCGCGTTGATATGAAGATCGCGCAGTTTCATGAGGAGCTTACGCTTTTACAGCGCGACCGGAATGCGGCCTATTTCTCGGAAGATGAGGGGGCGCAGCTCTTAATCTGCTCTGAAATCGGGAGTGAGGGGCGTAATTTTCAATTCGCTCATCATTTAGTTCTCTTTGACCTTCCTGAAAATCCGGAATTACTTGAGCAGAGGATTGGGCGGCTCGATCGGATCGGGCAGACTGAGACGATTCATATCCATGTGCCCTACGTGAAGGGGGATGCTGGGGAGCGCTCTGCTCGCTGGTATCAAGAGGGGCTGAATGCCTTTGAGAAAAATTTGCAAGGTGCTCAGCTATTGGTAAAGCGACTCCAGCAGCTGGAGGCTCCTACGCTAGGCGAGTTTATTAGCGAGTCTAAGAAACTCCGAGACGAGACCGAGGCACAGATGGAGCGCGGCCCAGACCGCCTCTTGGCGCTTACTTCTCAGGGAGACGGTGAGATCGAGAAGACCTTAGAGTTGATGGATGCTTGGGATGGCGACCGTGCTTTTGAGGACTGGATTTTACGGCTTTTCGATCACTTTGGTCTTTCGGTAGAAGAGTTGGGAATGCGAACTTATCTTCTTCAACCCGGGAATGTTATTACTGATGCCTTTCCTGATCTTCCCGAAGACGGCATGAGTGTCACCTTTGATCGAGAACGGGCCCTAACACGAGAGGAGATAGGTCTGATGACGGCAGACCATCCGATGGTAAGAAACTCGATCGATCTTCTCCTTTCTGGGGAAGCCGGCAATAGTGCCTTCGGGGTGTGGGAAGCTCCGGGAACCAGCTCAGTCATACTTGAGGCTTACTATGTCGTGGAATGTGTGGCTCCAGCTTCCCTCCAGACGGATCACTATCTCCCTGCGGTGCCGATCCGAGTGGCAGTGGACTATCAGGCAAAGGACCTCACGGCAGATTTATCTCTGATAAAAGCAGTAATCAGACCGGGAAATCACCGGAAGCTATTAGAGCAAGATAAGATCAGTGGTGAGATGATCCCAGCGATGCTGAAGGCGCTAGAAGTGTTAGCGAAGAAGCGCCGAGTAAGCACGCTCAAGAAAGCTCTGGGGACGATGGAGGAGTCGCTGGGAATCGAGAAGGCGCGGCTTCTAAACTTAGCACAAGTGAACCCGCTTATTGATGAGGGTGAGATCGCGGAGCTAGACCGACATCACGGCGCTCTTAAAGATGCTCTCATGGGGGCGAGATTACGTTTAGACTCGCTCCGTTTGATCTATAAAATTCCTGGTTAAAAGTGGGCCCAGACTGATTTAAGGTAAGGGGTATCGGTGAAGTCTGAGGGCATGGCGACTGCTTTTAGTTCAGCCCCTTTAAGCTGAGCCATAAACTCTGGTAGTGTGATCCCCCGGAAATTGGTGCAGGCGAGGATGCGTCCAGCAGGGGCGAGGCAGGAGGCAGCGAGATCGAAGAGGGCACTGTAATCTTTTTCCACTCGGAAGACTTTACCCCGATCATCTCGTGAGAAGGTGGGAGGGTCTAAGATGATGTAGTCAAATTTACGTCCCTGCTTGGCGAAGCGGCGTAGCCAGTGGAAGGTGTCTCCCTTACAGAAGTAGTGGTCTTCTGGTGACATCTGATTGAGGCGGAAGTTCTCGCGTGCCCAGTCTAGGTAAACTTGGGAAAGGTCTAAGGTGGAAGTGATCGCTCCGGCAGCAGCCGCAGCGATGGAGAAGAAGCCCGTGTAGGCAAAGGTATTAAGGACGCTTTGGCCCGGTTTCACCATGGCCCGGAGAGCAGCACGATTGTCCCGCTGGTCGATGAAGATCCCTTGTGAGTAGCCAGATTGGAAAGAGAGGCGGCAGGTCAGGCCATTTTCTTTTCCCGTGAAAAATTGAGGCATCTCGGGGCCACTAAGGTGTTGGGGGGATTCTTTTTGATGTTGGTCGAGCCGTTTCCAGTAGAGCGGCTTACGGTAACTTGCGAGGATGCGACGAAGGTCAGGATTTAGCCCGCCTCCACTCGTGGAGATGAGCCAGCCAGCTCCGTAGCTTTCTAGGATGCTTCCGCGTAGTTCGTCGCCACCGCCATCGATCAGGCGAATGAGGTCGTTTTCTTTACCCTTACAACGATTTTGGCGTATTTCGCGCTTTTGGAGAGAACGGGTGATGATTTCTTGAAGGCGAGGGTTGGACATTGTGCGCTCTCGTTTTAACATCGCTCTCGAAATGAGCGAATGGAAATCCCTTTTAGATGCGGCGGTGCAGAACGGCAAGATCTCGGCAGAAGCCTGTGGTCATATCGAACTCTATCTGGCAGGGACTGCCTCAGTCATCGGGGCGGCTGCGATTACTGAGCTCTTGAAAGCTGAGGAGTGGCAAGAAATCGACGATCGCTTTTTTAAGACGATGGCCTTCGGGACTGGAGGACTGCGCGGCCGCACGGTGGGTAAGATTGTTACAGCCGCAGAGCAAGGAGCGGGCGGTCCACTGGGGCGGCCTGAGCATCCCTGTGTGGGGACGGCCTCGATGAATTTCTTTAATCTCAAGCGGGCTATGATTGGTCTCGTGACCTATGTGCGCCATAGTTTTACCGGTGAGGGGAAGCCCTCCATCGTGATTGGCCATGACACGCGTCATTTCTCGCGCGATTTTGCTGAGACTTGTGCTCAAGTTGCCACGGACTTGGGCTGTGATGCCTATCTTTTTGAGGGAGAGCGTGCGACTCCGCAGATCTCTTTCGCGGTGCGTCATCTACGCGCGACTTCTGGAGTCTGTCTCACGGCGAGTCATAATCCCTCGCATGATAATGGTTTCAAAGCCTACATCGATGATGGTGGCCAGCTCGTAGAACCGCACGCTACGGGTGTGATTACGGAGGTGAACTCGCTGAAGAGTGAGGAGTATGAGCCGCTACCGGAGTCAGAGCAGGGTAAGCTTAGGATTCTGGGAGACGAGATGGATCGGATTTATATGGATAAGTTACGGACCACTTTACTGCGTCCGGACTTACTAGAGGGACGGAAAGCTAAGGTGGTTTATACGAATCTGCACGGGACCGGTGGCATCATTATCGTGCCGATGTTACGTGAGTTAGGATTCGAGGTGATTACGGTGCCTGAGCAAGATGGGGGAGATGGGCGCTTCCCCAGCGTGGAGTCGCCAAATCCCGAGAATGCCTCGGCTCTGGCGAAGGGCATCGAGCTCGCAGAGGAAGTCGGTGCGGATGCCGTGATCGCGACTGATCCGGACTGTGACCGCATGGGCGTGGCGGTGCGGAATGGAAGCGGGGAAATGGAACTCCTTACTGGTAATCAAATCGGGTCCTTACTGGGCTGGTACCGCATTAAAAGCATGTTCGAGTTGGGCTGGCTCACGGAGAGTAATCGGAGTCGTGCGGTCTTGGTGAAAACTTTGGTGACTACGGAGTTACAGCGGGCGATTGCCGAGAAATACGGCATCAGTGTGGTGGATACTTTAACTGGTTTTAAATTCATCGGGGAGAAGTTGAAAAAGTATGAAGAGGCTATTCCAGTGGAGAAGAAAGGGGACTACCGCGCTCTGACTGAGGAGGAGAGCCGGAAGCTGCGCTTGGAGTATTCTAAGTTCTTTGTCTTTGGAGGAGAGGAGAGTTACGGCTACTTGGGGTCTGACTTTGTGCGTGATAAGGATGGGAATGCGGCTGCGGTGATGTTTGCTGAGCTAGCGGCCTATGCCATGAGTGAAAATACCACGATTGCGGGGCTGCGTGATCAAGTGTGGGCCGAGTATGGTGTGTATTTAGAGCAGGGGAAATCGCTGGTGATGGAAGGGGGGGAAGGTGCGCGGAAGATTGCAGCCTTGGTGGAATCTTATAGTAAGAATCCTCCTGAAGAAATTGGAGGCTCTCCGGCCACTGCGGTTAAGGATTACGCAAAAGGTGGTTTCTATGATCAAGAGGGGGATGAACTCCCTGAGGCTGCGATGTTATTCGTAGACCTAGCGGATGGGCGGCGTTTTGCCGTGCGGCCCTCAGGCACGGAACCTAAAATTAAGTATTATCTTTTCGGTAAAGGTGAGTCTGAGGAAGCGGTGGCCGCCTCGCTTACGGCCCTGTGGGAAAGCTTGGAAAAAGATGCTTACGAGCGGATGAACTCATGCGAGGATTCTTGAGGATTTTAGCAGTGGTCCTCTGCGGGGCCGCTCTGGCGCTATCTTTCGCGCCCTTCGATCATTCTTGGTTGGTCTGGGGATGGATGTGGGTGCTCCTGCCTATTCTCTGGACGACGAGCGTGAAGAAGCGGGCTTTCCGTGGCTTTGGCTTAGGGTGGCTGGGTGGCATCACTTTCTGGGTCATTAATCTTAAGTGGCTGGGGTCAGTCACTTGGCCGGGGGCGCTTGCCCTTTCCGCTTATCTCGCTCTTTACTTCGGTGTCTTCGGGGCTTTTTCGGCTACTGTGGGGAATCCTTGGCTGCGTAAATACACGGAGGCGGAAGGAATCCGTGGTCGCTTCCGAGAGATGTTTAGGAGTCTGGGCTATGCTACGATTTTAGCGGGATTCTGGTGTGGCTTAGAGTGGGTGAGGGGGATTTTATTTACTGGATTTGCTTGGAATGGCTTGGGGGTGACCTTTGCTAAAAATCTAGTGATGGCTCAGAGTGCTGAGTACATCGGGGTGATCGGTTTGGCTTTTTTCCCAGTCTTTATGAGTGTGGTGGCGGTGCAAACGGCACGGCGATTTTATGAGCAATTTAAAGTCAGGGCGGTCAAGATGCTGCACTGGGACTTTGCCGTTGCGCTCTTAGTCATCATGGCTGGATTTACGCTAGGAACAGCGCGTCTCGTCTCAGTGACTAATGCTGCTAAGATCGAGGCTCAGGTGCTGCTGGTTCAGCAAAATATTCCTCAGAAAGCGGGAGTGGTGGACCCAGCTTGGGTGCCGCAAAGAATCGTCGATGGCTTTATCGAACTAACTGAAAAAGGCTTGGAAGAGGCGCAACGGAGAGCAGGGGAAGCCCTGCGGACGAGTCGTTCTGAAGAGGAGATCGTAGAGCTGAAAATGCCGGATTTACTGGTGTGGCCCGAGGCCTGCTTGCCTGATTTCTTAGAGTTACGAGACGATGGTAGCTCGCAGGGTGGACCTGCGATTGAGAGTATTTTTAACTATGTCCTGAGTTTAGGAGAGTTCACCTTCGTTACTGGGATTAATGAATTTAGCGGGGATGGTCCTATGGACCCGAAGACTAAGGTCTATAACTCCTTAGTGGCTCAGTCAGCGAGGCGAGAGAGAGAAACTTATCAAAAACACCACTTAGTCATTTTAGGAGAATACATCCCTGATCTCCCTTTTCTGCGCGAACTTTATTATGATGCGGCGGGTGTTGAGTTTGGCAGCGGGTTGAGCTCTGGGGAGAGTTTTGAGCCTCTTTCTTTTATGGTGGATGAACAGGAGGTGGGATTGATCCCCTCAATTTGCTTTGAGGACACGGTGCAGCGAGTGACTCGGAGATTCATCCGCGAAGAGCCTCAAGTGTTAGTGAATCTCACGAATGATGGCTGGTTTGGTGAGAGTGAGGGGGCGGCACAGCATTTTCGTAATGCTCTATTTAGGACGATCGAGCTAAGGCGCCCCATGGTGCGTGCCGCTAATCGTGGGGTGACAGGAGTGGTCACTACGGCGGGCTCTCTGACTGATCCTTATACGGGGAAAAAACGCAGTTTACTGGATGAGAACGGGAGTCATTTTCACCGTGGCTATATACTTGCTCCAGTCTACATCCCAGCGAAGGGGGAGGTGACTCTCTATGCAGTCCTAGGCGATTGGTTCGCTGTGACAGGTCTCGTGCTGAGCCTTATTTATGCCGCTTTTTCTCTCATTCAGAAGAGCAGGACGGGGGTGGGATTGAAATCATAAAGCCCTCAGCTGCGTCTTGCTTAGCAGGCATAAGCTTTCTATCCTCCTGCCGTGCAGAGTGATGTCCGTGCCGTCCTTCAATACGTGCCGTCTTTCCAAGGGAAGACCTTCGTCTTGGTTCTAAATGCTGCCCGCATGACTCAGCTTGCCTTAGCTGAAGCACTCCTAGATCTCATCGCGCTTCAGCAGGTGGGCGTGAAGCTCGTTCTCATTTCTACCGGAAATGGAGAGGTTGAAATTAGTCATCTTCTCACTGATGGAGAGTTAAAGTGGCAGGCCACGCAGTGTGATGTGACGGAGGTGGCTGCGATTCTAGATCGAGGGCAGCTGGCCCTGATTGAGAGCCCAGGCCTCCCGTTTTTAGGTGATGAAATCGTTTCTTTTGCGGGAGAATTACGAGCTTTTAAATTAATTACGCTTATTCCAAAACCCTCTGAAGGCGGAAGTGCGATTTCACGGGAAGAAGCCCAGAACTGGTGTGGTGCCGAGGCTGAACTTTTTCACCGTGCCGCAGAAGTCTGTGCAAGCGGTATTCCGCGAGTGCACTTGCTCGATGAATCCCATCAGGGAGTCTTGATGGCGGAGCTGTTCTCGAATGAGGGGGTGGGCGTGATGGTATATGCCGATGATTATCTTTCGGTCCGCCCGATCGGAGCAGATGATATATCTGAGCTTCTTGCGATGGTGGGCCGCTCCATGCGAGATGCCCACTTGGTCCCTCGTTCTTATGAAGAAATAGAAAACTCGTTGGAAGACTTCCAAGTGCTCACCGTGGATGGAAATGTGGTAGGCTGTGTGGCACTCCACCCCTGTAAGGAGCCTCGCTGTGCTGAGGTGGCTTGTCTTTATGTGAAGCAGAATCATGGCGGACTAGGCTATGGAAACCTCTTAGTAGAGGCGGCAGAAAAACGCGCAAGTGAGCTAGGGATTCCTTGGGTTTTCGCGCTCAGTACCCGAGCGGTGGAGTATTTTACCAGCAGCCTAGGTTATCATGCTTGCGCTCTTGAGATGATTCCAGCGGCCCGTCAGGAACGCTTGCGAGCGAGTGGTCGGGCCTCGCTAGTGGTTCGCAAGGTCTTAGAATGAGGCTTAGAGGGGCATGATTTTTAAAGGGCGGAATTTTTAGGGTGTTCGCCAAAGCCTTCTCTAGCTAGTCTCCGTACCTAAGAAGTCATGACACCGCTTTTACGCAAAATTCTGGGAATGAACTGGGTCCTCGTCCTGACGATGTATGGGCTCCTCGTTTTTGGAATTTTTGCCATCGAGAGTGCAGCCCGCCATTTGCCCGGTCAAAATGGCCTTTCAGGAGGTGAGTTCTTCGCGGCTCGTCATAAAGTATGGATGGCGATGGGGACCGTGGTTTATTTTATCACTGCCTTAGTGGACTACCGCTGGGTGCGTTGGTTAGGTCTTCCGCTTTACCTCGTAGGTCTGGCACTCACGGTGAAGGCGATGGGACTAGATGATGAGGTCCACCGAATTAGCATAGGGCCTATTAGTTTTCAGCCAGCTCAGGTGGCGATTGCAGCGGGGATTATTGCGATCGCGAACTTGGCGCAAGATTTGCCAAAGCTACACCGCTTTTTTGCAGAGCCTTCCTTCCGAGTGATCTTAATCGCGACGCTAACGGGCATTCCCTTCCTCATGGTCGTAAAGCTGGGAGATATGGGGTCCGCTCTCGTTTGGTTACCAGTGGCGATTGTGGCGATTTTGGTGAGTGGAATACCCTGGCGCTACTTAACCTTTCTTACGGCAATGGCGATTGGTCTGGCTCCGATCGCCTATTACGTCGTCTTGCCCTCAGTCTCAGAGCGGGGGACGAAGCGGATCGAGATGTATCTGGAGTCGGTCGATACCGGAGTGGTGGAAAAGAATGATGATAACTATGCTCCTTACTGGGTCTCAACAGCAGTAGGGAAGGCAGGATGGAAAGGGCTAGGCTGGGGGGCTACTGCCGAGCGGGGGTCTCTTCATGATAAGAAGTATATTCCGTGGAAAACGGCTCACAATGACTACATTTTTGCGGTAATTGCCGAAGAGCAAGGATTTCGCGGTGCTTTGCTATTGGTAACTGGTTTTGCGCTTTTACTTATTCAGTGTCTTTTCATCGCCTTTTATAGTCGGGATTTGGCGGGGCGAATTATTGTGGGGGGAGTGGTGGGACTCTTTTTTGCCCACATGTTCGAAAACATCGGAATGTGTGTCCTTTTAACCCCGATCACAGGGATTCCGCTCCCATTGGTTAGTTACTCTGGAACCTTCGTCGTGATCTGCATGTTCCTGCTGGGCTTAGTCCAGAGCGTCTGGCTTCACCGTAGCCGCTATATCGAAGTCGAGATGAAGTGAGTCTCAACTGCAGCGCGGGTTTTGGCCCGACTCAGGTGCTAGCTCTTGTCTGTCTTGTTGTGCGTTGTTGAGGAGGGACGAAGACTAAGCACCGATCCTGCTCTTACACGAAATTCTCCAGAGCTGTCAGAGCCCATCACAGAATCTCAAACCACCTTAAAAAAGCCTTGTTCTTGGCGCTGCTGGTTCGATGAAAATTCGAGCTCGAAGAGGATGTTTTCTGGGGTGAACTGTTCGAGGTCAGTGGAAACGATGTCGTGGAACTCGAATTCTACGATGTGGCGCTTAGTCAGTTTTAAAAAGCCCTGTGTATCGGTCCCATCGCTCATCTCCCAGACTTCAACTTCAAGGAAGATTGAATCTTCTTCCACTCGAAAGCTCAGGACGGGTGAATCATGGAAACTGGGCCAATACCCGAACGCATGGATCACTGCTTGATGATTCTGAAGGTAGCTTGGGATAGACGGCACTATCTCTTCTGACGAGCAGCTGCGAAAAATCTTCGCCCCTTAGACACTTCAGAGGGAGTTATGCCTCATTCGAGAGTTTAGGAATGGGGTTCTCTTTTTTACCAAGTGCCTTTCTCATTTTCTCGAGAGCGATGTTCTGAACCTGTCTGATCCGCTCACGAGTGACTCCGAAGTCGTGGCTAATTTCCTCTAGGGTGAGAGGTTTTTTACCATTGAGCCCGAATCTGGCACCGATGATCTTAGTCTCCCTCTTATCGAGGAGACTCATGAGGCCTCCGAGTTCTCCGTGCATTTCTTTCGCAGTGAGAGCGTCAAAGGGGTCGACAGCTTTGCTGTCTCCCAGAGTTTCAGAGAATGTGGCTGACCCTTCATCACCGACTGGAGCGTCGAGGGAGGTAGGTCGTTGGGCGGCTTGCTTGAGCATCGCCAATTTTTTGCGGGGGATGCCGAGGATTTCAGTAAGCTCGTCATCTGTGGGCTCTCGTCCTAATTCCTCTGTAACCGAGAGGGTGATTTTACGAAGCCGGGAAATTTTATCCACCATGTGGATGGGAAGTCGGACGGTCTTACTCTGATTAGAAAGAGCGCGCTTGATCGACTGCTTAATCCACCATGCAGCGTAGGTAGACAGTTTACCTCCTTTCTCAGGGTCGTATTTCTCAACAGCCTTCATCAGTCCGATGTTTCCTTCTGAGATTAAGTCGGCGAGCGCGAGGCCGTAGTTGGTGTAATCTTTGGCAATTTTAACGACAAGTCGGAGATTAGCGCGGATCATGTGCTCACGTGCAGCCTCATCTCCGGCCATGATTCTCTCGGCAAGTTCGTGCTCCTCCTTGATGGTGAGAAGTTCAGTCTTGGAGATCTCGTCCATGTAGACTCGCAAGATACTTTCCGATTCATTATTCATTACTCACTGTATACTGCCATAAGTCAGAATTATTTCTAGAAATTTAAATAAAAGTTGAAAATGAGCGTTATTCATGAGTGAGCACGAAAACCGCCGAGAAATACTCGGCGGTGGAATTAGGCAGAGGGATGCGGTCTACCTAGCCGGAGATCACGAGGATCGCTGAAAAGCCAACCTAGGACTTATAGCGGAGACGCTTCTTGTGGCGATTAGCCTTCATGCGTTTACGGCGCTTATGCTTGCTGATCTTGGTCTTACGACGCTTTTTGAGGTTACCCATAATGTTTGTTAGTTGGCTTAATGTTCTGCGGATTTTTAAGACCGCAATTCCGTGAAAGTGTTCCTTTTATCTAGGAGACGATTTTATTGAGAGGATACTCGATGATGCCTTCAGCTCCTAAGTCTTTAAGGTCGGGGATGAGATTACGCGCTACTTTTTCGCAGATGACAGTTTCTAATGCAAGCCAGCCCTCCTCGGTCAGTTTGGCAATCGTAGGGCGGCGGAGAGAAGGAAGACGTTCTAAGATGGCATCAAGAGATGCTTCTGGGAGGTTAAGCTTTAAGCCTACTTTATCGCGGGCTTCTAGAGCACCTTTAAGCATCATAACCATCCGCTCCATCTTTCCGCGTTTCCACTCATCAGCAAAGGCTTCCTTACTTGAATAGAAGTGGGGGAATGAGGAGAGAAGTTCATCAACGATACGGAGCTTATTAGCCCGCAATGAAGAGCCAGTTTCAGTGACGTCGACGATGGCATCTACGAGGTCTGGGACTTTCACCTCAGTCGCTCCCCATGAAAATTCTACGCTCGCGTTGACTCCTTTCTCTGCAAGATAGCGCTTGGTGATCTCGATGCCCTCGGTCGCGATGTGCTTTCCCTCGAGGTCCTGCACTGTTTTTATAGGAGATGATTCTGGGACGACGAGGACCCAGCGAGTCGGGCGGGTCGAGGCTCGGGAGTAGGGAAGTTCTGCAAGATCAACTAGATCGACATCATGCCCGTATGCCCAGTCCAGTCCTGTGATACCACAGTCAATGAAACCTTGATCAATGTATCGCGCGATTTCTTGCGCTCGGATCATATAAATATCTAAGCCATCATCGTCTGAAGATGGGCGGAGACCCCGATCAGAGGTGTAAATGTTATAGCCAGCCTTCTCAAGTAAGCGGAGGGTTGGTTCTTGGAGGCTCCCTTTAGGTAGAGCAATTTTAAGTGAGTTTGTCACGCGAGGCGGCGGTTTTAACGATGAAATGTAAGGAAGCAAGCCATTTGAGCGATTCACCCCTAGTAAGCAAGTGATTACTACAAGGTGCTTGCTCCAAAATAGGGTTGGAGAACTTCAGGAATGGCAATGTTGCCTTCCTCGTCTTGGCATTGTTCTAGGAGGGCGACTAAGAGGCGGGGAAGAGCTGTTCCAGAGCCATTGAGCGTATGGCAGAAGGTATTATTTCCGTCCTTATCCTTATAGCGGAGTTTCATCCGGCGTGCTTGGTAGTCACCGAAGCTGGAGCAGCTAGAGACTTCAAGATACTTCCCTTGCCCAGGAGCCCAGACCTCGATGTCGTAGGTTTTTTGGGAGCCAAAGCCTAGGTCTCCGGTGCAGAGTTCGATGATTTGGTAGTGGAGGCCTAGTTGTTGCAGAGCGGAGGCGGCGTGCCCTGTCAGCTCTTCCAGAGCTCTCATGGAGCTTTCTGGTTTTACCATTTGGACGAGTTCTACCTTGTCGAATTGGTGCATGCGGATGATTCCTCGATTATCCCGGCCCGCGCTGCCAGCTTCTCTACGGAAGCAGGGGGTTTGCCCTGTGACCTTGATCGGGAGGTCCTCTTCACTGAGGAGGGTATCGCGGTAGAGGTTCGTGATGGGGACTTCACCAGTGGGAATTAGGAACATTTCGTTCCCCTCGACACCGTACATATCGTCCTCGAATTTAGGAAGTTGGCCCGTGCCAATCATGCAGTCACGATTGACAATATGTGGAACATTCACCTCTTCATAACCATTACTAGTCGTTTGTAGATCTAGGAGAAACTGAATAAGGGCCCGCTGTAAACGAGCGCCCTTTCCTCGATAGACGGCAAAGCCTGAGCCGGAGAGACGGGCTCCATCGTCAAAGGAGATGATGCCTTTCGCCTCGGCCAAGTCTAGGTGATCGCGTGCATTAGTGAGGCTTGGTTTTTCGCCCCAGCTTCGGATGATAGGGTTAGCTCCTTCATCTTCTCCGAGTGGACAGTCTTCATGGGGAAGATTAGGGATATTAAGGAGGAGTTCTTCTTGCCGGTGAGCTGCTTTGTTCCCCTCGTCATCAAGTAATTTAATTTGTTCCCCGATTTTTTTGACTTCAGCTTCGATGGCAGATGAGTCCTCGCCATTAGCACGGAGTTTACCGATCTCCTTAGAAGTGGATTTACGCTGAGATTGAAGAGCCTGTTTCGCGGTTTCATTTTTACGGCGAGTTTCGTCGCAGGCGAGGACTTCCTCAATGAGCTTGGCCGAACCATCATGACGGTTGGCAAGGCGTGTTTTTACGAGGTCAGGGTTTTCGCGGATGACTTTGATGTCGAGCATGGTGAAAAGATCGCGGAGTGGTTAGAGAGACTCCGCCCCGCGCTTACCCGATTTTTTCCGGTCTGGCAAAGCTTGTTTGAGGAATGAAGACACTCTGACTCTGAGTGGCAGGCCCGCAGGGAGTCGAACCCCGATCGGTGGTACCGGAAACCACTGTTCTATCCATTGAACTACAGGCCCCTCAAGAGGCAGAAGCTTAGAGAGAGCTGTGGGGAAGTCAAAGCGCAAATTCTGTCTTAGTTTACTGAACCAGTCAGCTAGGGATAGATCCGAGCTACGAGTGTTTTCCTTTTTCTTAGATTTATCGCCCTGCGTTGAGTCGTTCTGCAAAATTCTTGACTCTGAGGTCATCTCGTCTGACATCCTTTTTACCATGTTGACGATCAAAAAAATGACCAAAGCTCTTGGAGGGCGAGTGCTTTTTGAGAATTCCGAACTGACGATCAACTGGGGCGAGCGAGTGGCTCTAGTCGGGCCGAATGGTGCCGGTAAATCGACCCTATTTAAGATCATTCTAGGAGAAGAGGAATCAGACAGTGGGACGGTGGAGCGAGATGAATACGGCTTAGTCGGCTACCTTGCTCAGGAGGCAGGAGATCCCGGAGAGGCTAGTATTTTAGAAATCGCGATGGGGATTAGTGAGGAGTTGATTAAGGTGATGGAGACGCTGCGAACTGCGGCTAAGGACTCAGAAGAATATGGGGTAGCTCAAGACCGTTTTGAAGAACTCAATGGTTATCAACTAGAACCTAAGGCGAAGAAGATCCTTGCCGGCTTAGGTTATGGACAGGAGGACTTTTCGCGGCCAGCGAATATGTTTTCAGGTGGGTGGATCATGCGGGCGCATTTGGCTCGCCTTTTGGTAGAGGAGCCTGATCTCTTAATGCTCGATGAGCCGACGAACCACTTAGACCTGAACTCTCTGATGTGGTTCCAGCGTTATCTTAACCAGTATCCTGGTGCTTTGCTGATAATTTCTCACGATCGCTCCTTTATGGATGGCGTGGTGGAGAAGGTTTACGAAATTGATGAGCAAAAATTCATTTCTTATGAGGGGAACTACACCAAGTATCTCAAGCTGAAAGATGAACGCTATGATCAGCACATGAAGGCGTTCCAGAACCAGAAAAAGGAAATCGCAAGGATTCAGGAGTTTATTGATAAGTTCCGCTCGGTCGGCTCTAAGGCTTCTCAGGTGCAGAGCCGGATTAAGATGATCGAGAAGATGGACCGCCTCCCTAAGCCACGTAAGCCGCGTAAGCTCTTCCACTTCCATTTCCCACAACCTCCGCGTTCTACCCAGCGCGTGATCTCGCTAGAAAATGTGGATAAAGCCTATGGGGATAATGTTCTCTATCAGAATCTTGATGTGCATATTGAGCGTGGTGATCGGGTGGTCTTGGTCGGCCCGAATGGAGCTGGTAAATCGACTTTGATGAAAATGCTTGCCGGAATCGAGAAGGGCGATGCTGGGAAACGTAATGTAGGAACGACGACGAAGATAGGCTACTTTTCGCAACACCGTGCGGTGACTCTAAATGAGAATAATTCCGTGTTGGAGGAAGTGGTAGAAGCAGGCGGAGGGATGCGGGAGAATGAGGCACGCTCGATCTTAGGCTCTTTTCTTTTCAAAAAAGATGATGTCGCGAAACGGGTGAAAGTTCTCTCAGGAGGTGAAAAGTCTCGACTCTCGCTAGTGAAATTTCTCGTGGATCCTCCGAACCTTCTCTTGATGGATGAGCCGACGACCCACTTGGATTTAACCTCGATTGAGGCCCTGGTATCGGCACTAAAACAGTTCGAGGGGACTCTTGTTTTCATCTCCCACGATGTTCATTTTATTCGCTCACTTGCAGAGCACACGTGGCATATCGCGAATGGAGAAGTGAAGAAGTACTCGGGAGGTTATGATTATTATTTACAAAAGTCGGGGGCTTTTGGTGAGGATTTCTTCGATGTGTAAATCAGGCTTGGTCCTGTTATAAAGACGGGGATAGTCTAGTAGAGTGCCACGGAAAATTATCCACATCGATATGGACTGCTTTTATGCGGCGATCGAGGTGCGCGATGACCCCTCGTTATCGGGGAAGCCGGTGGGAGTCGGCGGGAGCTCGGGACGGGGGGTTCTTACTACAGCAAATTATGAGGCTCGAAAGTATGGTTGTCACTCAGCGATGCCCGTATTTAAAGCGCGCCAGCTTTGTCCTGATATTGTTCTGACTCCAGTGCGTTTTGAGGTCTACCGAGAGGTTTCGGCGGAAGTTCGTGGGATTTTTGCGCGGTATACTGATCTGGTTCAGCCTCTTTCACTGGATGAGGCTTACTTGGATATGAGTCACCGTAAGGAATCTGGGGCGGCCTTGGCTCAGGAAATCCGCTCGACTATTTTTAGGGAAACTGGGCTAACTGCCTCTGCGGGGATCGCCCCGAATAAGATGATTGCTAAGGTGGCGAGTGATTGGAATAAGCCGAATGGTCAGTTGGAGGTGAGACCTGAAGAGGTGGATGGTTTTATGAAGGGCTTACGGGTGGGAAAATTGCAGGGGGTGGGGAAGCGTGGGCAAGAGACCTTGGCGAAGATGGGAGTGGAGACCTGTGGTGATTTACAGCAGTTTTCTAAGATCGAATTGGTGAAAACCTTGAATCGTTGGGGCTTAGAACTTTACGAGAGATGCCGGGGACGTGATGAGCGCGCGGTCTCAGTGGATGGCGTGAGGAAGTCGCTGTCAAAGGAACTGACTTTTCAAGAAAATATAGATGACTTTGATTGGTTATTGACGGTGCTGAGATCTCTGCGTGAGGAGGTGGCAGAGGCGGTGGAGGCTTATGATGATCAGGAGGTGAAGTCCCGCGTGGTGAAGCTGAAGTTTGAGGATTTTACGCAGACTACGGCGGAGAAGGCGGGGGGAGTCGTAGGTGATGAGGTTTATGAGGAGTTGTTACGCTTGGCTTGGAGCCGAGGCGAGGGAAAGGCTGTTCGGCTATTGGGGGCGGGGGTGAAATTCGCGGGGGAGGAAGATCAGATGGATTTGCTTTAGGCGCGACTTTAGGTGAATGCGGTGGAGGTGGTATGGTGTGAGTGTCAGAGAAGAGAACGGTGGTGAGAAGCGATGTGCTTCTGCTAGTGCTGAACATGCGGAATATGTATCGCCTGAAATCTGGAGATGCTGGGACCCCGAGGCTGAGATGTGGGATCAGAGGCTTAAGATGTGGGTTCAGAGGCTGAGAGCCTCTGCTACGGGTTTTCCTATGCGGCGTTAGAGCGGCGTTTTTTTATGCTGGGAGCTTTATCTCCTTTCACGCTGGCTGCATTTACGGTGACTGACTCCACGTCTTTTCGAGAGGGAACCTCGAACATGATATCGAGCATGAGACGCTCGAAAATCGAGCGCAGTGCACGGGCTCCGGTGCCACGTTCGATAGCTTGTTTTGCAAGTTCGCTTAAGCCGTCTTTGGTGACTTTAAGTTGAACGTTATTCATGGAGAGTTGCTTTTGGTACTGCTTTAGGAGGGCGTTTTTTGGCTCGGTGAGGATTTGCACAAGTTCGCCCTCGGTCAGTTTACGAAGGGAGGTGAGGACGGGCAGGCGACCGATGAATTCTGGAATAAGGCCGAAGTGAAGGAGGTCTTCAGCGCGTACTTGCTTCAGGAGGGCAATTTCTTCTGCCTCTTCGCTGTCTTCGCTTTCTATAGCGTTGAAGCCGAGGGTGCGTTTTCCGAGCCGGCGGCGAATAATGTCTTCCATTCCTACGAAGGCGCCTCCACAGATGAAGAGAATTTTCTCGGTATTCACCTGAATGTATTCTTGTTGAGGGTGTTTACGGCCTCCTTGCGGGGGGACGTTGCAGATGGAACCCTCGAGGATTTTAAGAAGGGCCTGTTGGACTCCTTCTCCTGAAACGTCTCGGGTGATGGAGACGTTCTCGGTCTTACGTCCAATTTTATCGATCTCATCAACATAGATGATCCCACGCTCGGCTCGCTCGACGTCAAAGTCTGCCGATTGGAGGAGGCGGAGGATGATGTTTTCGACATCCTCGCCCACATAACCAGCCTCGGTGAGGGTGGTGGCGTCGACAATGCAAAATGGGACGTCTAGGAGGCGGGCTAGGGTCTTGGCTAGGAGTGTTTTCCCAGAGCCGGTGGGACCGAGGAGGAGGACGTTTGATTTCTCAATTTCCACCTCGGAGAAGCGTTCGTCTGCGACTTCATTTTGGCGGAGACGTTGATAGTGGTTGTAGACTGCGACTGAGAGGACTTTTTTAGCGTCTTCTTGGCCGATGACGAAGTCGTTGAGATGTTGGAGAAGTTCTGCAGGGGTGGGAACGTCTTCCTCGAGCAGGCTGCTGTCTTCAGTCTTCTGTTCGATATTTCCAGCGAGTTCTTTTCGCAGGATGGTGGAGCAGACATCGATGCATTCGTTACAAATGTAGACGCCAGGACCGGCGATGAGTTTTTTGACCTCTGAGTGACTTTTGCCACAGAAGGAACACATGGTGAGGTTGTTTGCGCGGGCCATTTCTTTTTAGTCGTCTCGGGGTTCTGGAGGATCCTAGCACCACGGAAGCAGGCTGTCTTGTGATTATTTAAAAGATCGCGAGATGAGTCCAGAGGCTTGGGTCGATTTCCCTTAGGATTTCTTGTTCTAGAGCAGAAGCATCTGCTTCATCACGTAAGATGGCGAAGATGGTAGAGCCTGAGCCGGACATGAGTGCGGCCTCAGTGGCAGGATGTTGGAGAAGGGTGTTTTTGAGCTCAGCAAGGATACGGTGTTTCTCGAAAACAGGGCGCTCAAGGTCGTTGAAGAGGGTGATGTCCCCGATTTCTTGGGGGTGGTAGGAAATTCCATAAAGCTCTTTAGAATGTTGCCACTTGGAGTAGGCCCATGGAGTCGGGATGTCGAAGTGGGGCTTTAAGAGGAGAATGCGTTTTTTCCAGTTAAGGGGGCTGGGCTGGATGAGTTCTCCGCGTCCACGACACCAGCAGGGTGATTGATGAAGAAATAAGGGGATGTCTGAGCCCAGTTGACTGGCCCAGTCGGCGAGGGTGGAGATGGGAATGGTGGTTTCTTTTAGCTCATTTAAGGCGAGGAGGGTGTGAGCGGCATCAGCGCTGCCACCTCCGAGGCCAGCCCCGTGAGGGATGTTTTTAGTGAGAGTGATCTTGAAGGGGCAGGAGTGGCCGGTTTTTAGTTCGAAGAGGCGGAGGGCGCGGGAGACGAGATTGCTCTCATCCGTGGGGACTCCGGGAGTCTCACAGTGGAGTGAAAACTCGCTAGCAGTTTCAAAGTGAAGTTGGTCGGCTAAGCTGGGAATAGGAAGGACGAGAGTCTCTAGCTCATGAAACCCGTCCTCACGCTTGTGAGTGATCTTGAGTGAGAGATTAATTTTGGCAGGTGCGTGGGTGATCATGATGAATGAAGGCCAAGGAGGGCGAGGTGGCGTCCGGTGTTCCCTTTTTCAATTCGGTAGGAGTAAAAGCGAGTGAGGTCTGAGGCTGTGCAGAGGCCACAATCATGGTAGTGTTCTGGGAGGATTCCAGCACTGAGGGCCTGTGAGCGGATGGTCTGGGCAAAGTCGACCTCGTAATAAGGTGGGCGGATGCAGGGGGCGAGGACAGCGGTCAGGTCGGAAGGCTTGGTGCCGAAGTGGGTGGTCATCGCGGTGATCGTTTTCGCGGTGATATTTTTTTCGCTGCCCTTTTTTCCAGAATGGAGGAGGCCGAGGGCTTTTCTCCGGCGGTCTAGGAGGTAAAGGGCGCCACAGTCTGCGACGTGGATACCGAGTAGGAGATTTTTTTCGGTGGTGATGAGAGCGTCCGCGCCGATTGAATTACGCGGTGAGTGGGAGGTGATGAGTGATATGCTGTCAGCATGGACCTGCTCGGCATGATAGGTGTGAGAGAATCCCAGATCTTGGGATGCTTTTAGGTGTGCGGGCTGGAGCGAGGTGAGTGCTACGTTTTTATCAGTGGAGGTGGGGGTGCCGGGGATTCGCTCAATGAAGGCTGCTCGGACTTCTGATGAGATGCGTAAGGGGGCTAAAAAAAGAGATGCTTCCTGCACGCGCGGAGCGTAGAGGAAGCATCTGCTTTTGGCCAAGTTTCCTTGACTAAGAATTTTCAGAAGGGGGGAGAAAATGTTTTATGCGTCGAGTTTTTTGCCTTCGATGGCATCGCTAGCAACAGCGAGGGTGGAGGCATCTTCATCATCCATATCTTCCATGAGGTCTGAGAGACCAGAGGAGATGTGGCCACGCATCTTTTCGACGATTTCTTTCCCTTCTCCGGTGATGCGAACCATGATCTTACGGCGATCTTCCGCAGCGTGAACACGCTCGACGAAGCCAAGTTTTTCAAGGCGATCTACGAGGCCGGTGGCGGCGGCTGTGGAGTGGCCCATTTTCTTAGCAATGGCGGACATGGTGAGGTAGTCCTCACTAGAAAGGTAGGTCAGTAGGAAGAACTGCGGGAAGGAAAGATTACCGCGATTTAACTCGGTAGAAAGGTTAAGGATGCAGGATCTTTGTGTCATCAGGACGAAATCGGCGAGCCGATCGGCGTTCACTTTAGAGCCTCCAGAAGAGTTCACTGTGCTTGGTTTCATGTTTTATTGAGATTTGGTTATTTTAGGTATTTAGGGTATCCCAGCAACTTCTCAGGGGGTATTACCAATAAAAGTGAACTAACTTCAAGCCAAAATCGCTAATTTTTTTAAATAAACGCTAATGGCCTCACATTCAGTGAGGGAGTATTAGCATGAAATCTCGATAATTCGGGTGACTTTAAAGTCTATTTTGAGGACTGATGGGATTTTGCTCAGTTTAAGGAGTGGTTTCATTATTTGGGGAGGATGGGGTGTTGGTTTCTGCTGGCTCGCTGACTTCTGAAGGTATGCTTGGTTCGTCTTTGGTGATATTTTCTGGATAGGCGATGACTGCGTCTCCTTTTGTTACTTCTCCGCTGAGTAGGTCAGCGGCGTAGAAGTCGCGAACGCGCTCTCCCGAGGGTTTAAGGGAGGCGCTGCGTCCAGCAGGACCTTGAGATTGGTAAATCAGGCCCTCAGGGAGGAGGCCCGGACCGAATTTCTGAATCAGGACGAAGTCGCGTGCACGAGAGACTGAGGCGATTCGCCCGATGATTTGTTTTTGAGTTTTACGGGGTTTGTTCTCTTCTTTGGCTTTGGTTTCATTTTTTTTAGAGGAGCTGCAGGAGGCGAGCAGAAGGAGCGGGAGTGAAAAAAGGAGAGGGAGTTTCATGAGTTTTTAGGACGAGATGAAGAGACGGGCCTCTTTACGGCGGAGGCGTTTACCGCCGGGAAGATTGATAGAGGGCGGGCCTTGTGCTGTGAGGAGGGTAAGGGCGCGGCTGATGAGCTTGGAGGAGAGCTCGGGGATGGCGTGATCACTGAGGTAGCGGTGAAGGGCTTTTTTCTGAATGGAAAGAGGTAGATTACGAAAGCTTGGGAGGTGAATTCGGCCCTGAGGGTCAAGGATCTCGAGGGAGTCGAGATGATGTTGGGCTATTTCTTCGAGTTCCGTATTTAAGCGAAGCGAGCGTAGCAGGCTGGGGGTGGGATCATGCTTTAGGATGTCGTTTAGGAGGGGGAGGAGCTCGTGGCGGATGCGGTTACGAGTGGCGAAGGGGGAGATGTTTGAAGAGTCTTCTCGGTAGGGGAATTTGCCTTTTTTTATGAAGGCATCGATCTGAGAGCGACGGATCCTTAAGAATGGGCGAAGGATGGATAGCTGGCCAATTTGATTTTGCTCAGCCATTGCTTTAAGCCCTGAGGATCCACGGAGGAGATTGAAGAGGGCGGTTTCTGCCTGATCATCAGCGTGGTGGGCGAGAAGGAGGTCGGAGGTCCCAGTGATGGTGGCGCATTCTTCGAAAAATTGGTGGCGAGCGTGACGTGCGGCAGTCTCGAGAGAGACTTTTTCCTGAGATGCTAAGCGGGTGACATCGACTGACTTTGTAATGAGCGATGGGCCTAAGAGTTTTTTAAGGAAGGCTTCATCAGCTTGTGATTCTGGACCTCGAAGTTGATGGTTGAGGTGGCAGGGAATCATTTTTTTAAATCCGTGGGAGCGGAGCCAGTGGTAGAGGGCGATGGAGTCTCGGCCTCCTGAAATTCCGAGGAGATAGGCTTGGGCGGGATGGAGCCAAGGGGGGAGGGGGAGCATGACTTAGGAGGGTTTACGAAAAATCATGAAGTGTTGCCAGGGGAGGTCATGGAGCGTTTCGACCCATTCTAGGCCGATGAATTGCATTTCTTTTTTTGCCTGTGCTTCGGTCATTTTATGAAGAGGCTTGATAGGGACGGTAGGGTCTTCTGCGCGGTATTCGAGGAGGAAGAGGCGGCCGCCGGGCCGGAGGGCGTTGACGAGAGATTTCATCATCTCATAGGGGTGAGAGAACTCATGGTAGGCATCTACGATGAGGGCTGCATCAATGGTGGCAGGGGGGAGATTAAGGCCGTCGATTTTACCGAGATGAGTGCGAATGTTTTGAGTGTGTGATTGTGAAATTTTTTCATCTAAGAATGCGAGCATTTCTTCTTGGATGTCGATCGCGATAATTTGTGATTTGGGAAATTTTTTAGCAAGGCGGAGGCTGTAGTAGCCGGAGCCAGCTCCAATATCAGCAAGGATTTCATCTGGGCGGAGTTTGATAAGATGGATCACTTTGTCAGGGGCTTCCTCACTTTCACGTTCTGGGCGCTCTAGCCAGTTTATGGCGGGATGGCCCATGACAAAGGAGATCTCACGGCCTTGGTAAAATTTACCGATACCATCGCGTGATTTAGGACCATCAGTGTAGAGTGGAGCAGGGAGAGGTTCTGCTGGTTCTTCTCTGGGTGGGGCGGGTTCCGCGAGTGGGGTTTCTTCGATAGGGGGATGGTTTCGCTGAGTGACTAGGTAGATGATGACCACGAATAGAGCGACGATAGAAAGAAGGGGGCTGGCTTTTTTCATGGGAGAGAAAGGGGGCTGAAGGTGGCTTGAAGTTCTGGGGTGAGCTGTGAGGTGAGTTTTGAAAACTGCTGAACGTCTCCAGTGGTGAGGATGTGGGTTTCTGGGCTTTTATCGGAAGTGAGCCGGTGATCAGCGATGTGGCGAGCGATGGCTGCCCCGGTATCAATGAAGTGGATGTGGGGTGGTGTGATTTTTTCTAAGGCAGGACGGAGAAATGGGTAATGACTACAGCCCAAGATGAGGGTGTCTGCTCCGGATTTAAGCATGGCTGAAGTGTATTCGTGAATGGCATGGGTAACCTGGGGGCCAGAGAGAGTTCCCTGCTCGACGAGGTGAACAAATTTAGGGCAGGGCTGAGTGATCACTCGGATATCAAGGGCGTGAGTGGCCACGAGGCGGTGGAATTTATCCCCGCTTAAGGAGGCCTCGGTGGCGAGAACGCCGATGACGCCAGACTGAGTCACCTGAACGGCGGGTTTTATACCCGGTTCCATGCCGATGAAGGGAACGGGGTAGTGGGCACGAAGGGCCTCGATCGCAACGATGGTGGCGGAATTACAGGCGAGGACGATGAGCTCCGCACCTTGGGTAATGAGATATTCACAGAGGGCGAAGGTGCGCTTAATGATCTGGGGGTGACTTTTATTACCATATGGGCACCATGCGGTATCGCCAAGATAGGTGATGCTTTGCTGGGGCAGAAGGGAGCGCACTTCTCGGAGAACCGAGAGACCACCGACGCCAGAATCAAGGATGCCTATCACAGGGAGGACTTTGACGATGAAATACGATCGTGGAAACGACAAAAAAGCTCGGCCCTTTGAGAGCCGAGCTTTTTTGAGAGAGTATGGTGCTCGCTGATTTACTCGGCGCTAGCTTCATCACTGGAGCTTACGGTGACGGTGAGAGTCGTGGAAACTTCCGCGTGGAGCTTAATCTCAACATCAGTCTTGCCCGTGGACTTAATTGGCTTGTCGAGCTGGATGGCGGTGCGGTCAATTTCAATGCCTTTGTCTTGAAGGGTCTTGTGGAGATCGATCGAGGTGACTGAGCCGAAGGCCTTGCCATTTTTCCCGACGTCTAAGGTGAATTTAGGCTTCAAGCGGGCGATTTTTCCAGCGAGGTCCTGTGCAATTGTTAGCTCAGCAGCTTCACGCTTGGCTCGACTGGCTTGCAGGTTCTCAATCTGGCGCAGGTTTCCTTTAGTTGCCTCGTAGGCCTTTCCCGAAGGAATCAGGAAGTTGCGGGCAAAGCCAGCTTTCACTTTTACAACATCAGCTTCAGCGCCGAGGGAGTTGATTTTTTCGCGGAGAATTACTTCTGTGAGTGCCATGATTTAATAAAGGAAAAGGTTCTGTGGAGGGCGGGGGAATAGGGATAGCGGTGCGCTGAGTCAAGAAATTATCAACATGGAAGAGAGTCTTTTAGGAATGTTCCTTCTTTGTAATGAGAATCCTAGGTGGGAGTTGTGCTTCACATAGGGCGCCTTTTTCTAACAAAAGGCGCCATTTAAAGTAAGTGGACATTCCCGCGTTTCAAATGCAGCATGACATGATTTGCTTTTAAGTGTGGTTGGTTTGTTTTAGGGAAGGATTCATAAAGAAGTCCTTTTTTATCATAGCCGTGGTGGGTGCGATTTTTGAGGAAACGGGCGCCACTTGATATTGAGTCACAGGGTCTGCAATTTTCTGAAAATCTCCGCTTGCTATCGGGAGTTATTTTTCTAGGCTGCCGCCCATCCGAGATGGTGGTCGTAGCTCAGTTGGTAGAGCTCCAGATTGTGATTCTGGCTGTCGCGGGTTCGAGTCCCGTCGATCACCCCATCCTCTTTTTCTTAAAAGCCGCCCTCGTCACCGAGTGCGGCTTTTTTGTGTCGTCGCACGCTTGAATTCCCAGCTTCGAGCGGTTTGACTCTCGCTCACATGAGTGATGCAGCACACCCCGCCTTAGCCCAGCTGACTGGAGGCACTTCTAAGGTTCTTTCAGAACAAGAGCTGGATAAAAAATTGAAGGAAGGGCGTCCTCTCCGGATTAAGTTTGGTGTAGACCCTACCGCGCCGGATATTCACCTAGGCCACACTGTGCCGTTAGAAAAATTACGTCAATTTCAAGAGCTAGGTCATCAAGCGATTCTCCTCATTGGCGATTTTACTGCAACTGTAGGAGATCCCACAGGTCGTAGCAGTGCTCGCCCTCCGCTCACTCGCGAGGAGGTTTTAGCAAATGCAGAAACTTATACAGATCAGGCTTTTAAGGTTCTAGATCGTGAAAAGACGGAAATTATTTTTAACGGTGATTGGTTCCGTAAAATGACTTACGAGCAGGTCCTTAAACTTAATGCCCGTGTCACTCTACAGCAAATGCTTCAGCGGGAGGACTTTAAGGAACGAGTCGCTAAGGGGACAGAAGTGCGCCTCCACGAGTTACAATATCCCATCATGCAGGGCTGGGACTCTGTGGAGCTGAAGTCTGATGTGGAAATAGGCGGCACGGACCAGCTTTTTAATATGTTGGTAGGACGAGACCTCCAAAAAGAAGAAGGCCAAGCCCAGCAGGCAATTATCTGCATGCCTCTTTTAGAAGGTCTAGATGGGACGAAAAAAATGTCAAAAAGCGCCCATAATTACGTTGGTGTGAATGAGGTCCCCAGCGAGATGTTTGGGAAGCTCATGAGCGTGAGTGATGAGCTCATGGACCGTTACTACCTTCTCCTCTTAGGCGATCAGCGGGATGCTGCCCAGCACCCCATGGATGCCAAGAAAGACCTCGCTCGCCGGATCGTGGCACGTTACCATAGTGAGGAAGAGGCCTTGGCAGCGCGAGTCGATTGGGAAGCTCGTTTCTCAAAACGAGACCTCCAGGCAGTGGACCTCCCTGAACAAGCAGTGAGTGACTTAAAAGGGCATGTCCTTCAGGTCGTGAGCCAAGTCTTTAAAGAGAGCTTCGGGCTGGAAAAATCGAATGGGGAACTTCGTAAACAGTTTATCACCACTGGTGCCGTGCAGCTCGATGGTGAAAAGCTCAGCGACCCGATGGCTCCCTTCCCCGGTAAAGCTGGGCAAGTCCTCCGCCTCAGTAAGAAGCAGAGCGTCCGCCTTACTTAATCTATGAAAGCAAAGAAAGGACCGCTCCCTAAAACGTCCTTCTCAGCTGGAAATCACTCTGGTCCTATCGGCTGTGCTGGGCTAGTTTCCTCCCAGACACTCTTATGACTGATATTTTTTATACCGTCCTCCTGATTTTCGTAGTCGTCATGCTCTTTAATGTCATGATCTTCGTTCATGAGTTAGGTCATTTCTTAGCTGCCCGCTGGCGGGGCTTACAGGTGGACCGTTTTCAGATTTGGTTCGGTAAGCCCATTTGGAAAAAAGAAATTAATGGCGTTCAGTATGGCCTCGGCTGGATTCCTGCCGGAGGCTTCGTAGCCCTCCCACAGATGGCGGCCATGGAGTCAATCGAGGGGAGTAATCTTGATGGCCAGCCTCTCCCTCCAGTCTCTCCTTTTGATAAAATTATTGTCGCTTTTGCGGGGCCGCTTTTCAGCCTTCTTCTCGCTATCGTGGCTGCCACCGCAGTCTGGGGAGCAGGGAAACCTCAGGACGCGATTAAGTCTAACCTAGTCGGTGGAGTGCAAGAAGGGAGCCCCGCTGATGGCATTCTCCTCCCGGGGGATAAAATCCTTAAGATTGATGGCGAGCCCGTTCAGTGGTTCCACGGGCGCATCTTCGATGACATCATGACTCGTATCATGCTCACTGAGGGGACTGAGATAGACTTTGAAATCGAGCGCGAGGGGAAGGTCCAGATCGTCACCACTCAGTTTAATATTGCCGAGACCCCATGGTATAAACGCCGGGCCTTACCCCGCGTAGGAATTCATCCCGGTAGTCCTGTCATCATAGAACAGGCTCTGGATGCTGGGAGTGAAAACTTACCAGAGTCTCTGAAAGTCATCGGCATTAGTCCCGCCACTCGAGCTGGTCTGAAAGCAGGTGATGAGATTATGAGAGTGAATGGTGAATTGGTTTACAGCCCTGACCACGCCAGCCAGCTTATTAGAGCTCAGGGGGAGAAAGAAGTGAGTCTGCTCGTGAAGCGCGCTGAGCAGGAACTTGAAATCAAAGTAAACCCGCAACTTCCTCTCGGAGATCATGCGGAGAGTCCCATGCTCGGAGTTTACTGGGATAATGATGCCATGATCACGACTGAGATCCTCCACCCGAACCCTTGGGAACAAGTTAGGGACAGTCTGCGCACCATGTGGATGACTATTAAAACCATCTCCTCACCCTCATCAAATGTCGGGGTAGATCAGCTCGCCGGTCCTATCGGCATTGCCAAGACTAAGTTCCTCCTCCTTCAGGAGCCAGATGGTTGGCTACGTGTCCTCGCTTTCTTTGTCCTCTTTAACGTCAACCTAGCGGTCCTAAATATGATGCCCCTTCCGGTGTTAGATGGTGGGCACATCGTCATGGCCATCATGGAGTGGTTTCGTGGTAAGCCGCTTCCTCAGCGCCTCTTGGAATTTGTGCAAACGGCCTTCGCCTTACTCCTCATGGGCTTCATGCTCTACATCACCACCAAGGATATCGGCGACGAGGTGAACCCGAAAGAAAAGCAAAGAGCGAAGACCCTAGAGTGGCCCGCGCCTTAAACTTGCTAGAAAATAATGAAGAGTTCTAATCCCTCCGTTAACGTCGCTCGTTTAATCTATTTAGTTCTCTGTGAGCTTGCGGGATTTGCGATTGCGCTTAGCACCGAGAGCATCCCGATCTGGGCTGGTCTGGCGGGCGGATTAGGGGTGGCCATCTTTTTCATCATCGTAGAGAGCTTAACCAGAGAGTTCACCCTACGAGGTTTTTCTACCGCCACCTTCGGAGTCGCAGTGGGCCTCCTGTGCGCTTTCCTCTTAAATCGTGCTCAAGTTCCTGAGCTCATCAAGCTGGCTGCTACTCCTCTGCAAGATCCCGGTTTAGGCGAGGCTCTTTCGCTCGCCTTCACGGTCACCTCCTACGCTAGTCTCGCATTTTTAGGTTCGGTATTAGCCCTGCGGAGTAATCAAGAAGACTTCTCATTCATCATTCCCTACGTTCGTTTTCGACAAGATGCGGCCTCTGGTCAGCTGCTCATTCTTGATGCTGAAGTCATCATTGATGGTCGGCTTCCTGCCTTGATGGCGGCCGGATTTCTAACCGGTCGGCTCCTCGTCCCTCAGTTCGTCCTTGATGAACTTCAGGTGATGTCGAACTCACCAGCTCCTGGAAAACGCCAGCGAGGTCAGCGTGGACTTGAAATTTTAGGTGATTTGCAGAAAAACCCCGCCATTCCCATCTCGCTGCACGACTCTCGGGGGATGGCGGAGGATGAGTCTTTCCAAGGACGCCTCGTTCAGACTGCTAAGCTCCTCTCAGGCCGGCTCCTTACTACGGATGAGAACTTGACCAAAGTGGCCCACCTTCAGGGAACTGATGTCATAAATCTGAATGATCTTTCAGATGCCCTGAAGCCCTCTGTCGTAGTAGGGGAATCGCTCCGCCTCGCCCTCGTCCGTGCTGGTAAGGATGATCACCAAGCGGTGGGATACATGCCAGATGGCACCATGATCGTAGTGAATCACGCCATCAATAAGATCGGAAGCTCACAGGATGTCACCGTGATCAGCTCCATCCAGACCAGCGCCGGAGAAATGGTCTTCGCGGAACTTAATAGTAGAGAGGAGGCGTAGTTTATGGGTGAAATTCAGGCTATCTCAGTCACTCGACTTGCACGGCGAATACGTAATCTCTTAGAGATCGAGATCGGTGACATCTGGGTAGAAGGGGAAGTGAGTAATTTACGTAAGCAGGCGAGCGGGCACTGGTATTTCTCGCTCAAGGATGAGTCAGCACAGATTTCTTGCGCCATGTTCTCTGCTCGGCGGCGCAGTGGGAATGAAGTCATCCAAGACGGAGCGAAAGTGCAGCTCCTCGGTGAGACGAGTTTTTATGAAGCTCGGGGCAGTACCCAGCTCATCGTTAAGAAGGCCCAGCGAGTCGGGAAGGGGGATTTGCAGGCCCGCTTTGAAGCCCTGAAAAAATCACTAAATGAAGAGGGCCTCTTCGCCCAAGAGTGTAAGAAACCCTTGCCTAGTTTCCCGCGTGTCATAGCCCTTATCACCTCACCCACAGGTGCAGTCCTTCAAGATATGCTGAATGTCTTGAGCCGGCGTGCTCCTTGGCTGCAGCTCGTCTTGTATCCCGTAGCAGTGCAGGGGAAGGGAGCTGAGCGAGGGATCGCCCAGGCCATCCGGCAGGCCGGAGAGGGTGAAGATGAACTCCCGCGAGCTGAGCTGATCATCATCGCTCGAGGTGGTGGCTCCATGGAAGACTTATGGAACTTTAATGAAGAAGTGGTAGCCCGTGCTATCGCTGCTTGTCCCATTCCCGTGGTGAGTGCGGTGGGCCATGAAATCGACTTCACCATCGCTGACTTTGTGGCAGACCTGCGGGCCCCTACTCCCAGTGCCGCTGCAGAGCTTGTCGTTCCAGACCGGGCAGAACTCTTGGCGAGGCTAAGTCAGCTAGGAGAGCGTTTGAAGCGGGTGGTGTGCGGCCGGATCGACCGTCTTTCTGATCAGCTCGACTACTATGAGCGGGGGATTTTCAGTCAGTCGGCGGAGCAAAAACTCCAAGCCCCCATCCTACGAGTGGAGAATCTGAGAAGGGATTTAACGCGAGCTACGAGAGAAGCCATGAATGAGCGAGAGCACTTCTTAGCAGAAAGTCAGCTGAAACTTGCCCGTTACCATCCCCATCAGATTTTTAAACGCCGCCAAGAACGAGTGACTCGACTGACTAAGGACCTCTGCCACTTAGCCCGCCAAGATCTGGAGCAGAGACAAAGTCGGCTCGATGGCCTCGGTTCTTTACTCCAGGCCCTCGGGCCGGGAAGTGTCCTAGAACGTGGCTTCTCTATCACCTTCGGGCCAGATGGCGAGATCATCAAATCCGCGAGTGAACTCTCTCCTGGAGATGACCTTACAGTTCAGCTTAGCGAGGGTAAGCTTAAGGCGCGGGTGAGGGACTAGGGGAGAAGATCCACTCGTGTAGCATTTTTAAAAGGGAATATCGTCTTCGCTAATTTCGGTCTCATTATCGAAGCTACTATCGAAGGAACTCGGTGGAGGGTCAGAAGGAGCAGAACCTTGACTACTCCCACCAGCACCAGCACCCCCGCCGGAGGACTCGATCTTCCAAGCATTTAAATTCACATAATAGCGTCCCTTATACTCGTTCCCACGAATGTCGAAGGTGACCTTAAGTTCGTCGCCGACGCTTAGGGTGTTTAATTGGTCGATCCTATCGCGGACGGTCTCGAACTTTATCATCTGAGGATATTTCCCATCAGGGACTTCGATTACGAATTCGCGTTTCGTGAATCCGCTAGCGAAGGTTTGCAGATCTTCTAGGACTTTTAGCGTGCCGTTGATTTCAAATGAATTGGCCATGAATTAGAGGGTTGATTTGGTTATTTAAAGTGACGTTTGATGACGAAGTCCTCTTGCTCCCAGATCAGTTCGGACTTTGGGAAAAGCTCCTCGTATTCGGGAAAGTGGGTGTCCCCTTCGTAGGGCTTCCTCACATGGGTGATGATGAGGTCTTGTAAAAGTGGAAGAAAGAATCGGTAAACCTGCTCACCTCCTATGATGAAGACTTGCTGATCAATGAGTTCGAACTCGCGCAGTTCTTGCGGCTTATGCAGACTCTCGACTCCATCGCGGTGCCACGCTGGATCATGCGTGAGGACGATGTTTTGACGATGCGGTAGAGGCTTCCCGATCGAGTCAAAGGTCTTGCGCCCCATGACGACTGGATGGCCTGAGGTGTGTTTTTTGAAAAATTTTAAATCGTCAGGAATGTTCCAAGGAAGTCCCCCTTCTTTCCCAATGACCCGCTCAGGGCTCATCGCAACAATGGCAGTTAATTTCATATCGCAACCTCTCCTTTAATATGAGGGTGGGCTTGGTAATCGGCTAGTTTAAAATCACTGATGGTGAAATCATCTAGGGCCGTCACTTCTGAGTTCAGCTCCATTTGAGGAAGTGGGAAGGGTTCACGGGTGAGTTGAAGGCGGGCTTGCTCGAGGTGATTCGAGTAAAGGTGGAGATCGCCAAAGGTGTGGATGAACTCGCGAGCTTCATATCCACAAACATGCGCTACCATCATCGTGAGCAGGGCATAGGAGGCGATGTTAAAGGGAACGCCTAAGAAGAGATCAGCACTGCGCTGGTAAAGTTGGCAGCTCAGGCCCGGGCGTGCTGATTCTGGCTCATGCACGTAGAATTGAAAAAGGAGGTGGCAGGGAGGCAGGGCCATTTCTGCGACCTGCCCGACATTCCAAGCAGAGACAAGGTGGCGGCGGGAAGTTGGGTTATTTTTAAGCCCATCCACGAGTTCGCTGATTTGATCAATTGTAGAACCATCATCCTTAGGCCAAGAACGCCACTGCTGCCCGTAGACTGGTCCCAGATCGCCATTTTCATCCGCCCATTCATCCCAGATGCGGACTTTGTTCTCCTTTAAGTAAGCGATGTTGGTCTCCCCTTTGAGGAACCAGAGC
The DNA here is from genome assembly GCA_937928425.1 of uncultured Verrucomicrobiales bacterium. Taxonomy (GTDB): domain Bacteria; phylum Verrucomicrobiota; class Verrucomicrobiia; order Verrucomicrobiales; family Akkermansiaceae; genus SW10. The sequence continues at coordinate 56,348 of CALFVL010000038.1, forward strand.
AGCTCGTGGATGATCGAGCGTAGGTGGAGTTTCTTCGTAGTGATGCAGGGGAAGCCCTCGCGGAGGTCGTAGCGGACTTGGCGGCCGAAGACGCTGCGCGTGCCGGTGCCCGTACGGTCCCCTCGCTCTTCGCCATGCTCTAGGACGTCGCTGAGGAGATCGAGGTAAGTTTGCATAAAGGGAAGGTCGGATGTTTCGGGGTATGATTGATGCTCTCCTTAGAGTTCTTCCTCTTCCTCGCCCTCATACTCAGGAACAGGTGGGAGCAGATCTTCTCGTTCTAGGAGAAGGGGAATGGAAATATCCTCGAGGAGGTCATCCGCCGTGCGGTTAATCACTCCGGCGAGAGGGACGATGCGGTCGAGCTCTGCAATAGCACAGTGGACCATAGAGGAGATGATGTCCGCATCGTAGACCTCCTTTTCAAAAACATTCGTGATGCGGAAAACGATGAGTGAACGGTCTAGATCATACTCGAAGTTCCCGAGAGTGAGTTGTTTATTAGCCCGCATGATGAGCTCTAGGGCATATCGCTCACGCTCTTCGCCGAAGGCCATGGGTGACTCGGCGACGATAGAAAGGGCATTCAGATTAGTAAAAGCCTGAGCATGGAGGTGAATGTGGGTGTGATGCGCCTCGAAGGCAGTGGTGATGACATCACGACCCTCGACCTGATCACAATGCCACCCTTGCTTGCCGAAGGCATCGATCACGGAGTGAAGCTGGCGGGAGCTAGGCATGTGCGAGAGAGGATGAAAGGGAGGCTTTTGAAAGGGAAGATTTATTTATATCAAGTGATTTCCAGCGTCACTGGACAATGGTCTGAGCCGAGGACGTCATCATTAATACTGGCGGAGGTGAGCCGAGGAGTGAGAGATTCTGAGGTGATCCAGTAGTCGATCCGCCACCCGACATTATTCCCGCGTGCTCCCGCACGGTAAGACCACCAAGTGTAGGTGTCAGTCTGATCGGGGTGGAAATGGCGGAAGGTATCGACGAATCCGGCGTCCAATAACTGACCAAAGCCCGCGCGCTCCTCGGGTGAGAATCCCGCACTTTTATGATTCGTCTTAGGGCGGGCTAGATCGATCTCTTGGTGCGCCACATTAAGGTCTCCTGAGGCCATGACCGGTTTTCCCTCAGCTTCTAATTTTTTCAGATACTCGCGGAAGGCAATGTCCCACTCCATGCGGTAGGGCAGGCGTAAGAGGGCATTCTTAGAATTCGGAGTGTAAACGGTGACGAGGAAAAAGTCCGGATACTCGAGGGTGATGACGCGCCCTTCACGATCCCCCTCGGCACTTTTCTCAGAGCCGATTCCTAGGCGTACGTTCAGGGGCTCAGTCTTAGTGAAAATCGCAGTGCCGGAGTAGCCTGCCTTTTCCGCAGAGTTCCAGTAAGTCTTATAGCCGCTGAGTTCTAGAGGTAAATCGACTTGCTCGGGCCGGGCCTTCGTCTCCTGGAGGCAGAGAATGTCTGGGTCATGCTCTAGGACAAAGTCGGTGAAATTCTTTTTTAAGACCGCACGGATGCCATTCACGTTCCAAGAGATGAGTTTCATGCGGGGAAATTGATCCGTGATGGGAAGATGATCAAGTGCCGATGGG
>CALFVL010000039.1 GCA_937928425.1 uncultured Verrucomicrobiales bacterium
CTTCAGAAAGACGATATTCTGGAGAACCTTCGAGCCATCCAAATCCGCAATGGCCTGAAGCAGGCTGATGAACTCAAATCCCTTGATTTCTCGGTCGAAATGGAGACGGGCACGGGGAAGACCTACGTCTATCTGCGCACCATCTTTGAGCTGAATAAAGCCTACGGCATGCGGAAGTTCATCATCGTCGTGCCAAGCGTGGCGATTCGTGAAGGGGTGTATAAATCGCTGCAAATCACCAGCGACCACTTCAAAGCACTCTACACCGAGACGCCAGAGCACTACGTCTACAAATCCGAGCAACCTGGAGACATTCGTGCCTTTGCCACGGGGACCAACATTCAGATTATGGTCATCAACATCGATGCCTTTCGGAAAGGTTTCAATAATAATGGTGAGGCAACTGATGATGGAAAGAAGGCGACATTGATCCATCGACCTTCCGAAAAACTCAACGGACTGAAACCGATTGAGTTCATTCGTCAGACCAACCCCGTGCTCATCATTGACGAGCCACAGAACATGGAGACTGCCAATGCCAAAGGTGCCTTGGCCTCCATGAACCCGCTCTTCACGCTGCGCTACTCGGCAACCCATAAAGACCGCTATAATCCAATCTATAAGCTCGATTCCATCGATGCTTATGAGCAGAAGTTGGTGAAGCAGATCGAGGTGGCAGAGATCAGAGATCATGAGGCGCACAACACGCCTCACATCAAATTGCTCAAAGTCGCCAAGCCCTCAGCGAATTCGATCACCGCAGAGATCGAATTCGATCAGCGTGATGCCAAGGGCTTCGTCACCCGCACGAAGAAGAGAATTAAGAGTGGCGACGATGTCGAAGAGTTATCGAAAGGCCGCGAAATCTATAAGGGCTTTCGCGTGGCCGAGATTAGCCGCCGTGAAGGTGGTGAGTTTGTCTCCTTTGAGCCCGCAGGCATTCGCCTGAAAGTTGGTGAGACCTATGGCGGCATGGCTGACGATGACCTGAAGCGTCTGCAAATCCGCAAAACCATCGAAGAGCACTTGGACAAGGAACTCGTGCTCACCGGCCAAGGGATCAAGGTGCTGAGCCTCTTCTTCATCGATAAGGTGGCCAACTACCGCAGCTATGACGACGGCAAGCCCGTGAAAGGTAAGTATGCTCAGTGGTTTGAAGAAGAATACGCTGAACTCATCCAGCGTGAGAAATACGAGACACTCTTCGCCGATGTAGATATCGAAAGCCTTCCAGAGATCGTGCACAACGGCTACTTCGCGCAGGATAATAAGAAGAAATTTAAGGATAGCACTACGGGTAACAGTGAAGCCGATAGTGATGCCTATTCGCTTATCATGAAGGACAAGGAGCGTCTTCTCAGCTTTGACTCAAAGCTGAAGTTCATCTTCTCGCACTCCGCACTACGAGAAGGCTGGGACAATCCGAACGTATTCCAAATCTGCACCCTGAATGAAACGGCATCGGTGCTGAAGAAGCGGCAGGAGATCGGGCGAGGACTGCGCCTAGCGGTCAATCAGAATGGCGAACGTATCCAAGGTTTCGAGGTGAATACACTCACTGTCATGGCGAATGAAGCCTATGAGAGCTTCGTGCGCCGCCTTCAGAAGGAAATGGAAGAGGATGAGGGTTTGCACTTTGGCACCGTGCTGGAGCACCAGTTTGCTAACATCAGGCAGACCAACCTGGATGGCACCACGAGCTATCTTGGGGAGAAGGAATCCAAGAAACTCTATGCCCACCTCAGGGAAGAAGGTTATGTCGATAAAAAGGGTAAGGTGCAGGACGGTCTGCGTATAGCCCTGAAGGACAAAACACTGGAACTGCCAGAAGAGCTGAAGCCTGTAGAGGAAGCCATTTACGCGAACTTGAAACGTGTGGCAGGGAACTTGAACGTGAAGCCCAAGGAAGACCGCACGAAGGTCGAGCTGAACAAGCGTGTCTTTCTCGATCCCGCCTTCAAAGAACTGTGGGATCAGATCAAATACAAGACCCGCTACCGCTTGGACTTTGACAGTGAAAAGCTGGTGGAGGCATGTGCCAAGAAGCTCAGTAATGAGCTGGATATTGGCGCACCCGTCATCATCTACACCAGAGATAAGGTGGAGGTGACGCGCAGCGGATTAAGTGGCGGCGAGCCGGTTACAGAAGTCGAAGTCTTCGACAGGAGAAACTACAAGCTCCCCGACATCGTGGGCTATCTCACCGAAGCCACGATGCTGAAACGTCAGACTGTCATCGATATACTGATCGATTCCAAAAAACTGGACGACTTCCCCAAGAACCCGCAACGCTTCATCGAACGTGCGAGTGAGATCATCAAGCACGAGATGGAACTCTTCATTGTCGATGGGATTACCTATCACAAAATCGACGAAGACGGAACCGAAGCCATTTATGCTCAGGAGCTCTTTCAAAACGAAGAACTCCACGGTTATCTCGGCAAGAATATGCTGAAAGTTGAAAATTCGGTGTTCGAGCATGTGGTCTACGACTCCGACACCGAGAAGACCTTCGCTGAGGCCATGGAGCGCAGTAATAACGTGAAGCTCTATGCTAAACTGCCGGACTGGTTCAAAATTCCCACGCCTCTGGGCAACTACAATCCAGACTGGGCAATTCTCGTAACCGTAGGCGACAAAGATCGCCTCTACTTCGTCGTAGAAACCAAGAGCACACTCCTCGGTGCCGAACGGCGCGAGAAGGAAAACCAAAAAATCGAGTGCGGCAAAGCCCACTTCCGGGATATCCAGACGTCTAGTAAGTTTGAAGTTACGAATGGCTTTACCCAGCTCAGCACGAAGTTCATTAGAAATGACTCGATATAAACGCGGAAATCAAAGCCCACTTATTTAGGCCTCCGCGATAGCCAAGTAAAAGAGAAGCCTGACCTCTCGATTCTCTCCGAGGACTTTATGGAAGAGGTCCGTGGAATAGAGCAGAAGAATGCTACGATTGACTGGACAAAGCGTGAGAAAGTCCGAACGAGGCTCAAGGCGATGCAGATCCGTCTGAGAGTAAACTGCAGTCGGATAGCGACCACCATGTAGTGCGGGATAGTGGCGGCGACCAAATTCCGGAGCCCGGGGCGGTTGGTAGATTCCTCCTCCAAGATGCCTTGCCCTGGTGGTGTACATGGACTTCTGACAAGGTATGCACGATCTCACATACTCACCGATGACCTCTTGCATCGATTTGAAGTGATACTTCCTGCTCAGAGTGGCCATCATCTTCGAAGCACCCACATGTGCTCCGGTTGGACCCGCATGAGCCCGAGATATCAAGATAGGCACGAGCTTGGCCGGCACCACCACCCTGGAAGAGGCCGGTGACAATCTCTTCCTGGATCCAGGTTTTTCTTCTTGTGGCAACTTGACCAGCAACCCGTCCTGAAATCCGTACAAATACTCCATCCCTTCATGCTTCATGGCTCGTCGGATCTCATCACAATACTCATCAGTTTTCTGCAACTCTTTCAAGTCTTCCAAGCTGATCCCATGTGCCTGGAAGGATGAGGTGAGAATCACATTCACCTGCACCGTTCCCTCATGTCCCCGTACTACTAGCACCATTATCTTCACTCTCGACCTGTGCTTTTGAGGGACTCCAACATCCTCAGGGAACTCATATGGTTCTGTCAGCAACTTTTGAACTTGCTCCGCTGTGAGAGAGGCTCC
>CALFVL010000040.1 GCA_937928425.1 uncultured Verrucomicrobiales bacterium
GTGAAAATCATTTCTCTAACTTTTCTCTCGATGGGGCTTTCTCATGGAGTGGCAATTTCTTCTGGGGATGGCTCTGGTAATACGACTGCCCCAGCTGATGATCCGGGATTTGCCAATGTGGGAACTTTAGGGGGTGCCTCAGCAGTTTACCTCGGGAACCAGTGGGTGATCACGGCGAATCATGTGGGGAGAGCGACCGTGCCGAATGGGCAGCCAGTGGTTTTTGATGGTTTAGGTTTTAATGTTGAGGTGGGGTCTGGGCAGCGGATCCGAAATCCCTCAGGATTCGGCCTGAGTGAGTTTACTGACCTCATCCTTTATCGCTTAGAAAATGATCCCGGTTTAACTCCAGTCGAGTTAGTTACGAATCCCGTGGGCGCAGGAACTGATGTGACTCTTATAGGGAACGGGCGTAATCGTGAGGCTGAGCAAACTGCTTGGAATGTTACTGTAAATCCAAACGGCCCTGATACCTGGACGGAGACGACTGGCCCTAATTCTGACGTGCGAGGGTTCAGAACCACGGGGACGAGAGATATACGCTGGGGTGAGAATACCGTAACAGGACGGACTCTGGTGGATTTAGGTCCGACTGATGGAGATGTGGTGAGTTTTTTTACGACCTTTGATGAGTTCGGTAGAACGCATGAGGCGCAGGCTACGAATGGTGATTCGGGCGGAGCGGTATTCTTGAGAGAGAATGGAGATTGGAAGCTAGGAGGCATCTTGAATGCGGTGGGGAATAGTCCGAATTTTCCCTTTGATGGTCGCCCCCCTGGGGAATCATCATCTGATCCCTTTCCATACTTCGGGCGGGTTTCAACTGCGGCAGATCTCTCGATCTATAGCGATCAGATCAGGTCTATTATAGCGATTCCTGAGCCGGGGGCATCGAGTTTACTCTTACTGAGTGGCGTGTTTTTACTGTTTAGACATCGCTCCTGATTTGACGGGGGGCCTGTGGTTCGCTTCACTCTGGCGTGCGCAAGTCGGAAAAGAAGTCTCGAGGGGTTGAGTGGAAAAAGGTTTTTGGTCTCTACGGGTATCTTGGGAAGTACCGGAAGATCTTCATTCCCTCGGTATGTGCACTTTTTTTGACAGGGGCTATGTCGCTGGCCTTCCCTTACTTTTTAGGGACTTTGATCGGTTCACCGCAGGAAGCGCTCAGTGAGGGGGTGGATGCAGAGGCTTTGCGCTCGGATATTAATCAGGTCGTTACGACACTTTTGTTAATTTTATGTATTCAGGCCTTTGTGGCGTATTGGCGAGTAAGGGGCTTTATTAAGGCAGGTGAAAGTGCGCTGTGTGATTTACGACAAGACCTTTTTGCCCGTTTAGTGAGGTTGCCGATGCCGTGGTTCATGGAGAGGCGGACAGGTGAAGTGGGTTCGCGTTTTGCGGCTGACCTTGCGATTTTACAGGAGACCTTGATTACAACGGTCCCCCAGATGGTGCGCCAGTCGGTCACTTTTGTGGGGGGGCTCATTTTTATTTTTATCGCTTCGGTAAAACTCTCACTGTTCATGCTGGCGATGATTCCGCTTGTCGTCCTGATCGTGGCGATCGTGGGGCGGAGGATTCGCCGTTGGTCAAAAGATGCGCAAGATCAGTTGGCTCAGAGTAACATTGTAGTAGAGGAGGCGGTCCAAGGAATTGCAGATGTGAAGGCTTACTCGAATGAGGGCTTTGAGGAGAGGCGGTATCGGGGTGCGTTAGATGAGTTTTTAGGAACGGTATTAAAGGGAGCTCGTGCGCGGGCGATGTTTGTGAGTTTCATCATTTTCATTCTTTTTGGGACGATTTCAGTGGTGGTGTGGTTCGGAGCGGGGATGTTAGCAAAGGGCCAAATTACGAGTGAGGAGTTTACTCATTTTATTCTCTTTAGCATCTTTGTCGGAGCGTCCTTAGGGTCTCTTCCTGATATTATGAGTCAGCTTCAGAAGACGCAGGGGGCTACTGAGCGGATTCAGGAAATTTTAGACTATGAGCTGGAAGATGAGCGGCCAGCAGCCAGTGATATTCTGACTGGGACGATGTCTGCACGGGATCTGGTTTTCGCTTACCCATCGCGGAAAGATACGACGGTGCTGAATGGGGTAAACTTCGAGGTGCAGGCTGGTGAGAGGGTGGCAGTGGTGGGGCCGAGTGGAGCAGGGAAATCGACTTTATTTTCATTACTCTTAGGGTTTTATGAGGCGGATGGAGGCGGGATGTACTTTGATGGGAAGGCAGCGGCTGAAATCCCGGTGGTGAGTCGTCGAGCGGCGATGGCGGTAGTCCCTCAAGAGGTGCTGCTATTCGGTGGGACGATTCGTGAAAACATCGAGTATGGCCGCCCGGGGGCGAGCGAGGATGAGATTATGGCGGCCGCGAAGAGGGCGAATGCCCATGACTTCGTGGAGGCTTTCCCAGAGGGATATGATGCTATGGTGGGGCCTCGGGGAGTGAAATTAAGCGGTGGTCAGCGGCAGCGGATCGCGATAGCAAGAGCTGTTTTAGCTGATCCTAAGATTCTACTGTTAGATGAGGCCACGAGTGCGCTGGATTCAGAGAATGAGAGCTTAGTCCAGGGGGCCTTAGATGAGCTGATGAAGGGAAGGACGAGTGTGATTATTGCGCATCGTTTAGCGACGGTGCAGGGGGCGGATAAGATCTTGGTCTTAAATGAAGGGAGGATCGTGGAGAGCGGAAGTCATGCTGAGCTTATGGAGAAGGACGGGACGTATCGCCTGTTAGCGCAGACTCAGTTGCTGGCTTGATCTTTTCGAGTTGGATTTTTCTGAAATCGAGGTGAGTCTGATCTAGAGATGATCGATATGTTAGTGCGGCTTTATGCCTTGCCAGAGAGTCAGGAACTTTATGATCGAGTGCAGGATGCTGGGGTGATTTTACGGAGGCCGGGAGCTTATGAGAAACATCTGGTGGAGGCCTTCGTGAGGCAGAATTTTTCACCTAAATGGGTGAGTGAAGTGCAGGTCGCTTTTTCGAGGCAGCCGATTTCCTGTTTTATTGCGACGAAGGATAAAGAGGTGCTGGGATTCGCGTGTTATGAGACGACGGGAAGGGGGTATTTTGGCCCGACTGGAGTGGGAGAAGCAGCGCGTGGTTTGGGCTTAGGGAAGGCTCTTCTTTTTAAAGCATTAGAGGCTCAGCGAGAGGCGGGGTATGCTTATGCGTTTATTGGAGGAGTGGGCCCGAAGGAGTTCTATGCGAAGGCGGTGGGGGCGGTGGAGATCGCAGGGAGTGATCCCGGGGTTTATGTGGATATTTTACCGGAACCTCCCTCGGAATCGTGAGTGGGCAGGATCCAGAATTCGTGAAAGGGGCTTTTGCGAAGATTGCTGACCGTTATGTGATGACGAATCACGTCCTGAGTCTGGGGACTGATATTTTGTGGCGCAGGAAGGTGGGACGTTTGTTGCAGGGATGGAGCCCGAGGAGGGTCCTCGATGTTGCTACGGGGACGGGGGATTTAGCTTTAGAAATTCAGCGGAGGTGTCCAGAGGCCCGGGTGCTAGGAACGGATTTTTGCCCTGAAATGCTGAATCATGCCGCGAAGAGTGGGGTGCAGGAAACGCAGGTGGCAGATGCGATGAAGTTACCCTTTGAGGAGGGGAGTTTCGAAGTGGTCACGGTGGCCTTTGGCCTACGTAATATGGAAAATTGGCAGGCTGCGCTGCGGGAGATGGCGCGGGTGTTGGTGCCTGGTGGACATCTGTTAGTGTTAGATTTTTCTCAGCCGAGTGGGCTTTTAAGGAGGCCTTATGAGCTGTACTTGAATAAGATTTTACCTAAGATTGCGGGTTTCCTCACGGGAGAAGGGGAGGCTTATCAATACTTGGCAGGCTCGATTGGGGAGTTTCCATTCGGGGATGAGATGTTAGCTCTTTTCGAGAAAGCAGATTTGTTAGAAAATCGCTGTGAGACTTTAAGTGGGGGAATTGCCTCGATTTATACTGGAGTGAAAGGCTGAGGTGGAGCTTGCTGATAGGAGGAACTTGGTTAGTTTTTCGCGATGAAAATTACGGGATATGGAAATCAGTGGGTTTGTGGTTTAGTGCCTTATGAGCCGGGAAAACCAATTGAGGAGACGGCACGCGAGCTGGGCTTAGATCCTGATGAAATTATTAAACTGGCGAGTAATGAAAACCCGCTAGGCCCCTCACCGAAGGCTAAGGAGGCCATGATCGCAGAGGTGGAAAAGGCACACTTCTACCCTGATGGGGGGGGCTACCGTTTGAGGGTGGCATTGGCCCAGAAACATGGGGTGGCGTTTGAGAATATTGTGCTAGGGAATGGATCAAACGAGATTATTGAACTTCTTTGCCATTCGTTTTTAAAGCCGGGGGCAGCGCTGATCGCGGCGGAACATGCCTTTGTCGTCTACCAGCTCATGGCGAATCTGTTCGGTGCGGATTATCTAGAAGTGCCAGATCCGGGTTTCGTGCATGACTTAGAGGGGATGGCAGAGGCGATTACTGAGGAGACACGTTTGATCTTTATCGCAAATCCAAATAATCCGACTGGGACTTTAGTAGGGCAAGAGGAAATTGACCGTTTTATGGCTCGTATCCCAGATCATGTGGTTGTGGTGTTTGATGAGGCATATTATGAGTTTTTAGAAGAGGCTCCAGATGTGATCCGCTATGTGAAGGAGGGGCGTAATGTGTGTGTGATGCGGACTTTTTCAAAAGCGCAGGGGCTGTCAGCTTTACGGATCGGGTATGGGGTGACTAATGCGGAAATTGCGGGTTTATTAAACCGTTCAAGGCAGCCCTTTAATGCGAATGCGATCGCTCAGGCAGGTGCCTTAGCCGCGATCCAGGATGAGGAGCATATTGCGGCGACGGTGGAGAATAATGCGCTAGGCCGGAGGTTTTTTGAGGAGGCCTTTCTTGCTCGTGGATGGCAGTTCGTCCCGAGTCATGCAAATTTTGTGATGGTGAAGGTGGGCGATGGGGATGCGGTGTTCGGGAAGCTTTTAAAGAGGGGAATTATCGTGAGAGCAATGGCCAGTTATAAGCTGCCAGAGTGGGTGAGGATATCGATCGGGACTCCACCGCAGAATGAGCGCTGTTTGGAAGAGCTGGATCGAGCTCTCGCTAGTTGACTTCAAAGGGCAACTTTACTTTACTCCCGAAGACATGGAAATTCCCCCAGGACAGAAACAGTTTAATTGTGAACATTGTCAGGCCGCAATTCTAGTGCCGCTTGATTTACCTGCGACGTCGGCACCTTGTCCAGTGTGCCAGACGATTACCACATCACCGGGAGTGGAAGAAGCGGTGGCCCCGGCTGCGGCACAAGTCGAGGTGCCAAGAAGTAATCCTAGGGTGGCAGATCAGGGGGAACGCATTGCAGAAACGAGGAGGGAAGAAACTAAGGGAAAGGCGGGGCTTCTGTGGGCTTTAGCCGCCTTGATTGGCTTAGTCCTGCTTTTAGGAGGAGCATTCCTAGCTAAGAGATCTCGTGGAGCTGCTCCTGAAAAGAAGCCGCTGGCCATGGGCAGCGTTTCTCAGCCTCAAGTGGATGCTCCTGCTGGTGGGTCCCCTGCTAGTGGGGCTCCTTCGGGGAATGTCAGGGAGAAGGTACTCGAGGCTTTGGGGAGATTTCTCTCTGCGACCACGGTGGCGGAAAAGGCGAAGTGTGTCATCGGACAGGATCAGATGATTCCCGAGATGGAGAGTTTTTATGGAGGGAGTGAGATTGAGAAGGATGATTTACGAGTCGATTTCTTTTCAGATTGGGCCATGGATAGTCCTGATTCAGAACGGGGGATCTACTTAATGGACTTCGAGAGGCCTAAGCAGTTTAAGTTAGGCACGCTGTTCCGCCCCATTACGGATTTTAAAACTCGTTTGAGGTTAGATACTCCTGATCTCCACACGAGTTCGAAGGCATTAATCGAAAATTTCGAGACAGAGGCGGTGAGAGCTTTGATCTATTTAAAGGAGACGAATGGGGAACTCCTAATCGACTGGCATACTTATGTGCAGACAAAAAATCGTCTCTTCAGGAAATTTGTGGAGAACCCAGTGGCTGGACAGAAGGGGGTGTTCCGAGTGGTGGTGGGAGAACATGTCAGTACGATTTTCGAGGAAGATTCTTCGGTGAGGAACTATAAAATTATTGAGCCAGCACATAATGAGGAAGATTTCGCAGTGGTGAAGGTGAAGCGCGATTCTGAGGTGGGGAAACTTCTAGAACAGCTTGCTTGGACTGATGTTTCTGGGAAGGGCGGCTCAAGCCCATCTTCTCGCAAGGGGGCTACGGTCGTCTTAAGGTGGTCAGATGATGTGAAGCCAGTTTTGACCCTTTCTGAGGTTCTTTGTTGGGAGTTCTTGGGGGTGGGAGGAGATCCTTCAAACCTGACGAGCGGCAATTAAGACTGCTCATCTAAGATGCCGAAGACGATCGCAGCGATAGCTAGTCCGGTAGGAATGGGAGCGGTCTCTCTGATTCGTCTTTCTGGAGTTCAGGCGCAGCAAATCGCAGCTAAGGCCCTAGGTGAAAATAGGCTGCCACCTACTCGGGTGGCAGGTTTACGAAGGGTCTTAGACGCTAGTGGCCGAATGATCGATGAGGGGCTCTTGGTCGTTTTTCAGGGGCCGAAGAGTTATACCGGAGAAGATGTAGTCGAGTTTACGGGGCATGGTGGTGTGGTGGTTACGAGTAAGGTGCTAGAGCGCTTGCTCGAGCTGGGGGCGGAGCCGGCGGAGCCAGGGGAGTTTACTCAGCGTGCGTTTATGAACGGGCGTCTGGATTTAACCCAAGCCGAGGCGGTCATGGACTTGATCTCTGCGAAGACTTCGCTGGCGCTTCGTTCCGCGAATGAGCAGTTGGAGGGGCGTCTGGGTAAGAGTTGTGAGAAGATGCGCGAGACCTTACTAGGTGCGACTGCTCAGTTAGAGGCGTATATTGATTTTCCAGAGGAGGATATTAATCCGGAGGTGGGGAAGGGGCTATGTGATGTTTTACAAGCGGAGAGTGATAAGATGGGTGAATTATTAGCCACCGCCGATCAGGGAAGAATTCTCCGTGAAGGGGTGAGGACGGTGATTTATGGAAAACCAAATGTGGGGAAATCGAGCCTGCTCAATCGCCTCTTAGGTTACCGGAGAGCGATCGTGAGTGCACGGGAGGGGACCACTCGTGATACGATAGAAGAGCTTGTGAATCTACGCGGAATCCCGCTGAGGTTAGTGGATACCGCTGGAGTCCGGGCGTCTGATGATGAAATCGAGCGAGAGGGAATCGCGATGACTCAGGGGCAGCTGACTCGTGCGGATTTGATTTTAGAAGTCCGAGATTTAAGTGAGGCGTTCGAGCCGTCTCCCTCAGAGTTACCAGAAGGAGCTAAGCATGTGATGCTTCTAAATAAGTCTGACTGCGCTCACCCAAGCTGGGATGGGAAGGAGGGGGTGAGAATTTCATGTGAGACTGGAGAGGGCTTTGCTGAGATGGAGGAACTCATTGCACGGTTACTAGCGCTTGATGATGCTCACTGGGGAGAGCACTCAGTGGCGGTGAATTCACGCCACCAAGCCTGTTTAGTAAGAGCCCGTAAGGCCCTGAAGCGTGCGATGAATGCCCTACGAGGAGGGGAGGAGCCGGAGCTTGTTGCTTTGGATCTTAGAGAATCGCTGAGTGCGGTGGGAGATATTGCAGGAGTGGTGGATACCGAGGAAATTTTGGGCGAAATTTTCGGGCGATTTTGTATCGGAAAATAAGGAATTTTGATCCTAGAGTGAGCTTAATCTCTCTTTAAGGTCCAGCGTGTGCTTTTTCTTTTGTGCAATCTTATTGTGCCACTATCTAAGGAGCTTCCCTGTTTAGGTTCTGCGCTCTTGTTTGTGTTCTTGAACCTTGGCGAAAAATGGTGATTTTTAGAGGTCTTATGATGTTAAGGATGATCGGCCTCTCTTTTGTTCTTTTTCTGGCTCCCTTAGTGGCAGAGGAAACAGAGTTGAAAAAATATGATGAATGGCGGGCGGCGCTGGGCTCCGAAATTTTTGCAAAAAGGCAATTAGCAACCGAAGAGATCTGGAAGGGGGGGCGAGAGAGTCTTGGATTCTTAGAAGAGTTATTAGCTGATGAAAATCCGGAACTGAGAGCACGTGCGCTCACGATTATCCAGAAGGTGAAGCTGGGGATCACTCCGGAGACGCCAGAAAAGGTGACTCAACTGCTCGATCAGTATTTTTCAGGGACTGCCAAGAGGAAGCTTAGCGTGATCGGAAGCTTACAAGCGGCTCGAGAATATGAATTACTTTTGAGACTGCGTGAATTTGAGCGTGATGTGACCGTGCTGGAGAAGCTTGATCCAGTGATCGCAGAGATCCTCCCTGGGGTGGTCCGTAGCCATCTGAATGAGGGGGACTTGCAGTCAGCGAAGCAGGATCTAGCTCTGAGTGATCAGTTTGACCACCTGATCCAGTATGCTCATCTCTTGGAGGTGATGGGTGAACTGGATGCAGAAATCCAGAGCTTAAGTCAGTTGAAAGACTTGGCTAGCCAAGCGCGCTATTTAGCCTGTCTGCGGGTGAAGGGAGATGCCGAGCTGCTGCGAGCTGCGGCGCAAAAACTGGGAGACCAAGATGCAGAGAATTTGGCGGCTTTGAATCTGGGTGATCATTTGCCTTTTTTGAGATCGGTCCTAGAGGAGAGCAACCCGACTTTGCCTAATCGTTACTATATCCAGTGGACGATCGCAGTTCACGAGGGGGATGAGGCTGTAAAGAAGGAGGTCCTTGATGCTTTGCTTTATTTGAGCGGACAGGAGAGCGAGCGGCAGGGGGCCCGGATGAGCTTATTCAGGATGGGGTATGGTGAGCATGTTTTCCGGGGTCTTCAGGGAAGTGAATTGGATGGGAAGGTGGCGTATTTGTTGAGTCATGATCGTTATGCGGAGGCGCAGGAGGTGATCGGGCTGCGTCTGGGGGAGGATCTCGATGAGAGCTTGGGTGAAATTTTGAAAAAAGCAGAAGTGGCGGTTGAGGAGTCAGGAAATTCGGGTGAGTTAGACCGCTTGGTTCATATCGTAAATTTTTTAGAGGAAAGAGGGTTGGTGAAGAATGCGGTGCAGGTGAGTCTCGTTCTTTTTGATCTACTGCGCCCTTTAGATGATTGGAGCACGGCTGGATTTGCCCGTAAGATGTATTATTCAGCACCGGTGAGTGTCTTTACGGCACTTGCTCGCGAGGTGACTGAATACGGAGTGACCTTAGAAGAATTTTTTGACCTACTTCCACTCAGAACTCCCGATAAGAGTCTTTTACTCCTCGATACTCTGGCTGAAATTTACCCGGAGATGGAGTTCCGAGAGAGGCTTCTTCTGGCGATGTCTTTTTCGTCTAGGGAACTTTTGGTTAGCCCAGAAATTTTTAGGGAAGCACGTGATAAGGTCTTTGCGTTTTTTCGAGGGAGGGAAGATGAGGTAGAGCAATTAAAAAATCTCACGAGTCTTTTAGCAGAGAGGAATCGTGAGGAAGATCTTTTAATGCTAACCGCAGCGCTGGCTGAAGCTGGCAGTCCGGATTATTTCATCGAGTCTAGTTTGGCAGTCGATGGCGGGCAGATTAAGAAAGGGGGAGAAGCCTTGGCTAAAATGAAGATCAAAGATGGACAAGTTTCTGCAAATTTTCTCTATAAGAAGGGCTTGATTTTAAAAAGAGCTGGGATGGAGGGCGGGGAGGAAGTGATGAAAAAAGCACTGCTATTTTCAAATGGGAGTGCTCTTTCACTCACTAATTTTGCGATGGAGCACCTTCGCTTAGGGGAAGTTTCTGAGGCTTATGGTCTGCTGCGCCGAGCACTTTTAAGAACGGAGAGTCCGGTAAGGTCCTCTCAACTTGGGATACGGCATTCTATTGTGGAGGAGTTGGCTGCTGAGGCAGTCACTTTAGGCCACTGGGAGAATGCATTGGCCTACCGAGAGCTTGCGGCCCTAGGGGACGTCTACGCTACGGGGGATGTCCCGTATGGAATTTTTGCGATGCGTCTGCGCTTTCAGATTCTCATCGCACGAGGAGCAGTGGCCATGAAAAGAGGTGATGTGGTAGAGGCAGTGAAGGCTTTTACCCGTGCCCATGAGATTCTCCCGAGAGATGGGTATCTGGCTAATGACTTCTTTCCGCTTTTGCGCTTGCTTGGGCTCATTGAGCTTCATGATCAGCTTTTTGCTAAGTCGATCCAGTTTTGTCGGGAGAGCATCCACCGCTACCCTAAAGATGATAATGCATACAATAATTTTGCTTGGATGGCCTCCCGTGCGAACCGTTGTTTAGATGAAGCAGAAGGGTATTTAAAAATTGCTCTTTCGCTAAATCCGGAGTCAGCAGCTTACTTGGATACGATGGGTGAAATTTATTTTGCACGCAGAAAGCGTGAGGAGGCCGTAAAGTGGAGTGTGCGGAGTGTTGCGAACTCGGTTCTGGGAAGTGTGGGAACTCGCTGGGAGCTGCAGTATCAAAACGAGCGTTTCCGCTTAGGAGGATTTCCTCCTGAGTGAGGCATCTTGGATTGAAAAAACCCGCTCTGTGGAAAGAGCGGGTCTTAGTGATCTGCCTCACCGTCCGAGGCACATGAGCCGCTCTCCCGAAAGGTCGAGGTTGGGGATATCCTTTAACTCGCTGTCTTCCAGTGAAGGCATGACATTGGGTCTCCGGGGCCACCCCCATTAATAATAATATCGGGTCGGCCAATTAACCACATCTGGCGCATGAGGCAGATGTGTTAAACTATGGTCGATTTAGGAGGTGTGCAATGGAAATTCAGAGGGAAATCCACTGTGGGCTAAAAGATTTCAAAATAGCGATATTCCCACAGACAGAACTTCCCCCTTCACTCGTTTTACCAATACTACCCTAGAGCATGACTGAGATCCTTATTAAGCCGGCCCGTGACACTGGATGCAGTGATCTCGCTGCACTCCAAGAGACGGTGGAGGATGCAAATCAGCGTCAGGGGTCTCCGGTGGATGATATTTTAGATAGTGGCTTGGTCGATGAAGAGCCCTACATGCAGGAGCTCTCGAGTAGCCTACACATGGAGTGGTTGGCAGAGATTCCGGCGGTGGAGAAACCTCTTCCTCTGAGAGCTGCTTGTGGTCCTCAGATCGCGCTGAAGCACCGAGTCCTGCCCATAGCGATCGAGGGGGAGGGCGAGAGTGTGAGGCTGCACATGGTGACTTATGATCCGCTGAATCTCATGGCACGACAGGCTGCGGCACAGGCGATTGAGATGCCCTTGGTGTGGCACATGGCCTCGCGCCGAAGGGTGCATGAGGCACTCCGGAAGCTCTACGGTGTGGGAGCTGATACCTTCGAGCAGCTTTTAGAAGGGCGTGATCTTGATCTCGATAATCTCGATAAAGACGAGGCGAGTGTCATTGACGAGATTGAGGATGAGGAGGCGAGTGTGGTGAAATTTGTGAATCAAATCATCAGGGAATCTCTCGACCAGAAAGCTACGGATATTCACGTAGAGCCTTTGGCTGATAATTTGCGGATTCGCTACCGGATCGATGGGGGGCTTGTTGATATTGCAGTTCCTGACCAGATTAAGGCTTTACAGGCCTCTGTGATTGCACGTCTTAAAATTATGTCAAAACTCGACATCGCGGAGCGTCGCCTGCCCCAAGATGGTCGGATCAACCTTCAGTTCGAAGGAGCCTCGATTGATGTGCGTGTGGCGACTGTTCCTACGGTGGAGGGGGAGTCCGTGAGCTTACGTCTCCTCAACCAAGAGAAGTTCAATGTGGAACTCTTGGGGATGGAGGACTTTGTCCTTCAGAAAATTAATAATATCCTAAGCCTTCCGAATGGTATTATTCTAATCACAGGACCGACTGGTTCCGGAAAATCAACAACTCTCTATTCCTTCCTAAGTGAGTTAAATACGTCTGATACCCGGATCGTCACGATCGAGGACCCGGTGGAGAATAAATTGGAAGGGGTGATGCAAATCGCGGTGAAGAGTGAAATTGGCTTAACCTTTGCGAGTGGACTGCGCTCGATCCTCCGAGCGGATCCTAATATCGTGATGTTGGGGGAAATTCGTGACTTGGAGACCGCAGAAATTGCGATTAGGGCATCTCTCACAGGACACTTGGTTTTCTCAACCCTTCATACGAACGATGCTTTGGGAGGGATTAGCCGATTGGTTGATATGGGAGTGGAGCCTTTTCTAGTAGCGGCCTCGGTGAGAGCTTTTTTAGCGCAGCGACTTGTGAGACGGCTTTGTAATTCTTGTAAGGCTCCAGTCGAGCTTTCGGCGGAGCGGCGTCACCGTTTAGAGATTCCAGACTACATTCAGGGGCAGGCGTATGAGCCAGTCGGCTGTGATAAGTGCCGCAGCACAGGATTTGCAGGACGTCTGGCGATTTATGAAGTGATCTTGATAGGCAATGAAATGGAGGAATTGGTGGCGAAAAATTCGGCAGCCCCTATCTTAAAAGAACAGGCAGTTAAGGATGGATTTGTCCCCATGCGCGAATACGGCTGGCATAAGGTGATGAAGGGGGTGACGACAGTTGAAGAAGTTGTCTCTGTCACCGCTACTGATCTGGCAGCTGGTGGCTCAATTTAAAATCAAAATTTAAGGTGGCGAGTTTTACATATAAGGCATTGAGCGGGGAGGGCTCTGTGGTGACGGGCTCGCTAGATGCGGGCGACCGTGGGGAAGCTCTACGCCAGTTAGACCGTAAAGGGCTCCAGCCAGTCTCGATTAGTCTCGTAGCGGAGGCTCCCGGGAAGAAAAGAGCGGGGAAGAAGTCAAATTCATCTGCAGTAAGTGAAAAGGGAGGGAAGCTTGCTCAAGAAGAGGAGATTCCAGATGGCCCGATTAAATTAAAACGTGCTGAAATCGTCCTCTTTACGGAGGAGTTGGCAGACATGTTAGCGGCAGGCTTACAGCTTGAGCCTGCCCTACGCGCGATGGAGGGGCGGCAGGAGCTGGGGAATCTTAAGGTGGTTTCTTCTAAAATTCGCCAGCTGGTGCGAGATGGTAATAATTTCTCATCCTCCTTGCGCCGAGTGAGCCCGAGTTTTGGCTCTCTTTACTGCAATCTTGCGGCGGCGGGTGAGGCGAGTGGAGCCCTAGACACGATTTTAGAGCGGCAGGCTCATTACTTAAAGACCCTTCAGGAGTTACAAGGTAAAGTGGTTTTGGCTCTCATTTACCCCTGCTTTCTAGTTCTTGCTGGGATCGGAGTAGGAATCGTGTTCATCACGCAACTCATTCCGCAGCTGACGGGACTTATTGAAAATAGTGCAGGAGGAAAAATCCCGCTCGGAGCAAAACTTCTAATGGGAACCTCTAATTTTTTTACGCAGTGGTGGCTCGTTATGGTCCTGATCATCGTGGCAGCTTTGATCCTTTTTAAAGCGTGGAAGGACAATGAGGCGAATCGTCCTGCCTGGGACCGTATGAAGTTAAAAATGCCTCTCTTCGGGCGGGTTTTAGAACACCGCTTCTATGTGCAGTTTTTGGAGACGATGGCTAATTTAGTGGGTAATGGACTCCCTCTTTTACGGGCACTTGAGTTGACGAAGGAGGCGACTCCCAATCTTTATTTAAAAGCGCATCTTAACGAGATGTTAGAGTGGGTAGGTGATGGGCGTTCTCTTTCCGCTTCTTTAAGCCGTACGGGGGCTTTTTCTCCACTCTTAATTGATATGGTATCAGTCGGTGAGCAGACGGGGAAGATCGACCAGTCACTGCGAAAAGCGGCTGATCGTTTTGATAAGGAGTTGAATAATTCCTTGCAAGCAATCATGGCTTTAATCATGCCGGCCGTTCTTCTGGTCATGGCAGTCTTGATCGGCTCGATGGCTTACCTTATGATTACCGCAATTTTCCAAACTATCGAAAGTATTGGCACCAGATGATTGAAGCGCAGAATATTCATCGTTCCTACACGCTCGCTAAAAAAGAGATCAAGGTCCTTAAGGGCATCGACCTGAAAATCGAAGCTGGAGAAAAGATCTTTCTCTGTGGTCCGAGTGGTGCTGGTAAAACCACTCTAATGTATACCTTGGCAGGATTAGAAAATCCGCATGAGGGGCGAGTGATCATCGAGGGAATCGACTTTTATGGGCTCTCTTCAGCCAAGCAGGCTCGTTTACGAAACGAGAAAATTGGGTATATTTTCCAGAACTACTTTTTACTCCCTGAACTGACCGCGATCGAGAATGTGCAGGTGCCTGGCTTAATTGGAGGGAAGACGGATAAGGAGGCAGCTGCACACGCACTGGAGCGGGTGGGGCTGGCTCCACGGCTCCATCATCTTCCGGCGGAGTTGTCTGGCGGGGAGCAGCAACGAGTGGCCATCGCACGAGCCCTAGTCAACCGGCCCTCGATCATTTTCGCGGACGAGCCGACAGGAAATCTGGACACTGCGAATGGAGGTGAGGTGATGCGTATTTTACTCGAGGTGGTCGCTGAGGAGAAAGCGACTCTTGTAGTGGTGACTCATGATCCTCAGCTTTCCCAGCATGGAGATCGTATTTTCACGATTAAGGATGGGCTGATCGCTGATGACGGGAGCTGAGAAAGTGGGAGCGAATAACTTTCTTAATGATGCTCTTGGTCTTTAGAGTTGAAATTACGATGGGTAGAAACACGGGAGAAATAATCTTGGTGAAAGAGCGGAAATTCGTTTAGTTAATTGCAGTTAAGTATTTCCATGAAATGTCCCAGATGTGTGCAGAGTATTCACCGTGCCGCATCGTCGTGCCCACACTGTGGATTCACCATGTGGCATGTGGATGAGTTATTCGGGGCAGAGGATGTGCAGTTGCATAAGTTTACTGATGCTGCGGGGGTGCTCCGAATGAAGGAAAGGGAGCCGATGAGGCGGATTTTGGAAAAATTTGAGGCCAAATTTCCACAGTTATTTATTTCGATTTACCTAGGTGCGTTCGAGGAATTAGAGAGTATCCGGCAGCTCGGGTTTTGGATGTTGAACCGAGCTGATTAT
Source organism: uncultured Verrucomicrobiales bacterium (assembly GCA_937928425.1). Taxonomy (GTDB): domain Bacteria; phylum Verrucomicrobiota; class Verrucomicrobiia; order Verrucomicrobiales; family Akkermansiaceae; genus SW10. The sequence goes on from CALFVL010000040.1 coordinate 14,981, forward strand.
GTGGACTTAGATGATGACCGGCCAAATGAGAATGGGATCTTGATTCTCGTCGATGTGAACTCGAAGAGTGCAAGTATCACTTACGGTTATGCCTTACTGCCGTATCTTAATGAAGATATGACCTTTTCTGCACTCTCAGCGGCTCATCCTGCTTTTCTTAAGGATGATTTTTTAGAAGCTCTGACTACGGTTGTGCAGAAGCTGGAGAGTTTTCTACTAAAGGGCTGGCGAAAAGTTAAAAGAGACCCTGCGCTGGTGTTGGCGGAGAGTGGACAGAATCCTAAGAAGGTGGGAGAACTTTTACAGAAGATCCGTGGAGATAGAAAAGGGGCAGCTCGAGGTCCAGAAAACGCTTTAGAGGAGGTGGAGGAGTGAGGAGCTTGGGAGTTTACCTGTTCGTTTTTCTGAGCACTTTTAGTGTTACTCTTCTTGGGCAAGAGCAGGAGAGAACTGAGACGATCGAATCTATTGAGGAGAGTGTGCTGCTTTTACCTAGCTGGACTCAGGAGGATTTAGGTAATTTAAATTCGGGAGAGCTTGTCCCTGGTTCGAGCTTGCTCGGGAGCGTGGCCCTTGATTTTCTCAATTCAGACGCTGAGATTGTGATTGAGGTGGATCCTGAGGTGAGAGATTTGCCTGATGAGGAGCCTGAGGAGGAGGGATGGTCCACTCGGATTAAGGAGTCATTTCTCTCTTCTTATTTCCATGAGTTGCCAAGGGGATTTCTGACTGATCCCCAGCATTTATTGACCACTCAGGAGTTTCGCGATCGAGAGGGCTTCTTAAACTATCACGCTCGGGATACTGATATTGATCTGTATATTTATCTCTTCGATGGGCTGCAGGAAATTCCGCCCAACGAGTCGATCGATGGGATCATTAGGGATCACATTGACCAAAGTAAGCCAGTAGCGGTGGTCTTTTACTTTCTCGGCATGCCTGAGAAATCACAATTAGCGTTCTCTGAGAAGGTGGCTGGATCTGTTGTGCAAGAAGAGCGAGAAAAAGTTTTACGAATGGCGGTGGAGGAGGCTTTAGAAAAATCAGACCCTTCATCGCAATTAGAGAGTTTTTCAACCCAACTCTCAATCCGCCTTTATTGGTTAGAGAAGGTCGTAGCCCGTGATGGACAGGGAGGTGAATTAGGGGGCCGTTTTATCTTACCAGATTCGGTGGAGCTTCCGGTGGAGGAGAAAAATTTATGGGGTGACCTAAAAAGCCAACCTGTGCTTTTTTACTCCCTGCTTAGTTTAGCAGTAATTATAGCGGCTATTCTCTTAGGGCTGTTAGGGAGATCAATCGCACGGAAGCGGAGAGTTTACGTTTTTCCTGATGCCGAGGGAAACCTTCTTTTAGAGGCACCCCATGCGCCGGGAGTTGGTGGGATGATCACTTTTTTATCAGTCGCGCTACCGCCATCTAGCCAGAAGGGAGAGGTTCCTGATTATCTCGAGAAAATGTAAATTCTAAATAATTTGTGAATAACTCTCTTTCTGCTTGTCTAATTTCAATTTTCGGGTGAAGATTTCCCATCGGAACGTAAAAATTTCACTTTTAGGTCCGGCTGGCTGTTCATCCTATACAGGTTCGGGGGTTCCTGTGAGCGTTAGCCGGACCTTTACTTTTTTTAAAAATCCCCTCAGGTGCTAGCTTTGTTCGTTGCCATTGAAGTAGACTGGGATTACTGTCCCTAGGTGCAATTTAAGAGATATTGGACTTTGATCTTCTTTTCGCTCTCGTTGTCAGTTCATGCGGGGCGTCAGGCATTTAATGATCGAGAGGTCCCTCGTGATCTAGATGACTTGCGTGAAATTCAGGCTGCTTTGCAGAGGAACTTAGAGCGGACCCGCTCAGCCACCGTATGCCTACAGTTGAAGACTGGTTCTGGAAGTGCCGTAATTGTCAGTGAAGACGGCCTGCTCCTGACTGCTGCTCATGTTACAGGCAGAGTGGATGAGGAAATCAAAGTGATCATGGAAGATGGCCGTGAGTTAAAAGGACGTTCCCTAGGACTGAACTCGGAGACGGATTCGGCGATGTTCCAGCTCGAGGGTGAGGGGCCTTTTCCTTACGTGGAAGTGAATAAGGATGATGATTCCCGATTAGGAGACTGGGTTTTCTCACTCGGGCATTCTGGAGGGTTTGACCGCGGACGAGGAGTGAACGTGCGAGTGGGACGTCTGGTGAAACTCGGGGAATCTACGATTCAGTCAGACTGTCTTTTGATTGGTGGGGATTCAGGGGGACCTCTGTTTAATATGGAGGGTGAACTGATCGGGATTCATAGTCGAGTGGGCCCATCCCGTGAAGAAAGTTGGCACGTCCCGATGAGAGAGTTTCAGAGCCATTGGGATGAGCTCTTGAGTGGTGAATTTATCGGTGATGGTGACTTTGCACAGAGAGCGGTGCCGGGGAGCGGTTTTTTAGGAATCCTAGTGGAGGTTTCAGAAGAGGGGGGCTTAGAAGTTGCTGAGCTCTTTCCTGGAGGAGTTGCTGAGGAAGCTGGAATTAAGGTGGGTGACCGGATCCTTGAGGTGAATGGGCAGCAAGCGACTCAAGAAGGCCTGGACGCAGAGCTTGCGAAATTAGGTGTGGGAGAACAGTTAAAGTTGAAGTGGGTGAGCGGAGAAGAAACGAAGGAAGATGACTTAAAACTGGGAGAGCGGCCATGAAGATGATTTTTTACATCCTCCTTTTAGGGTGGCCCCTTACTGCAAGTTCACTGCCTTCAGAGCTGAGAAAAAATGGGGAACTTATCCAAGATGTCCTCGCTCCCGTTCAGGTCTCGCTTCAAGAAAGTAGCGCGGTATTTTTTAATGATGAAGATTCCCGACCTTTTCTCTATGGCACTGTGGTGGGCGAGGGTGGCTTCATCTTGACGAAGGCGAGTGAACTAGATGAGGTTCCAAATTTTCATCTTAGGGTGGGGACTAAAAAATACCGATCGCCGCAAGTGATTTCTAGGAATGATACTTGGGATCTGGCTTTGGTGAAGATCGAGGCGAAGGGACTGCGGAAGGTGGAAATGGGCCGCCTTACAGGAGAGTTAGCTCATGGGACGTGGATCGTTTCTAATGGAGCGGCTGAGAGGCGATTCCGCCGGGTGAGGCCGGGGATAATAAGTGCAAATAGAAGAGAGATCCCAGGTGGGAGTCCTGCGGTCTTTGGAGTTACTTTACGGGAGGAAGAAGAGGGGCTTTTCATCCGCTCAGTTACGGTGGAATCTGGAGCAGATAAGGCAGGTTTAAAAGAGGGGGATCAAGTGTTGAAGATCGCCGAGGTGGAAGTGAAGGGGCGTGATGGCTTTGTTGAAAAACTCAGGGGGAAGTCTCCGGGTGATCGGGTAGCCCTTAAGGTGAAGCGGGGGGAGGAAGTGTTAGACTTCCAAGTGGAGTTGCTGGCCCGCCACAAGTTATACCAAGAGGTGCTGAGCCGGAATGATGTGCTGAGTGGTGGGTGGGCGCATATCTCACCACGGCGTAAGGGCTTTCCGGTGGTGATTCAGCACGAGACAGCGCTGACCCGGAGGAGCGTGGGAGGACCAGTGTTTACTCTAGAGGGAGTGTTTGTGGGGATGAATATCGCAGCGGTGAACCGAGTGGAAGTTTTTGCGATTCCCGCCGAGGAATTAGTGGGGGTCCTAGGAGAAATGATGCCGAAGATTGGGCCTTAGGTGGCAGGTTTTCCTAAACTCTAAAGTGCCTCGTGCTGAGTTAGAAAGACTCGGACGCTTCCGACGAAGACTTTAGCACGAATCTCAATAGGCACGCGCCATTTATCGTCAGAAAGCCAGACGCTAGCGGTCTTAAGTTTTTTGTAGTGTTTCAGGGAGAGGTCGTTATCGATTTTTTCGAGCCCGATATCAAGTTTGATGCAGGCTCTGCCCATGTGCTGTTCCCGGCCGATGACTTTGATTCGAGAGAGATATGGAGTGGCGACTGGATGAAAAGGCATCACTACGCTGTCTCCGTTTTTCAGAGGCATGCTTCGGATCTGGAGAAGACCGCTAAATAGGTCTAGGGCATTCGGGTAAACGAAGTTCTTTTCTTTAATTTTATTACCGCTTTTACGGATGCTTTTTTCAGTGCCGGTGACGCCCTTGGAGTTGAAGCGGAAGCTCAAGTTATCAAGCCCGCGGTTATCTTTCTCATTTCCCACAAACATGATGGGGCGAAAAGTCTTAGGGTTTAGAAAGCTGATGTAGTTGAATTTGTAGGGAAAGAGTGCATGGGCCCATCCTGTGCTTCCTCCAAATGAGCGGACGATGAAGTGCTTGGGGTAGCGGCTGTCTTTTTCTCCAAATAAAATGTCAAAGTTCCCCGCCTTTAAGCGGCCATTCCAGGTCATCGAGTAGCTTAATTTCGCAGGTGAAATAGGCATCAGGGCCCCGTTTTTCGGAATGTTTACTTCATTCAGCCATGCCGGATCCGCGTGGATCGGGAGGAGCAGAACGAAGATGAGAAAAACGGTTTTCATTGTAGAGGTAGACATAAAAAATCACTGCTTTATTCGATGTTTACCTTCCTTGAATAAATGAACAGGAAAAAGGCGTGACGATCTGTTTTTGGGGCTTACAACCTATTCCAGCGCATGGGCAGCAAGGTCACTTACCAAGAAGCAGGAGTCGATACTCGAGCCGCCGCGGCTCTAGTGGACGAGATTAAAGCAGATGTCTCTCGGACTCAAAAGCAGCGGAAACTTCATAACTCATTTGGCCTCTTTGCTGCTGCCTTTGACTTAGTGGACTACCAGAACCCTGTCATCGTGACGGGCTGTGATGGAGTGGGGACTAAGTTAGAGCTCCTCCTAGAGCATGGAATGGAGGTAGAGGCTGGTAAGGATCTAGTAGCCATGAGCGTGAATGACATCATTACCACTGGTGGAGATCCTCTCATGTTTCTAGACTACATAGGGATCGAGAAGCTGCAGCCTGAGCGCATTAAGGCTCTCATCTCCGGGATGTGTGATTACCTTGAAGACTGTGGTTGTATTCTGGCTGGTGGAGAAACTGCTGAAATGCCGGGCTTGGTTCCAGCAGAGGTGGTAGAGCTTTCTGGATTTTGTATCGGGGCAGTGGAGCGAGATCACTTAATTCAGCCTGATACGATTAAGGAGGGAGATGTCCTAGTGGGCTACGCTTCAGATGGATTTCATGCAAATGGCTGGAGTCTCTGTCGGAGAATTTTATCGGAGCATGGCTCAGAGTTTTCCAAGGCCGAAGTCCAGTCGATGCTTGCACCGACTCGGCTATATCACGATGTCACTCGCGCTTTTAAAAAGGGTGAAATCAGAGCTAAGGCCTTTGCTCATATTACGGGGGGAGGACTACCTGAGAATCTTGAGCGCCTCTTTCGTGGAATGGGTGCTGATCTTACGATTCCTTTTTGGGAGAACGACCCCGTGCAGAAATTATTAGCACACACTGATGCGGAAGATCGTTTTAATGCCTTTAATATGGGAATTGGCTGGGTGGCGATCGTTTCACCTGAGGACGCAGGATTTGCTTGTGAGGCTGGCCCTGGTGGGACGGTTCTTGGAGAAATCCGCGCTGGTGACGGTGTTTCAGTTAGGGTTAAATCATCTCAGTAAAAATTTAAAATGAGTGATCCTATCACCCACGAGTGCGGAATCGCAGTGGTTCGCCTAAAGAAGCCCTTAGCCTATTATCAGGATAAGTATGGTTCAGCCTTATGGGGCTTTAATAAGCTGTTTCTCCTCATGGAAAAACAGCACAACCGGGGACAAGATGGCGTGGGCATCGGCTGTGCTAAGATCGGGATGCCGGCGGGACAGCCGTATATTTTTCGCCGCCGTGATTCTAAAAAAGACTCTCTCGCGAAGCTCTTCCGCACGGAGTTAAAGGCTCTGGCTAAGAAGCAGCGGAAAGGGCTGATCAATCAAGAGGATCCTGATGATTTACGGCGCCGCTTCGACTTCGCTGGGGATGTGTATATGGGGCATCTTCGTTACGGGACATCAGGCCAGTTTGACGATGGTTCTTGCCATCCTTATTTACGCCGGAGTAACTGGCCCACTCGCACCCTTATGGTGATGGGGAATTTCAATATGACGAATACCAATGCGCTGAATGAGCGCATGATGGAACGGGGCCAGCATCCGGTATTCGGAACTGATACTCAGACTGTTCTGGAGGAAATTGGCTTTCATCTGGATGAGGCGCACACCGATATTTACCACACTCTACGCGATGATGAGGGGATAGATGGAGATGATACGGCGGAGTTGATTTCTCAACGTCTGAATCTTGCTCATATCGTCTCTGAGTCAGCAAAGGGTTGGGATGGAGGGTATTGTATCTCGGGGGTGGTCGGGAATGGTGATCTTTTTGTCATGCGTGACCCTCACGGGATACGTCCGTGTCATTATTATGAGACTGATGAGGTCATCGCTTTTGCCAGCGAGCGTGTGCCACTGATGACTGTCTTTGAGGCAGACCAAGAGGAGGTTAAGGAGCTAGAACCTGGGACCGTGATGACTGTTAAGAATAATGGTGATCACCAATCAGAGCGCTTTGCAGAGAAAGTTCCAGCTAGGCCTTGCTCCTTCGAGCGGATTTATTTCTCCCGGGGCAATGATCCCGAGATTTACGCAGAGCGCAAGGCGATGGGTGCTGCTTTAGTGGAGCAGATTGTCGAGTCGATCAGCCATGATTATGAGAACTCGGTTTTCTCCTTTGTCCCAAATACTGCTGAAACAGCCTACTATGGTCTTATGGATGGCTTGCGGAGATATCGGCGAAAGCAAGTCCATGACGACCTTCTCAGCTCCTTAGAGGCAGGAGAGCTAGATGCAGGAAAGATCGAGGAGCTGGTGATGAAGAACTGGCCAGTTGGTGAGAAAATTGCTCATAAGGATATTAAGCTACGCACCTTTATCTCTCAGGAGAATAGTCGAAATCAGCTGGTCTCCCATGTGTATGATATTTCTTATGGAGTGGTCCCCGTTGGCGGGAATCTCGTCGTTTTAGATGACTCGATCGTGAGAGGGACGACGCTGAAGCAATCAATTTTAAAAATCCTCGCCCGGACTAAGCCTAAGAAGATCATCATCTGTTCGACTGCTCCCCAGATTCGCTATCCTGACTGTTATGGAATCGATATGTCAGAAATGGGAAAATTCATTGCCTTTCAAGCCACCATCAATCTAATCGAACGCTCTGGGAATTCGTCTCTGATAGAAGATGTCTACCAAGATTGTAAGACAGAGATGGCAAAGCCACGTGAAGAGCGAAGAAATGTCGTTAAGAAGCTTTACGCGGGATTCAGTGATGAGGAAATCTCCGCCGAAATCGCAGCGATTGTCTACCCTGAAGATATCGACTGGCATGGAGAAGTTGAAGTGATTTACCAGACCGTAGAAAACCTCCACCACTCGATTCATGCGGAGAACTCGGGAGATTGGTACTTCACCGGTAACTATCCTACCGTGGGGGGCTTTTCTGTGGCGAATAAAGCCTTTATGGACTGGCGAGAGGGGAAGACGGGGCGTAGCTACGATCTCCCACTTTAAAGGCCACTGAGAAAACTCTTTTCGATGATTAGGGCGGAGGCAAAGGCGGCCATGCCTTCCCTTCTTCCGATCCAGCCCATCGTCTCATTCGTAGTCGCCTTGATTCCAATTTGAGTGGGTTTAAGGCCTAGAGCCTCCGCAATGTTCTCTTTCATCGCACTGGCGTGGGGTAAGACCTTTGGCGCTTCTGCCACCAGTGAGGAGTCGACATTCATGAGCTGAAAACCCTCCTCCGCACAGAGCGAGGCACACTTTTCTAGAATGCGCAGGGAGCAAATATCTTTACAAGCTGCTTGGCCGGGTGGGAAATAGTGACCGATGTCAGGGAGCCCAAGTGCTCCAAGAATGGCATCTGAAATAGCATGGCTGAGAACATCTGCATCAGAGTGACCTTCTAGCCCATGGCTATGCGGAATTTCAACTCCACCCAGAATGAGAGGGCGGTCTTCTACGAACTGGTGGACGTCATATCCGATCCCTGAGCGAATCATAAAATTTCTTGGATTGGGATTTTTCCGTTCGTAGCTACGATGGAATAGACATCAGGGTTATTAGGGTGAGGCGCGAGATCTACGCTCCCTCCAGTGGATTCCACCATAAGTTGCCCAGCGGCGATGTCCCAGAGTGAGATTCGGCTTTCAACATACGCATCAAGTCGTCCACAAGCGACATAGGCCATGCCCAGTGCCGCAGACCCCATCATACGCATCTTCCTCGCTCTGAGTGAGCCTTTTTTAAAGCGTGTGAGGCCAGTGCTTAGCGCTTCTTCATCTTTTCCACAGCCTACGAAGAGCACTGACTCTTCCAGTTTCTCTCGTGAGCTGACGGAAACTGGATTTCCATTAAGAAGCGGTTGCCCACCTTTCTCGATGGTCCAAAGCTCATCGACCATGGGGTCATAAATGACGCCTAGAACGAGCTCTTCACTCACCCGCTTAGCGATGGAGATGCAGAAGTGAGGAATGCTATAAAAGAAGTTCACGGTGCCATCAATCGGGTCGATGATCCACTGGTCCGCTGAACTCTGGTCTCCGGCTAAACCTTCTTCTCCGTAGATGGCGTGGTCAGGAAATTGGGCCAAAATGATCCCCGTAATGAGGTCTTGGGATTCTTTGTCGAGAGCGAGCTTTAAGTCGTGGTGGAGAGCTTCGTCGACATGCTTCGGTTGGTGGAAATTTGCCTTCAGAAGTCTCCCAGCTTCCTTTGCGGCATGTACGGCAGTTTCTAATTCGGTCACGGAGTGAGAATGGAGAAATAGCGACAGGATGCGAGGCTCTATTTTAAAGCTCTTCGATCAGTTCGATGAGATGGTAGGCTAGATGGTCTTTACGATCTTGGGGAAGAGCCTCTTCTCGGTCAGGGTAAACGAGGGTGACTTCATTTTCAGATGAGTCGAAGCCGATATCATTGCGCGAGACATCATTGGCGATAACGAGGTCACAATTTTTACGGAGGCACTTGCCGCGAGCATTTTCGATGACGTTTTCAGTCTCCGCAGCAAAGCCAATGAGAGTGCCCTCGAATCCCATGACTTCACGAGCTGAACCTAGGATGTCTTTGGTCCGAGTTAGAGAAATAGTCATCTCATTACCGGTCTTTTTAATCTTCTGATCTGCAACCGTGGTGGGTGTGTAGTCAGCCACCGCGGCAGCGAAGATTGCGATGTCGTGTTTCGTAATTTGAGACTCTACGGCCTGATACATTTCTGCGGCGCTTTCGATGGGTAAGAAGTCCACTCCTTCTGGGAGCTCTAGCGCGCTTGGGCCAGAAATGAGGAGGACCGAGTGCCCCCTTTTTACCGCCGCTGCAGCCAAGGCGTAACCCATCTTCCCCGAGGAACGGTTTGTAAGGAAGCGAACTGGATCGATAGCTTCTACCGTGGGACCAGCAGTGATAAGAACCTTCATGTGTGGGCCTATGAGATACCAAGTGGAGAGAAATGCCAAACCATTCGCTCATGAGAAAAATTTTCTATTCTGAAAATGGGTTGCCATTTCTGAATCAGGGTGATTTCTTCGCACAGCGGCGTGCGTGGCGGAATTGGTAGACGCGCATGATTCAGGTTCATGTGGGGGCGACCCCGTGGAGGTTCGATTCCTCTCGCGCGCACTTTTAACTCGCTGATAATCAGCGGGTTGGGTTTCGGTTCTTCAGGGGTTCCGCAGAAGTGAGAACCACTTTTTAGCATCAAGCTCCAGTACTGCGTCGTTATACGATCGGCGGCACTCGCTTTCTGAGTTACCTGCTTCCATGGCCGTTTTAGCCAAGCCTATCTGGGCGCCTCGATATGAAATGTAGCTATTTCTCAGGGCATTCCGCTTCCAGCCACCGATGAGTTTTCCAAGTTGGGAAGTGATCGATCGCTCACCCCCTGAATAGCTAGGGGGAGGGACCGTTACGATGGGCCCTCTTCCGGCATGGTCTTTCAACCAAGACTCGATCACGGGGTTAAGCGGCACGATTCTTTTTTCGCCCATTTTCGAAGTTTCTGGACGGACGATGACGACTCCCTTTTGCCAATGAAAATCTTCCCAAGCGAGCGGCAGCTTGGTGCTTTTTGGGTGCGGACACACTTCCTCAGTCCGACAAGCTCCCCAGCCGCACATAATTAGCCACGGGAGGTATTCGGGGGGGCAGTGTTTGAGTAGGTCCGCGCCTTGTTCAGGGGGCAGGGTAGGTGGGGGCTTTCGCTTTACTTTCGCGGTCGGTAAGCGTTCGGGGACCGTAATGGCATCGCTGATGAGGTCTCTCATTCGAGCCCATTTCCAGAAGCTCACGAGCGTGCCTCTGATGTTGTTGCGCGTTTTGGCCGCTTTCTCTCCGTAGTTTTCTAAAAACCATTCCTCCAGTGTGCTGAGATTGACTCTTTGGAGTGTCTTTTCGGGGAGTTCTTCGACGAGTTTCCGCAGCGTCTGGGACAGGCGCATGAGGTAGATTTCACTAATGCCTGCTGACCTTTTTGCTTCAAGGTATTCTTCCACCACTTCTTGCAAGATGCTGGTCTTCTGACTCTTCCATTTACGGAGGAGCGACAGATCGTCTTGAGTGGGAGATAGCTCTAAGAAGTCACGGACTAGGCGTAAGGTGTCTTGGGGGAGCTCGGAGAGCTTATAGCTCTGATTGTTGATTTCCCGAGCTTTGTCACGGGCGGAGATGAGTGCCTGTTTCTGGTTGGCCTTGGTGGTGTAGCGTCTTTTGCCATCGGGGGAATACCAAGCGAAGCGCCAGTGTGTCTTTCCTGATCTATGAGTCCAAGGGTAGACGGTTAGACTGATGCCTTTGACTTTTATCACCCTTGATTCACTCACGGTAATAAACCGTGCGCGAATCCAAGGATTTCTTCAAGGGCCGAAACACCCTAATGGGTTCAAGCCTTCACGACCTTCCACGCTACAAGGTTGATGTAGTGGCGGCCGTTACTACTCTTGTGACCGCGAACGTCAGCAGTGACATTAGCGCGGTCACCGACTTGGAATGATTCGAGAACGTCTGCACGGTCTTTGTGTAGTTCCATTTTAAGCTCTTGTTCGTATCTTCCATTTGCGACTTTTAAGACGAATTCTCTCTTTGAGAATCCGCTTGGGTATTCTTCTTTTTCGTGAATGGCGATGATTTCGCCGCTTGTTTGGTATGTTGTGGTTTGTTCCATTGTTTTTTCTTTGGTTAGTAAAATCTGGTGGTGTTAGGGTTAAAATTGACATCGACATCGCCGGTCGGCCCGTGGCGATTCTTAGCAACTCGGCCAAGGAGCTGGCGGACGGCTCCAGGGTCTTCCGGTTCATCTTCTTTCCGGGCGAGGAAGATGATGGTGTCCCCGTCTTTCTCTAGCGACGATGAGTCGGAGAGATCACTGATTTGAGGGTCTAGGTCACTGGGTTTTCGCTTGAGCTGTGCGAGTAGGACGAGGGCGATGTCGAGCGACTTACAGGTCTCATGGAGAATATTGGTCCCATTTGCTACGAGCTTCTTGAGGTCCTCCAGTTCGGATCTCGATCCGGGCTTTAATTTTTGTGCGTAGTCTATGACCAGGACATCGAGAGGGGCGATTTGGTGGAGCCTGCGAGTACGAGCAGCGATTTCAGAGGCGGTGGAAATCCGATCGTCTATGAAGAGGGGTGCGTCGCTCTTGTTTTTAACGAGCCTGTCTAGGTGAATGAGGTCAGATTTGTTGAGCACCTTATCGCGAATTCTTTTCGCCGAAACTCCAGTTTCTCCCGCCATGATCTTACTCACGAGTGATAGCTTTGACCCCTCCATAGCGAAGTAGGCCATTCTGTATCCTTGTCCGAGGGACATATTTCCGCAGAGGGTGCAGGCCATGGATGTCTTCCCGACTGAAGGACGGGCACCGATGATGGTGATTTCTTTTTTGTGAAGCCCTCCCGTCATGTCGTCAATTTGAGAAATGCCGGTGGACATTCCCGGCTTCGCCTTGCTCTGGAGGTGGTTGATAACTTCCATGAAGCCTCCTTTAAGGCTGGTGTCGTAGGCGGCATTTCGTTCCGATTCCTGACCCACGGTGAGGGCGGATAGCTCGAAGTCTTGAACTATTTGCTTCACGTCACCACCTTCTTGAGCTGTGGTGATGGTCCGAGTGCAGGAATGGATGATTTGTCTCAGGACCGCTGCATCAAGGACTTGGTTGAGGTGTGAATC
>CALFVL010000041.1 GCA_937928425.1 uncultured Verrucomicrobiales bacterium
CTACCGTGCCGCTAACATGGTGAAGATGGACATGCTCATCGCCGGAGACCCCGTCGAAGCCTTCTCCACCATCGTCCACCGCGATAAGGCCGTCCACCGTGGCCGGGAACTCGCCGCGAAGCTCAAAGAAGTCATCCCCACTCAGATGTTCGTCGTCGCCATCCAAGCCGCCATCGGAGGGAACATCATCGCCCGGGAAACCATCTCTGCCATGCGTAAAAACGTCACCGCCAAATGCTACGGCGGCGACATCTCGCGAAAGCGCAAGCTCCTAGAAAAACAAAAGAAGGGTAAGGCCAAAATGAAAGCCTTCGGCAAAGTCAACATCCCCCAAGACGCCTTCATCAAAGTCCTAAAATCCGGCGACTGAACCTGAGGCCAGTAATCAGCTTCCCCCTACCGGCTCCATCATCTACTCCACATTCAACACCCCAACCACTTCACAAACTGGCTAACCCCTCCCCCACCTCGTGCCCTCTCCTTCTGCCAGCTTGCTACTAACACATAGTCCTTCCCTGAAAATTCCTTCACCTTTCGGACGTCTAGACCCATCTTCCGTGCCCTCTTCACCGCAGTTTCCGGCACCACCCCAGTCACCCCCAGTTCGCAACAAACTTCCAACACCTGGTGGTGAGAAGTACATTCCATAAACAGTTCTGGCCCCTCAGAATTTTCGGTTAGAAGGCGAGACACCTCAGCGCCCATTGAGCCTCCATTTAAAAGGGCTACAGAAAGTGAAGATAAATCTCTCCACGACACGACCCCTTTCCCTGGAAGCAAACCCTCTCGCCCCACCAACCTCATCCCATACCTTCCCACCTCGACCGACTCCAAATCCTTCGAAGCGTAAATTTCATTGTGGAGAGCCACATCGGCCTGTCCAGCCCGCACCGCTTCGATCCCAGCTCGCGACCTCATATTTCTGAACCGAAAACTCATACCATCTTCAACCATTCTCCTCCTTCGCCCTAGCAAGGGAATCAGCAACCACAAGATCACACTTTCTCCAGCGGCTACTGTCACGACTTCACGCTCCCCCCGCTCCCTCGACACTCCGGCTTCGAACTCTCTCACAAAATCTCTCACGGCACTTACCAACTCTTCCCCGATTCCCGTCAGTTCATGGGGCCGTACACTCCGATTAAACAAAGTCACCTCAAGTGCCGTCTCCAATTCTCCTAACTGGCGACTCATCAAACTCTGCCTTACTGGATCACCCTTCGCTGCCGAAGCAAGCCCTCCAGCATCTGCAACATCGCAAAAACTCAGCAGCCGCTCGAGTGATACCCCTTTCTTTTTCAATAGTCGACCAAACATGACTCCCCAGTCATCTAGGATTACCATGAAAATGGTAGCACTATTTTTTCTTACCTCTAAATTCCTCACTGTTCATTAGTCAGGTCCTCAGGACAGTCCCCTCCAAATAGAACATACAAGAACCACTCACCCTATGCCCAGCCCCTATGAAAATCTCACCAAATTCGATGAACGGATTAAGAAACTTATCACCAATTCCTCGCATCCTACTGTGTTAGGCTTTCTTCCTATCTCTGACGAAGAATGCGAGGAAATCTGTAATGCTCTCCGATCTGTGGCTTCCCAGCGGGAAGATTCAAAGAAAAGTGACCTTCTCTACTCACGGCCCGCTGCCACGCTATTTGCTATGGCTCATTCTATTTCAGACAATGATAACGGCCAACAACACTGGAAAGCTATAAATAGAAAACTTAACCTAAACACCGGAAACAAGTGGAACCAACTTTGCGAACGCGCCCTAAACAAAGTCAAAACCTCAACTAGCTCGGACAAACTGATCGTCGAGCGTCTCGGACACTTCGTTCCATTTCTCAATTTCCAAACTGGAATCAAGCGCTGCTGGCTGGAAACTCTCAAAAGGGCACTTAATGATTTAAATAAAGCTGAAACTCCTCCGCCTGAACCCGATAATCCAAAGAGTATCAGGGACTATACGAAAAAACTCGCCGAAGCTTGCTATGGACAGCAGCTGCTCCAAGACGCCCTAAAATCTCCTGTCGGCAATTTAATCGTAGAGAGTATCTGCCGCTTCGACCGAGGAGAAGAAAATGCATTCCCCTCACACCTCCGAAAAGCTTTTGCCGAGACTCGAGAAAATCGAAGAAACATCGCCATCCGCACCCCTTACCTCCAGTATCAACATTCTGAAACCGTCTTAGTTCTTCCTCGCGTGAAACCTCCCCGTGCGACCAACGATACTCTTTGGGAACTCGGTGATGGTAGAAAACTGAGAGCAAATTTTTCGCAAAAACCCATCCCCTGTCAGGATCTCGCCCAAGACAAGCAAAAGGTCAAATTAATCAACCTTGCTGGGGAAGGTCTAACAACTCAACGGACTTTTTCCATCAATCCGCATCCTACGAAAACAATTCCTTACCACATCTACCGCGCCTCCGACGGGCGGGAAATCCCATCCCAATGCCCTTACAAACTCGAAGTCCCCCCTGGTGAATACCACTTTCGTATCCACCAGTCACTTTGTGCTGGTGAGGATGCAGAATACTTCCAAGACGGAACCAACGATACAAAGCACACAGGAAGTGACCCCATCGAACTCACTGCAGATCAACTCCCTCTTATCTTCAAGGATGATGACAAAAAATACCAGATCACTTGTAAACGCGAAGCAACGCTCAATCTCAACGAAGAGATTATGGAGAAATGTTCCATTCCAACTTCTTGCGACCTTCCACTCTTTTATGGCTCCCTACCCCTAGAGATTAAATGTCCCACCGACATACCCAATCCCCCATTCTCCCTGTGGACCCAATCATCTGGGACAAAGCACTACGATGCACATACCTCGCTCCACGAATCATTCCAAGAGCTTCTCATTGGTCTCTCAGAAGGCATTCACCTTGTTAAGTTTAAACTTTTCAGCGACTCAGGTCAGACACGGCAATTCTATTTCTGGAAAGGTCTTAAGGGCCACAACGAAGACGGACTACTTCTCGACAAGTTGCCACTGAAACATCGGCTCAAAGGTTTCTCTCTACTCAATAAGGGGACTCTGCCCTATGACCGCAATTGGCATGAACCCCAACGCATCATAATTCTCCCCGACGGCACCGAACTTTTCTTACCGTCTTCCGGATTTCAAGCCCTTCTTCTTGATCCCGAAAACGATGAGGAACCACCCATCGAGAAAGGATCCGAAATCCCCGTCGAACAAAACGACCACCGTAGAATCAAGTTCACCTCCGCCAAACAATCTCGTTGGGAAATCTACGACACCACAGGTACAATCTGCACACTCACCCCCCGCCGCCACACTCGAACCCTCCTCCTCGCCAACCTCCTCCATCGCGAAGGCTCCAACGGCGAGCTAAAATACAAAGATGGCTCAGGAAAGGAACACCTGCTCGCTCGCCTCCTCCGCCCATTCACCGTGGAAAGCCCGGAAACCAAGGAGAAAGGAAAATGGAACTTTTCTATTCGCAAAACCAACATTACCGCACTGGGATTCAAAATCACCGGAAACGAAGAAATTTTCAGTATTGCAAGGAATGTCGCAAACCACCCCGTGTTTCAGGGAATAGACCTGACTTGTAAAAGTGACCCGCTCAAAAAACAGCTATTCGGGGACGATTCCCTATACGTCAAAATTCATGCAAACTACGACAAGTTCCCCTCAGGTTCTAACGTCCTTGAAATACTGGCCAAAGATGCCGAAGGGCAATGGCAACCCATAAATTGCACAGAAGAAGACCACTCTCGTTCAATGCTTGCCTTGCCCTTCTGGGGGAACCCTCCCATCAACCAGCAAGACAGACACGAAAAAGCCATCTCCCATTTAAGAATCCTCCGAGAAACTGACTTCCCAGCCTCCACAGATCCATTGTCTGATTTCTTCTTCAAAAAATCCTTGCCCGACATCTTTCGTAACACTCTCTCCAATCACTCTGATGGATGGTGGCAAGCATCCGCCAATGAACTCACCCACGCTGCTCGAAACAAAAGCAAACCATTCCACACCTTCTTCCTTTTCGCGACCTTCCCCCAACTCCTCACGACCTTCCCCTCCCAGAGCAAAGCCAACCCGATATCCCTCGAATCTGCCTCCCTCTCCATCGCAACCCTCTCTCACCAAACCGAACCCAGTGGAAAGTTCACCCTCGGCCTCCGCTCCAGAGAATTGGAAGCAGGCACTCTCTGCAACTTCCTTGTCTCCCTGTCTGAAGAAAGGAAAAAATCGGTCGATTTTGAGGTGACGCCCCTTCCCGGCACCGAAATCCTAAGCGCCCACCATTTTCATCTTGCCATGACTCGTTTGGAACGGCGCTCTGAACAACACCGTCAACGAGCAGAATCAGAAGGAAGGCAGCAAGCTAGAGCTCTCCAAGCATTTGAGCGTATTTATCCCGCAGTAAAGATACGACCGCAAGCCCGCGCCGACCTCCAAAAAACTCTCGAAAAAGCCAAGCTGCAAGCCTTTGATCAAATTCACGGAAAATTTTGGTTCGCCCCAACTGAAGACGAGTTTTCTAAACACATCTCCACCATTCTTTTCCATCTCGCTTTCTATTCCAGATTGCGAGCACACAATAAAATCCGGCAAGAAGATTTCTGGAACCGCTACAATCAAATCACGGAAGGAACGAATGAACATTTCGCCGACTGGCTCTCCTTCGCTCCGGAACTCTTCGCCTTCTACATCGCTCTTTTTGATCTCACTCTCTCTCGCCCATCCTAAACAATATTTACCATGGCCCACCATGACCCCATCGAAATCGACCCACTCGCTCTCGAAGACGACCTTAAAGAGCGCATCCGCTTCTATCTCCAGACCACCCTTCCTATCCACCGCCGTTTCTCAGTACTCCAAAAGGAAGCACAGGAGGAATTGAAACGAGAGGGCCTCGTAATCAGAGGCCCCTACCTAGAAGCTCTAGCCGACTACCCAAAAGGAAGATCTCTCCAGCAACTCGTCTCAGAAGGCCTCATCCACGAAGCTTTCTCCTCTCTTCAGGAAAAAGACATCCCAGCCGAAGCCTGCGTCTTCCGCCGCCCCCTCCACCAACACCAAGAAAAGGCCATCCGCAAAGTCATCTCGGATAAGAAAAATATCATCGTCGCCACCGGCACCGGCTCAGGAAAGACCGAGTCTTTCTTCTTCCCCCTCCTCGACACCCTCCTAAAAGAAAATCTTAAAGGAAAATCTGGCATCCGCGCCATTCTGATCTACCCGATGAATGCCCTCGCCAACGACCAGATCGAACAACGCCTCGTGCCGGTTCTCGCAAAGCGACTTCGAGATTATGGCATCACCGTCGGCCAATATACCGGTAAAACTCAAGCCGAAAATCGTGATAAGGAAAGAGAGAAATTGCTAGAACCTGGCGGCATCGGCAGAAAAATTTTTGGGGAAGATGCCACCGAAATCCCACCAAACTGGCTGCTCACTCGCACAGAAATGCTAGAGTCTCCTCCGCATGTCCTCGTTACCAACTACGCCATGCTCGAGCACCTACTCCTCCTCCCTCAGAACCGCTCTCTTTTCAATGGCTGCGACCTCCGCTTTCTGGTCCTCGACGAAATTCATATGTATCAGGGCAGTCAGGCCAACGAGGTCGCCCTTCTTCTCCGTAAACTCCAAGGCCAATATTCCACTGACGATAAACTCCGTTGCCTTGGGACCAGTGCCAGTCTTGGCGAAGGTGAAGAAAGTATGCAAGCCGTGCAAAAATTCGCCGAACGCCTCTTCGGTCAGTCCTTCGAGCCACCGATTGTATCCGGCCGTGAACCTCACCTCCTCCTCACCGGCTCTCAATTAGATGAATCTCTTTCCCCAGAACAGTGGAAAACTCTCCACTCCATCCTCCTCAAAGCCAAGGAACAAACCGATCCCCGGAAACAAGCCGAAGCATGGAATCAGGATCTCAACAAGCATTCCACCCTATCAGTTTTCACCGTACCGGAAAACACAAGTCTCTCATATCATCTCCTCTCCATTCTTGCCCGACAAAAGGCGGTCCGAAAAGTCTCCGAGACTCTTTTAGAAAAAAAATCCATCAAATTTGAAACTCTCGCAAAGCAGATCTTCCCTGACCAAGACACCAAAACCTCTCGTCAATCCCTCCGCTCCCTCGTCTCACTCGCCGCCTTTGCACGGGCCTCTTCTAATTCCTTCCCACTCCTCCCCGCCCGCTATCACTACTTCACCCGTGGAATTGAGGAAGCCACTGTCCGGCTCTGTAACTCCGATGATCACGCAACCCAGCTCAAGTTCTCCCGCGAATTTTCCGAAATAGACGAAGACGGGAACACCATCCCCCGCTACAAACTCCTCACCTGTCGTAAATGTGGGGAACTTTACTTCGAGGCATGGGCTCGTCCCAATGGTCACAAAATCAGTCCCACTCCGCTTCCCGGACTCCAGCGACATGTCTTCTGGCTCAAGAAAAAAGACGACACCCGTCCTGACGAAGACGACGAACCCGATCAGAAAGACGTCCCTGCTTTCATCCACCTCACCAAAGGCATCTGTAAGCAAGTCCTCGATCAGGATGATGACCCCACGGAATGGATCGAAACCATCCACGCCCGTCAAAAGGATCCTGATGAAGATGAAAAAGACGCCAACCCTGATGCCCGTCCGCGTCTTACCAAATGCCACTCCTGCGGCGGTCAGGACTCAAACGAAATCATCAATCCATTCACCCCAGGAGACCTCGCCCTCTCCACCACCATCAGCGAGGTCCTCTACGCCCACCTCCCTGCTGATAAAATCCCCGAAAAACGCGGAGACAAGCCAGGTCGAGGACGCACCCTCCTCGCCTTCAGCGACAACCGACAAGACGCCGCTTTTTTCGCGCCCTACTTCCAAGGAACCCACGAGGATCTCGTTATCCGCCAAGCCATCGTTCGCACTCTTCAAGGGAAAGAAAATCTTAGTATCGATGACCTAGCAATCGGCCTCTCAAAGGACCCTCTTCTCCATCAGGGTCTCGTCAACGCCGACGGCGACCCTCCCAAAACGAAAGACCTCCGGAAACTCCTCCTCGGAAAAATTCTCTCAGAGTTCTGCTCCCCCGGTGGAAGCCGTCACTCCCTCGAAGAATTAGGAATCGTCGAAGTCACCTACCCACACCTTGATTTTAAACTTCTGAAGGAAAAAGCCCAGCTCCCCGCCGAGGCCGCCCCCTTTCTCCTCCGCTGGATCCTTGATAACTTAAGACGTGATCGCGTGATCTCTATGCCCACAGGAATCACCCCGACTGACGACTTCATCTGGTCTCCCCTCTACTGCCAAGACAATCGTCGCATTGCTTTTGGCGATACCGACCCTGACAAAAAAAAGGCTCAATTCCGCTTCTCACCCGCTCTTTTCAAAGGTGGCAGTCCTCGCCCAAGTCGCTACATCGACGCACTGGACACGAAAAGCGAAATCCCCTTTGAAACCGCTTTCCGCCCCATCTGGGAAGCACTCATCACCGACCATAGCAACGCTGGAGAAGCACTCGTCACCGACGGCCATAGCCCCTACCGCGTCCTCGACTATAGCCATATCGCCTTTCGCCTTCGCAGCACAGATTCCCCCGTCTACCGCTGCCCCCGCTGCTCCCATGTCTCTCCTTACTCCGCCAGCGAAAAATGCCTCCAGTTCCGTTGCCAGGGCAAGATGGAAGCAGTCAGCACAGAAACTTGGCATGAAGAAATGTCTCACAACCATTACCACCGCCTCTACAAAAGACTCACCCCCGACAACTTCCCCACCGCAATCGTGCGGGAACACACCGCATCTATCGGTGACAGCGTCCGTGCTGAGATCGAAAACAGCTTCAAAGAAGGAACAACGAATATCCTCTCCTCCTCCACGACTATGGAAGTTGGCATTGATCTTGGCGACCTCGAAGGAGTCTTTCTGCGCAATGTCCCACCCGAAATCTCCAACTACCAGCAGCGTGCTGGACGTGCTGGACGCCGCGCTCAAGCCGCGCCCGTAGCTCTCACCTACGCCCGCAACCGCAACTATGACCAGATGCAATACGAGAATGCCGGTGATTTCCTTCGAAAGGATCCACCCAAGCCCCTCTGCCACCTCGCCAACCCCCGCCTCTTCGAGCGACACCTCTTCTCAATTCTCCTCAGCGAATACCTCGACCACCAAAACCTCGGTGAGCAGGGCTCCCTCAAAATCGGCCAACTCTTTGGTCTCCCTCGCCTCGCTGGAAACAACCTCGATCCCAAGGAAGAGGGCGCTAACGAAAACTTCACCAAAGAATCCGAGGAAGCCTTTCTCACAAACATCACTAAATGGTTAGAAAGCAGTGACGCCCTAAATCCCAAGGACCGGTGCCAGAAACTCTTCGAAGACCTCCGACCCTTCCTTAAACCAGACGAACACCAGATTCTCCAGAACTCCCTAACCCACCTCGAAGAAAAATTCCTCAACAAGATCCGGCGTCTGTCTTCCATATTCGGCGAGAAATATCGACACTATCATGAGACCTACCAAAAATTCAAACAAGCAGATCAAATTGATAAAGCTCTCCGTTTTCAAAAACACTATCGCCGACTCTCCTTTTCCCACGTCGTTAACTACCTCAGCAAGAACGGAGTGATTCCCACCTACAGTTTTCCCGTTCACAGCATCGATCTCAACATCCTTGACGGCACTTGGAAAAAACAGGGCGAACGCGATATTCAACTCACCCGAGATGCCCGGCTCGGCATCACCGAATACGCCCCTGGTGCGGAAGTTGTCGCCAACGGCAAGGTCTGGACCTCAGCTGGCATCGCCGAACCACCCCGTGAATTTAATCCCACCTACAAATACAAGCTCTGCTCGGAATGCAAACACCTCGAAACCGCCGAAGAAGGAGCAGAACTCCCCTTAAAATGCTCTCAGTGCGACCACAAGCTTACCGGAAAAACATCCTATTACAAAGAGCCTACTGAGTTTATCACCTCCTTAGCCGACGGACCGAAAGCCATCGGTTCGCGACGCTCCTACACGCCCCCCGCTCTCGAGACCCAGCTTATCACCAATGCTCCCGAATCTGCTTTCACGGGAACTGATCTGCACCATGTCAGTTGGGCCGCCCAAACTGCTGATCAAGGTAAACTTGTTGTCATCAATCAAGGTCGTGGCGCAGGTTACCGCCGTTGCTCTTGTGGATACGCCTACCCCGCCAGCGACCTCCGGAATAAGAACGAGAACGCAAAAGGTCATAAGAAACCCTACGACGGAAAGAAGTGTCAGTTTAAACAACCCACCTTCAGCTACTCGCTCGCCCATACCTTCCACACTGATGTCGTCCAGATCCGCATCCCAGTTTCTCTTCCCGATCCCAATGATCTAGATGACCTCGACCATGGAAAACTAAAACAAACGAAAGAAGGCATCGCCCGCACGATTATCGAGGCCCTCAAGAAGGCCGCCTGCTCCCTTCACGAAATTCCCGAACGGGAACTCGATACCACCTTCCGCTGGAAACACGAGGGCATCGAAGCCATCCTCTTCGACGGCATTTCGGGGGGAGCCGGATACGCACCGAAAATCTCCTCCGGTAGTGCTCACGAACTTTTCAGGCAGGCCGTCAAACTCCTCGACTGCCCCGCGGACTGCGGCACAAGTTGCGCTAAATGCCTGCGCTCATACTCAAATCAACGCTACTGGGATGACTTCCGCCGCCTCGAAGCCCTTCAATGGCTCGAACAGG
>CALFVL010000042.1 GCA_937928425.1 uncultured Verrucomicrobiales bacterium
CCATTTTGAAAAAGTGATGTAATGTTGCTCCGCAAGAATCTGAGTGGGAGCCATCAAGGCCGCTTGGCAACCGGAGTCGATCGCAAGAAGCATCGCACACATCGCCACGAATGTTTTCCCACTGCCGACGTCTCCTTGTAACAGGCGATTCATCGGACGTTGAGATCGCATATCAGCTAAGATTTCCTTCACGCTACGCTTCTGCGCCCCAGTCAAATCGAATGGAAGAGAGTGGTAAAAGGCTTTAAGGAGCCCTGTTTTTTCACCTAGAACGCGCCCGCTTAAATCAGCATGTCGTGCGCGCCGCCAGAGGACCCTTAACTGTAAAAAGAAGAACTCCTCCTTTGCTAAGTATCGCCGTGCCGCATCAGTCTGGGCCATTTCTTCTGGAAAATGGACTTCACGATAAGCCTCTCCTCGCGGGTAAGTCGGATCTACATCGTAGATCGAGCTAAGAGAATCATCCTCTAGAACTTCCAGTGCCCCATGAATCAGCTCACGGAGCCGCCGCTGCGGCACCCCGCTTAGATTCCGGTATACAGGAACGATCCGCTCTAAGTGAATCCCCCGTGACTCTTCAGACACCACCTCAAATTCTGGATGATCAATCACCACCCCTCTGGCATGGTCTTTCGGGCTACCATAGAGGACCACCTCATGCCCTGTCGCCAGAACCTTCTGCATAAAGGGCATGTTAAACCAACGGCAAGTTAGCCTAGAAAGCCCGCCTCCGCCGTGGTCTTCTATGACCGCTTCATAAAAACTCCTCACACCAAAACCCTTACGCTGGGTATCCACCACCACTCCTCTGAGGCAGACCGCTCCTCCCCCCGCCGCCGCTGGAAAGGCATCAAATCGCCGCCGGTCTTCGTAGCGCTTCGGGAGCCATTCTAATAGTTCAACTACGGTCCGCACCCCTGCTACTTTAAAGGCCTCCAACTCCCGGCCACGCATTCCGGGTAACTCAGCTAGAGTCTCACTCGCCTTCATGCCCCCCCTCCGCTGCCGGGCGGACATTTTGAATACTAATCTGCACGTTCACTCGCCCACGGAAGACATTCCGATCCACCGTAAATGTCACATCCCAAGGGGGATCAGGTAAATCATTCGCCCCCCCTCCGAAGAAAATGGCGTCCCGCTCATCATAAGCTTGGCGTAAAAACAAACGGAGATGATTATTCTTCAGTCTCCGTGGAGGCTCAGTGAGCCAGACATTACGCGCCATAAAAACAGGCTGAGGATTCGCACTCCCGAAGGGCTGTAGAAGCTCATAACTCTCGAGAAAATCGAGTGATAAATCACCTAGATCGACCTCTGCATCCACATGGACTTTCGCACTCAGATCCTCATCAGCACAAGTCTCCACCACAAATTTAATAAAACTCTCTCGAAAAGCCGGGATCGCATCTTCATGAATGCTCAGACCTGCTGCCATATAGTGACCACCCCCTGCGAGGAGATGCTCCCGTCCATTCTCGATCGCCTCCACGAGAGAGATTCCCGCGATACTCCGGCCACTTCCCTTCCCGATTCCCTGCTCATCAATCGAGATCACAAAAACCGGCTTATGATACATCCGCATCAATCGGGAGGCCACGATGCCCACCACCCCTGCATGCCAGGAACGTGACCCTAGCACGATCACGGGCTCATCACTTCTCTCCTCTAACATCGCCATCGCCTCAGCGAAAATCCCCTGCTCCAGTCCTTGCCGTCCCCTATTAAATTGCTCTAACTCGTCCGCTAATTCGGTGGCCTCATCATCACAAGTCGTCATCAGCGTCTTTAAGGCCTGCTCGGCTTGATCCATTCGCCCTGCCGCATTAAGACGAGGTCCAATCCGGAAGCCAATATCTGCACTGCTCAGCTTCCCCTGTGTGCCTGTAAGCTTCAGAAGGGCGCGTAGGCCTGGACGCTCGGCCTTTTCTAAAAGGCGCAGTCCATGGCGTACCAAGAGCCGATTTTCTTCCACTAAAGGGACGATATCCGAGATCGTAGCCACCGCCACGAGATCCAGCACGCTTTTCAAATCGAAGCCCTCCAGCGGGCGAGTTTTTAAAAGGGCGTGAGCTAATTTAAAGACCACCCCCGCCGCACAGAGATACTTCCGGGGGTCATCACAGGCCTTCGGGTTTACGAGGGCCACACAATCAGGACGGCCATCTGGCCCCATTTCATGATGATCCACCACCACCGTATCCACCCCCTGCAGCTTGAGCGCAGAAATCGCCTCATTAGAAACCGTGCCACAGTCCACCGTAATAAGCAGATCTGGCTTCCCGCCCTCCTTGAGGCAGCGTTCCACCCCACCTTCGCTCAAGCCATAGCCCTCACTGCTTCGTCGAGGAATGAAGGAAAAAGGCCTTAAGCCGTATGCCTCGAGAGTGATTCGTAACACCGCAATCGAGCTCACCCCATCCACATCATAATCCCCATAAATAGACACCTGCTGCCCCGCATCCACTGCTTGGAAAATTCGCTTCACCGCCAAATCAATTTCTGAAATCTCGAAAGGATCCGTAAGCTCAGCAAGCTTCGGCTTCAGGAAACGAGTCACCTCTCCTTCCTTAATTCCTCGTTGAGCAAGCAAGCGGCCAAGAATCCTCGGCATTCCCTCTGGAACCAAGTTTTCCCAAGTTTCTGGCACCTCGCGGAGAATCCACTGCACCTCTTTTTCTTTCTGGCTCAAGGCTTCTTAGGACTCGCCTTTTAAATACATAAGCACCGTAGCAGCACTCGGGGCCTCCATCTCCTCCAAGGGATCAGCCAGCGTAACCAGCACACGCGCACTTTTCCCATGAGCGAACACAGTCATTAAATAAGTCCCCGAAGGGAGGACTTCTTTTTTCAAAGTCGCCACTAACTTTAGGCTGGCGGAATTTTGGGCAAAGAGATCGATCACCTTATCTCCATCCAGAACTGTTCCATCTGCCTTACATGGATAGGCACTCGCCATCAGTAACTTGGTTTTTTCTCCCACCTCTAGCAGTGCCCCCACTGGCACCGGCTTCTGAATCACCGCGAAGAGATCCACCCCACTTTCTAACTTCGCCTCCTGCCCCCCTATCGTCACCTTAAAAGGGTAAAAGGGAGGCCGCTGCTCCTCTGCCCAGCCTGCTCCCGGGAAAAGCGCGAGCAAAACCCAGAAAAAGATCAGGGGTTCATATAGTTTCATGTGCACAGCTTGGCAGGCTTTCAAACAGCCGCAAGAGAAAGCCCACCTTAGATGAATTTCACCGTGGTAGACCTC
>CALFVL010000043.1 GCA_937928425.1 uncultured Verrucomicrobiales bacterium
GCCCCTGCAACTCCAGTCGTGGTAGAACGGGTGGTGTTCCGATTGCCTCCTGAGGTGACGCCATCGATGAGGTCCACGTTAGAAGCTCCTGTCCCACCAAAAACCCGAGTCTGGGGTGTTGCGAAATTAAGACCTCCAAAGATTGACTGACCTGCTACTACTGGATCTGTTCCTTGGATCACTCCACTCGTGATGACGTTGAGACCGAGAGCGGTCCCTGTCGCTCCAGCAGGAGGGGTCCAGTCAAAGTTTAGCACAAATTGGTTTCCCATGACTGTAGCAGGCACTGAGGCAACCTGAACAAGCGGTTGGCTATTCGCTGTGTTTCGGACACGAGTGGCGACTCCTCCTGTGATCGTCCAGCCGCTTCGAGTTCCTACCCACCCAGTATCAATATCAGTGTCGAGAAAAGCGTTCCTTCCTCCTGCTAAAGTTCCACCGTCAGTAGAAAAGTCTCCGTTTGCTAAAATGATTGCAGACGCTGGCTGCAGAGAAAAGAGCGCGAGAGCTCCTACAGTTAATTTTCTTAGAGTGCTTAATTTCATAACGGCAATTTACAGTTGTTTAAGATGAGGTTTAATGTCAACGCTACCGCCCATAAGGCAAGTAGATTTTCTCTAAAAAAATTATTTATGAGCTTACGGTCCGTTTTTCTTAAATCGAATGATGCATCGACTAAGATATCGATCGATCGATTCGATTGAGAAAGTGAACAGACGAAAAGCGATTAACTCTGATTTAAGTAAAAGCAGATTTCTCGTGAACAGGACTTCTTCCGGCTTAGTGGCTGGAGTGCTTTAAAGCGCTCCTCCCCCTCTCGTTTCCCTCTGTGAATGGATCGTTCCTTAGTTCTGCATTTAGGTACTCCAGCTGGTGTTCGGGGATGAGTACTTTTATGGAATTCTTATTTTTTCCTTTTGGGTTTTTTCCATGAGTTGAAGGGGAGGACACCCCGATCTTTAGCCCATTTTTCATATTGGGTGGCCATGATTTTTAGGCGGTCGGGGTGTTTTGAGGCGAGGTTATGGCTTTCGCTACGGTCACTGGGTATGTGGTAGAGCTGCCATTTTCCTCTCACCCCCTTTGCTACGAGCTTCCAGTCTCCATCGCGGACGGCGCGATTGCCCTCGTGCTCAAAGAAGATGGGGGTTTTTCGGCTGAGGGGCCGTCCTTTAAAAAGAGGGCTAAGGGAAATTCCCTCGAGGGGGATTTTACTGCTAGGGTAGTCGCTTTTTGCGAGGTCGAGGCAGGTGGCCATGATGTCAATCAGGTGTGCGGGGTCTTTCACCCAGATGTTTTGCTGAGTGATGCCGAGTGGCCAGTGGGCGATGAGGGGGGTAGAGATGCCACCTTCATGGACCCAGTGCTTATACTCACGGAAGGGGGTGTTGGAGACGTTTGCCCAGTTCTTCCCATACGAGATGTAGGTCTCTGGAGGACCCGGGATGACTCCGGGGCCTTGCCGAGAGGTGAAGCCACTGCGGGATTTCTTGGGAATCATATCATGCTGGAGTTCATCAGGGCCCATCGGGGGGAGAGAGGGTTTTACAGGGCGGACGAGGGGGCCGATGCGCTTGCTGCGGCCGAAGTCCTCGGCGCAGGCTCCGTTATCTTGGAGGAAGAGGATGAGGGTGTTATCGAGCTGTTTATTTTTTTTGAGGGTCTGAATGATGCGGCCTATGCCTTGGTCCATATTATCAATCATGGCGGCGTAGACTTCCATGCAGGCTGCTTCCCACTCTTTAAGGGTGATTTTAGACCAGTCTCCTGTGGGGGCGGGAATTTCCCAGGAGGGGTGGATGAGGCCAAGTCGTTTCATTTTTTCAACACGGGCGCGGTAGATGGGGCCGTATCCTTGGTCGTAGTGGCCTTTATACTTGGCGATGTCTTTAGGAAGGGCGTGCATGGGCCAGTGAGCTGCGGTGTAGGAGATGTATTGGAAGAAGGGTTTCTCAGGGTGCTGTTCTAGGTGCTGGTTCAGGTAGCGGATGGCATTATCTGAGATGGCATCGGTGTAGTACCAGGTGTCTTCCGCTCGGTATTCGGGGTCGTTTTGAGGGGTGATGTGGGTATTTCCTCGGGTGAGGGAGTTGGGGTCGAAGAGAGAGCCTGCGCCGTGGATGGTTCCGTAAAAGTGATCAAAACCACGTTGGAGAGGCCAATTTCTCTTATCGTCACCGCGTTTTTTATAGGGAGTGAGATGCCATTTCCCGCAGAGGTAGCTGCGGTAGCCAGCGGGTTTTAGGGCCTCAGCGATGGTGAGGCATTTGTCATTGAGGTGGCCTTGGTATTGCGGGATTCCGTAGTTCCCCATCATGTGGCCCACTCCTGCTTGATGCGGGTAGAGTCCGGTAAGAAGAGAGGCACGGGTGGGACAGCAGCGGCCCGTATTATAAAACTGGGTGAAGCGCAGTCCATTCGCGGCGAGGGCGTCTAAATTCGGGGTGTTAATTTCTGAGCCGTAGCAGCCGAGATCTGAGTATCCCATGTCATCGGAGAGGATGATGATAATGTTAGGAGGTGGCTGAGCAGTGAGCTGAAGGCTAAGAATGAGAAAGGTGAGGAGGGGGCGGACATTGGAAAGAGCAGACATTTCGTTCAGTGGTTATTTAGTTGGTGGTCATGTCAGGCTAAGCGAAGAGGATCAGAGGTGAGGTGGAATCTGGTCTAGCTTCTGGCTTTAGAACTGATGAAAAAACTCTTCGTGCAGAAAAATTGCGGAGAGGTTAGGGTGGATGAAGGCAACGCTGAGATGATGATTCAAGTAATTTTATTAATGAGGGTCCGCGCTATTTTTGTCATTCGTGGTGAGAACTGTGAGTAGAGTAGCAGATTCTGAAGAGCTTAGGAGCGATGGCGGGAGATAAAAATGAGCTAGAGAAGTGGGCGACGGATGTCATCTTCGGCCGAGCCCGATAAAATTCACCAATGGCCGAAATTGTTGACTCTAAAATTGAGACGTGTTCAGTCGAGAATAAGGAGGAGTGGTCAAAATGAAAGGCAGCCGCATCGGCGTCTGCGGTTATTTGCAAAGCCACGATAAGGTTCTCCGTTGCGTGCAAGTTCCTTTGGACACGGTTGGATATTTCCATGGCTTTTTTTGCAAATAGAGTTATTTCTCTACTAGATGCAG
>CALFVL010000044.1 GCA_937928425.1 uncultured Verrucomicrobiales bacterium
GTGCCGGGGGCGATGACGCCACCAAGGTAGGCTCCCGCAGCGGAGATGACGTCAAAGGTGACGGCAGTGCCAAAGTCAATGACGATGGACGGGCCTGAGTGTTTCAGGAAGGCTGCGCTGGCATTGGCAAGGCGGTCTGCGCCAATTTGAGAGGGTTTAGGGTAGTCTATGGTGATGGGGAGCCTTGATTGGTAGGAGAGGTGATGGGTGGGGACTTGGAAAAAGTCTTCCATCATCCGGGCCGCTTCTGGGACGACTGAACAGATGGTCACTTTGGTGAAGTCTTGTCCGTGGAGTGCCTCAGAGAGGGTTTGAGGGGATAGGTCTGCGGTGGGGATGAGGGCGCGCCATGAGGAAAGTTTGCCGTCTCGATCGAGGGCGAACTTGGTCCGGGTATTTGAGTTGTCGATGAGGAGGTGCACGTTTAGTCGACTTCGAGGATCTCCACTTCGTATCCATCAGGGTCGGTGATGAAGGCCATTTTACGTTCTCCTGAGGAGAATTTTTCTCGCCAGTTGCTGGGCCAGATTTCGAGGCCGTCTTTTTCTAGCTGCTCGCAGTAGGTGATGATGTCTGGGACGCCGACGCAGGTGTGCATGAGGTCCTCAGGGAAGGTGACGTTAAAGTCGGGAGAGTAGGTGAGTTCTAGGAAGTGCTCGTTTCCGGGAAGGTGCATGAAGGCGAGCTCGTTCCCTTGTGGGGATTTTTTTTGTTGGCCAAGCTGGAAGCCCACTTTCTGATAGAAATCAATGGAAGCGGCTGGTTCTGAGACGCGAATACGAGTGTGGAGAAATTTCATGCGAGGGGGGAGTTTGGCGAGAAGTCGCGTGCCTGTGAAGTGTGGAGTTGCGGGATGGCGCGCTAAGGGGTAGAGAACTGCATCTTGAAGTCATTTAGCTGGTCTCTCGCCCTGAGGTATTTGAATCCCTTGCGCACTTTTGTGTCGATTATTACTCTGATTTCTCTGTTGGGAGTGGCGTTTGGGGTGATGGTTTTAATCGTTGTGCTTTCAGTGCATAATGGCTTTGAGCGGAGTTTAAAAGAGACTCTTCTGGGGTTTTCTCCTCATGTTTCGGTTTATGCTGGGGATGGGGGCGTGATTTATGACTGGGAGGAGGCGGAGGGAAACTTTGCGAAGGAGGAGGGGGTGGAGAGTGCTTATGCTTTCGTGGAGGGTTTCGTATTACTCGATTCTAAGCGCTGGCAGAGGCCAGTGAGGTTCCGGGCTATTAATACGGAGAATGAAGATCAGGTGGGGACCTTACGGGAGATGTTAGATTTAGAAAATTACCCTGAGAGTCAGGTGGATTTCAGCTTAGCGGTGACGGGGTCGGGATTTTCTGCGCCGCCTTTGCCGGGGGAAGATGGCGAGGAGGCAGTGGACCCTCCGGGCGGAGGACAAACAGTGTATGGGGATAAGAATGTCGTGATTTCAAGGCTCTTGGCGGAGAGTCTGCGCTTAGGTCCGGGGGATGAGATCCGCCTCATCGCGGCGAGTAATCTGGATGCGGTGATGGATGTTTATAATGTGCCAGGGGAGAGGGCGTGGGATTTGTATCCGAATGTTTTTTTGGAATTTGAGAAGGCGGTGGAGATGCTTTTTACGAGTGTGGGTGATGAGGAG
Source organism: uncultured Verrucomicrobiales bacterium (assembly GCA_937928425.1). Classification (GTDB taxonomy): domain Bacteria; phylum Verrucomicrobiota; class Verrucomicrobiia; order Verrucomicrobiales; family Akkermansiaceae; genus SW10. Next base: position 1,625 of record CALFVL010000044.1, read on the forward strand.
AGGGCTTCTTCTGATGATCTTTTGGCGGCCTATCGTTTAATTCAGAGCTTAGTGCCAGTAGAGGTGGAGACGCCGAATGGTCCGGAGATGACTGAGGGGGTGGAGATGCGGCCAGTGGAGCGGCGGATGTTAGGCGAGATTTTAGATGTTCTATATGAGAGTGAGCGGGAAGAAGGTGGGGAGGTTTTTTATCAAAGTGGACTTCAGGCCGATTTACGGGAGAGGTTAAGGGTGTTACGGGAGTTAGATCTAGAGCAGGCGGATAATGAGGCCTTTCGTGAGATCGAGGAGTTTGTGGTTCCTAAGACCTTGGTGGTGCAGGGGGTGTATGCCGATAATCAGCGTTCTCAAGGGCCAGATCTTTTTCTGCCACTATCAATCGGGATGGAACTACGGGGCTTGCAGGGGGGAGTGGAGTCGATCGGGCTCCTCGTCAAGGACCCTTATCGGGCAGAGGAGGCCGTTGAGAAGTTACGTGCAAGTCAAGGGAAGCGTTGGCTCTTTCAAAGCTGGATGCGGACACATTTTAATCAGTTCCAACTCGTGAAGACGGAGAAAATTATGATGAGTTTTTCGCTTTCATTTATCACCTTGCTTTCGGCCTTTAGTATTATGGCGGTGATGTACACGGTTACGGTGCAGAAGCGGCAGGAGATTGGGGTGATGAAGGCACTGGGAGCACGTCCTGCGCAGATTGTCCGGGTATTTGTCTATCAGGGGCTCATTGTGGGAATTGGTGGGGCTCTTTTAGGGCTGGGTCTGGGGCTTTTGGCAATCCGTTACCGTGAGGTGATTGTGAACCTTCTTCGTGGAGTAGGGGTCGATCCCTTTCCCCCAGATTTCCATGGGATGAGTAAGCTGCCTGCTTTTGTAGATTCATCACAGTTGATTGTGATTTCTGTGGTGGCGGTGATTCTGTGTCTTCTGGCGGCCTTAGTCCCAGCTTTGATGGCAGCGTTCCGTGATCCGGCTAAATCTTTACAGAACTTGTAGAAAAGATGCGTCTTTGGATAATTAAAGATGGTGAGAAGGAGGGGCCTTTTGAGGATTACCGAATCCGCGAGATGATCCGTGAGAAGATGGTGACACCGGAGACGAAGGTGTGGCATGAAGGGGCAGAGGGCTGGTTAGTCGCGAGTGAAGTTGGGATTCTAAAAGGTGAGTTCATTGAAAAGGAGGTCACTCCTCCTGCGATGCCACTTGAAGTTCCTCCCTTTTTAGCGTGGCGGAGATTTGGGGCGCGGATCTACGATTACTTTCTTTATCAATTGTTTTTGGTCATTTTTTTGAGGTTGGGAGGTTTCACGCTGATTTCAGATTCAGCATCACAGGCATCGAGCTGGTTGATGATCGGGGTCTTACTGCCTGCGATTTTAATGGAAGCGGCGTTGATCAGTTCTTTAGGATTCACTCCTGGGAAGTGGTTAATGTCTCTGCGGGTGGAGAATGCTTTAGGAGAGAAGCTTTCTACGACTTATGCCGTGATACGCTCGATGAGGGTGTGGGTTCTAGGAATGGGGATGATGCATCCACTCTTGATGATGTTAGGTCATGGGGTGGCCCTTTGGTTCGGCCTGAAGCGGGGTGCTCCCCTTTGGGACTTGCATAGCGGTTTTAGGGTGCCGGGAGGGGAGATGAATTCGGTCCGAGTGCTGCTTTACTGGGTGCTTCTCGGTCTGACGATCGGTTTAATCATGCTGGTGATGTGGCCAGAACTCGGGCCCTTAATGGAAGAAGAGATGAAGCGGCGTGGGAAGTGATTCTTGCCCCTTCTGTTGTCCTTTTGTAGGGTGTCTTCCGTGGCCGGTATAGTTTACTTTGATCTTGAGACGCAGCGGAGTTTTGGTGATGTGGGAGGATCAGCCCATAAGGATAAAATGGGGATGTCAGTGGGGGTGACTTATTCAACCGAGACAGGGCAGTATCATATTTATGATGAGTCTAATGTGGAAGAGATGGTGGATCAGTTGATCAAAGCAGATCTGGTGGTGGGTTATAATCATATGCAGTTTGATTACCCTGTTCTACAGGCTTACACCATTTATGATTTAGAAAGTCAGACGGTGAATTGTGATATGATGTTAGATCTGGAGGAGGTTTTAGGACACCGTTTAAAACTGGATTCCGTAGCGCAGGCTTCGCTCAATGCTGGAAAATCTGCGGATGGGCTGGATGCTCTCAAGTGGTGGCAGCTTTATAAGAAGACGGGTGAGCAAGAACACTTGATGAATATTGCAGAGTATTGCTGTTATGATGTGAAGGTGACGAAGGAGGTTTACGAGTATGGCTTAGAGCATGGCATGGTGAAGTATGCCGACCGTAATGGGAACGAGCAGGAGGTGGTAGCGAGCTGGAAGAAGTGATGGGCTGAACCGTGTGACGCTAGGCCAAGTTAGCGGTGGTAGGGTTCTCCCCGCTTTACGGAGTAGGCACGGTAGAGTTGTTCTAGGAGGACGACGAGGGCGAGCTCATGCTGGAGGGTAAGGGGAGAAAGAGCCCAGATGCAGTCTGCTTTTTCTCGGAGGGCAGGGCTATGACCATCAGAGGCTCCGATGAGGAGGGAGATGGTTTTTATGCCGGGGTCCATTTCCCAGTTGTTGATTTTTTTGACAAAGTGAGCGGTGTTCCAGTCTTCTCCCCGTTCATCTAGGGCGATGCGGAAGGTTTTCTCTGAGCGGGTGAGGAGATCTTTCGAGACGCTCTCTGAATCACCCGCTTTTAGGTAGATGAGTTCTACTTTCGGTCCGCGTTTGAGGCGCTTAAGGTATTCTGCAATCCCGGTTTTCGCGTAGGCTAGGGCTGGTTTTCCAGCCGCGTAGATCTTCCAAGTCACCGGGCAAGAATGTCGTGGATTTGATCAGGAACGAATTCACTTTCGGTGGCTTCTTGGACTGCTAGACGCATTTGTTGCTTGAGGGTGTCTGGGGGAATGGGGGGGAGGCTGGTGCTGAGAATGTGTTCCATGGCCTCAAAGGGGGTATGGGTCTTTGTTTTGACGAGTCGCAGGGCTTTTACGGCGAGGGCTTCAGCTCCGCCTGGGGTGAGAAGTTGAGGGAGGTGTTGGGTTAATTTGCTCCATTCTTCTTCTGGGAGTTTGAGGCCTCGTTTTTCGCTGAGGGAGCGGAGGAGAGAGAGGGCTTCGGTAGGGTCAGTTGCGGGGAAGATAGGGATTTTCACATCGATGCGCCCGGGTCGTTTTAGATCCACTTCGATGAGGTCTGGGCGGCTGGAGGCGAGAATCCAGATGATTTTACCACGGTGACGTGGGTTAGACATTTCCTTGGCGATCATGGAGTAGACGCGACTGGAGACGCCAGAGTCGCCGGAGCCTGATGCGCGTTTGCCGAGAGCTTGGTCAGCTTCATCAATGAAGACCATGCAGCGGTCTAGGGCGTGAAGGAGAGAGAAGATTTTTTCGAGGTTCGCTTCAGTGGAGCCGACCCAGCGGTCGCGAAAATTTTTTAGGGTGACGACGGGGACGCCCGCTTCTCCGGCGAGGCATTCGGCGAGGTAGGTTTTTCCAGTGCCGACGGGTCCACAGAAGAGGTAGCCCATGGGCATGGCCTCGAGTTCATCGCGGCGCCAGAGCTGCAGGTCTCTTTTCAGCCAGTCTTTGACTTTATCGAGGCCGATGACGCCAGCGAGTGAGCGGTCAGGTTCAATGAAGTCAATGAGTCCGGCACAGTCACGCTCGACGAGTTGTTTTTTTAAAGCGGCGAAGTCTTTTTCAATGAGGGCACTTTGGTCGTAGTGGCGACGGCGTAGG
>CALFVL010000045.1 GCA_937928425.1 uncultured Verrucomicrobiales bacterium
GACGACGAGGTTGAAGAAGGGAGATGGGGCGAGGTATTTCGGTCCTTTCGCGCATTCGGGGGCTTTGAGGGCGACGGTGACGTGGTTAAATAAGGAATTTGGTCTTCGGCACTGCCGTCCGCGTAGTCCGGGGGAGTCTGACTATAAGCACTGTAATGCTGATATTATCCGGAACTGTATGGCTCCTTGTGTGGGTAAGGTGGAGCGGGAGGCTTATTTAGAGCAGTTAGAGCAGGCTTGCGAGTTACTTAGTGGGAAGGGGAAACGGGAGCGCTTAAAGGGGTTAAAGGAGGAGATGGAGAAGGCGGCGATGAGGCAGAACTTCGAGCAGGCGGCACGCTTGCGAGATATTATGGTGAATCTAGAGCGAGCTCTTAGTCCGACGCGGCAATTCACGAGGGGACGTGGCGTGCCGACGACGGTTCAGCCTACGGAGGATTTGGCGGAGTTAGGTGAGTGGTTATCACTCAGTGGCCCGCCAACGATTATGGAGTGTTTTGATATTTCTAATATCTCTTCGACTCACATTGTGGCGTCGATGGTGCGTTTCAAGAATGGTTTACCGGATAATCAGAATTATCGCCAATACCGGATTAAGACGGTGGAGGGGCAGGATGATTTCGCAAGTATGGCAGAGGTGGTGCGGCGGCGGTATGGGCGAATTTTACAAGAAAATATGAAGGCAAATCCTGAGGTGGCGGCGGCCAGTCAGGAAGATGCGGTGGATGTGTTACGGAGGCTGGGGGAAGAGGGGAAGAGTCCTATTACTCTGCCTGATCTGGTGATTGTAGATGGTGGGAAGGGGCAGCTGAGTGTTTCTGTGGCGGAGTTACAGCGTTTAGGCTTAGGGGGCTTACCGATCTGCGGTCTGGCGAAGCAGAGGGAGGAGATTTTTTTCCCGGGAGAGGGTGAGCCAGTGACGATTCCCCATGATCGTGGGGCGCTGAAGTTGATGCAGCGTATTCGTGATGAGGCACACCGCTTTGCGAACCGGTATAATGAGTTGCTTTTACGCAAGAGGGTGAAGGAGAGTTTACTGGATGATTGCCCGGGGGTTTCTCCCGCTAAGAAGAAGATGCTTTTAAGGGAGTTCGGGTCGGTGGCCCGTCTTAAGGAGGCGACGGTGGAACAGGTCTCGGCCCTGCGAGGAATTTCTGAGAAGTCAGCGGAGGTGATTTTGAACTTTCTGAAAGGAGCCTAAGTAGGCTGCTTGTGCTGATTAAAAGGGTCTCAAGCTAAGTTATGGTGCGAGGCAGAAGAGAAATTCTTGGCGCTGACCGCGGCTGGTCTGACCGATGCGGAGAAATAATTCCTGATCTAAGGCTACGGGACTGGCGTAGGTGTCACTGCCGAGTTGATTTACGGCGATTTTTTGAAAAGTCGGGCCTGCTTTTAGGATGACGGTGCTGCCATTTTTAAGGGTGGCGTAGATCTGGTCACCTACGGCGAGGGGGGAGGCCATGACTCCGCGTCTACCAATGCGTTCACTCCACTTCTTTTCGCCTGTTTTGGCATCCCAGCAGTGTGCACGCCCATCATCTGCGATGGCATAGATGAGGCCCTTATGTGAGAGAAGAGACTGCTCGTAGCACTGGACGATGTTTTTCCAAATGACTTTACCAGAGCCGTCTGCCTTTACCGCAGTGGTGCCTTTTTCTGGGAAGCCTCCACTGGCGAAGATCATGTCATCATGCCAGACGATGGTGCCACACATGGACTTTGACCCTGCTTGGGTCTCCCAGTTCAGTTCTCCGGTGGCGGGGTCTAGACTACTAAAGCGATTCGTGCCTGAGATGAGGAGCTGTTCTTTCCCTGCGACGGTGGCTACGACAGGGGTGGCCCAGTAGTCATGACCTTTACGGGTGACGGTCCAGTTTTTTTCGCCATTGTGACTCTTGAGTGAGGTGATGGTACCACTTTCCTTAGTCCCGATGACGATGATGAGGGAGCCTTTATGGAGGACGGGAGTGGAGCCGTATCCGAACTGGTAAGATGGGAGGTAGTCACCTGCTACTTTTGACCAGATGATTTCACCTTGGGGTGAGACGGCGGTGACTTTTATTTTTTTGTCGTTTTCAAAGACGACGATGATGTTTTTTCCGTCCCACTGAGCCGTTTGTGAGGCGGGGCTATTCTCACGGTGTAATTGTGCTGGGAATCCACCTTTGTGGATGATCTTTTCCCAGAGAATTTTCCCAGTGGCCCGATCGATCGAGAGGAGTGACTGAGTTCCTTTCTCCTTATCTCCAGTGGTGAGGTAGATTTGCCTTCCGACCACGATGGGGGTGGAGTGGCCACGACCTGGAATGGGTGTTTTCCAACGGACATTTTTTTCAGCAGACCACTCGGTGACAGGGGTGGCGCTGGCTGGGGCGTGATTATTGACCTCAGGCCCTCGCCACTGAGGCCAGTCGGCGGAGGCGAATGAGGAGAAGATAAGGGTGAGGAGGAGGACTGCTTTCATGGAGGGAAGGAATGGGATGTTCATAAAGGGGGAGTGATGATGGGGGGAAACGCCTGTTCTATCATAGAACAGGCGTGAATCTGTGGACTGCAACTCTACTTAGAATTAAGATGGGAGTTGGAGGGGCCTTCGGAGAGCTTACTTTTCTGAGCCGAAGTGTTTCTGAAAATCATGAAGGAGATCGTGGAGGGTTTTGACGTGTGCGGGGTCTGTCGATTGCTTACACTTCATGGAGGTGACGATGACCTTATGACAGAGGGTGAGCTTAGCGAGGTAGTTTTCCTGATCTTCGGCGTCAGGCTTGAGGCGCTGCGCGAGAAAGTAGTTTAAGACAGTTTCTTGGATCGCTTGGGCGTGGGACTCTTTATTGTTAATCCAGCGGGTGAGTTGGTGGGCGTTCTTAGATGGGTCTTTCGAGAGTTCAATAATCTGCTTAGAAGCTTTCTCGATGGTGATGAGGTCGGTGTGCATTTTTTGGATGACGTTATTATCATCATAAATGCCGCAGGGAACCTGACAGTGTGCAGAGAGGGTAGCAGGCGCGAGGAAGGCGAAGGCGCAGAGTGCGAGAATAGATTTTTTCATGTCACGGGAAGGTTAGCGGATGGCAGAGCGGGTGCAAGTGACGAAAAAGCCTCCGATCTGGTTTAGAGGGAGGCTTTGAAATGAATACGCGACAGGCGAGCAACCAGGGCGGAATTAGGCGGAGAGATCTTTCGTTTTACCGCTGCAGTTTTTACCAACGGATTTGATGCCATTGTCACGGCCAGACTCGCTCTTATATTGTTGGGACTGGCCTATGATTTGTCCGTTACCAGCTTTTAGAACGAAATAGAATTTACCGTTGGCAGCTTCTTTTTTTTCGAAGTTACTTTCATCGACGCCATTTTTCGAGACTGAAGCGATGCCGTTTTCAGCGCCTTTTTTATCTTTGTAGCCTTGTGACTGCATGATGATTTCGCCGTTACCAGCTTTGAGGCGGAAATGGTATTTTTCGGTTTTGTCAGATTGGAAGAGTTCGAACATAATTAAGTAGATTTACCGACTAAATTAAAGAGGGTTTCTGTCGTCTTGTCAGGGAAAAGTTTGACGAATTTTTAGCAGGTAAGATTAAGGTGATGCAGGAAGATAGCAGAGGCGGAGGCGACGTTTAGGGAGTCAACCTGCTTTGACATGGGGAGGTGGGTGAGGTGGTGGCAGAGTTTTTCGATCTCTGGGCTGAGGCCGAGGTCTTCTGGGCCGAGAAGGAGGGCAGGCCGAGTAATGGGTGGGAGGTTCTGAAGGGGGCAAGAGTTCTCTGAAAGTGAGGTGCCGATGAGGGTGTGGGTGCGTTGGAGTTCTTGGAGATCTGCGGTGAGGTGAGGAGATTGTCTAAAGGGGATGCGGAAGAGGTTACCCGCGGAGGCGCGGATGGTTTTGGCATTATAGGGTGAGCTTCCTTTTCCAAGTAGGATGCCGGAGCCACCAAGGGCGGCGGTGTTCCGAATGATGGTGCCAAGGTTTCCGGGGGCGGCGATTTCAGGGAGGATGACGAGTGTGCCTTTTAATTCACGGAGAGCTGAGAGGGGGGGATTTGGAGCTTTACGGGCGATGGCGAGGTGGCCGCGATGGAAGTGGAAGCCGAGAAGTTCTGAGGCTTCAGCACGGGTGAGGTCATGACCGATTTTTAGTTCTTTTTCGATGAAGTACGAGGACTCTCTTAATCGTGAGACGGGGAGTTGACCTTCTACGATGAAGTGGGTCTCAGTTTCACGTTTTACGAGGAGGCTGCGCCAGTCCATTTCTGAGGTGGGTGATGTCTGGGGAGGTGTTTATGGAGTTGGCCGGACTTTGCAGGAGGTGATGACTTGCTGCCAGCTGAATTCTTTATGTAGCATGTCTGCTAGGAAGGGGTCTTTAGGGGGGAGTTGAGAGAGCTTGTGGAGGTTTTCTGGGCTGTGGAAGCGGGAGAAGAGTCGCTGTTTGATCTTAGATTTAGCGGTGGTTTTTGTTCCGTATCCATGGTCTTGGTTGGAGGACCAGTAGGTGATGGTGCTGGGTGTTTGGGAGAGGTAGATGACGAGGTGGCCCCGTTCCTTTACGCCGATGGCAGGTGTCCACCACATTTTGAGGAAGTCACCGGGGCGGGCGTGGGCGTAGGAGGTGAAATTGGTGCCGCAGTTTAGGTCAGCGAAGAGTTTTGCAGTGCCGGGGCCGTTCGCGTTCCAGCGGCCGAAGATTTCTTCGCCATCATTTACGTCTAGTTTGGCGAGTTGGGTGAGGTTTTTTTCGGGGAGGGTTTTACTGAGGCCAAGGCGCTCGATGCTGCGAAGGAAGACGAGGTAGGTGGCAGCGGAGCAGAAGCTGGGGCCGATTTTTTTAAGGTCTTGGTGGAAGCGTTGGTTTTTATAGGAGACGTGGGCAGCGAGGCGATGGACGGCGGCCGGTGATGCCTCATATCCATATCCGCTGGGCATGGATTTTAGGGCGGCAAGGATGATGGAGTTGTGGTCTTTTAGGGTCGTTTTTGGAGGGGTGGTGACTTGGGCACAGGAGGGAAAGATGATGGCGAGGATGATGGGGAAGAAGAATTTCATTTTAATACCCTAACCATGGGCCGAGCCATTTTTCAACTTCTTCGAGGCTTTGCCCTTTGCGGGCGGCGTAGTCTTCGATTTGGTCTTTTTGGAGGTTGTCGATCATGAAGTAGTGGGACTCTGGGTGGGAGAAGTAGAGTCCACAGACGGCCGAGCCGGGGTGCATGGCGCAAGATTCGGTGAGCTCGACAGCGGTTTCAGAACTGGCGTTCAGGAGCTGAAAGAGGGGTGGTTTTTCGGTGTGGTCTGGTTGGCTAGGGTAGCCGGGAGCGGGGCGGATGCCTTGGTATTTCTCGTGAATGAGCTCGCTGTGGTTGAACTCGCCGGGACGTTCGATGCCCCATGAGATGCGGGCGCGGTGGTGGAGGAGCTCAGCAAAGGCTTCTGCGAAGCGGTCGCCGAGTGCTTGCACCATGAGGGCTTCATCGATGTTGTTCTGCTCACGGAGCTCGGCCGCCCAGTCATCGACGCCATGAATGCCTACGACGAAGGCGCCGAGGTAGTCAGTGGTTTTGGTAGCTGAGGCTCTTAGCCTCTGGTCGTTTTGCGATGGGTTCAGCGACTGAGAGTCGCTGCTACGGGTGGATTGGGGGTTCAGCGACTGAGAGTCGCGGCTACGGGTGGATGATGGGTTCAGCGACTGAGAGTCGCAGTTACGGGTGATATTGGGGTGCTGGAAGATGAAGGGGTAGTCGCTAAGTCCGATTTTTTTTGGGTTGTTTGCGATGTAGTTGAGCTGGTTGAGCATTTCGTCCCAGTCTTGGATGATGTGATCATATGATTCTTTTTGCCAAAGGGTGCCGGTTTGATCAAGTTCTCGATTGATGTGTCTAGCGGAGGTTCCTTTGATCCCTTGTAGGATCTTTGAGAGTTCAAAGCCTTCCCGTGGCTTGATGAGAAGGTGGACGTGGTTTGACATGACGCAGTAGGCTGCGATGTCGTATTGTTGGCCATCATAATGGGTGATGGCGTCGACTACGATTTTTGCGAGTTTAGGGTCTTTGAGGTGGCAGGCTCCGTTTTGTTCAAGAAGGGCGGATTCGATGCTTTCGCTATATAGGTTGCGGAGTTTTTCAGCGGTTTGGGATGCGGTTTGTTGGTCTCCCCGTTCTTGGTTCGTGGCAATCTTAGAGAGGAGTTCTTTTTTTTGACTTAGGTAACGGTCTTGGACGGATTTTGGGATGGAGTCGTTTAGGCGGAAGGTGACGGAGTAGGTGCTGTGCTTACTAGTCCAGTGGGGAAGGTTTGCGCCTTGGGTTTTGGTGAAGAATTCTTCGCTTGGTGGGGTGAAGCTGAAGGGGGGGCAGAGGCTAAGAGCCTCTGTTACGGGTGGCGGTGGAGGCGATGTGGAAGGGTGTGGAGAGGAGCTAAGAGTCTCTGTTGCGGATGGTGGTGGAGGCGATGTGGAGGGATCTTGGGTGGCTGGGGCGATGTAGTCTGAGAGGGCGAAGTTTGCTTTTCCGGATTTTTTGTTTTGTTGGCGGAGGGTGTGGAAGGTGGTGTTATGCTGGGGTAGGTGGATGTCATCTCCCTGAGAGTGGGCGGGGAAGAATCCGTAGATGCCGGAGGCGGTGAAGCGTTTTTCACTGATGATTTTTTCGAGGAGGATCTGGGCTTCTTGGTAGAGGTCTTGGGCAACTTTTGCGCCTTCTTCATTCCGGGTTTTTAGGCTTTGGGTTTCGGGGTTCCATACGCCGCGGAGTTCATAGGTGTGGAAGAAGGGGGTCCAGTCGATGTAGTTGGCGAGTTCGCGCAGGGATTGGGATTTGATGCTGCGGGTGCCGGTGAATTCGGGAACGGGTGGGGTGTAATTTGACCAGTCGAGCTGTGCTTTGTTGGCCTGTGCTTCGCTGAGAGGGATGGATTCTTTTTTTGGTCCTCCGGCGTGTTTTTCGCGAGCTTTCTGGTGTTTAAGTTCGTTCTCTTCGATGAAGCTTTGTTTTTCTTCTGAGAGGAGTGAGGTGGTGACGGGGACGGAGCGTGAGGCGTCTAGGACATGGACGAGGGGTCCGCTGTAGTGTTCGGCGATTTTTATGGCGGTGTGGGCGGCTGAGGTGGTGGCTCCGCCGATGAGGATGGGGATGCCTTTTTTACCAAAGCCGCGTTTTTCAGCTTCTTTAGCGACGGTGATCATTTCATCCAGTGATGGGGTGATGAGGCCGGAGAGTCCGATGATGTCAGCATTGTGCTCTTCTACGGCTTCTAGGATCTTATCGCAGGGGACCATGACGCCCATGTCAACGACGTCGAAGCCGTTACAGGTGAGGACGACGCCGACGATGTTTTTGCCGATGTCATGGACGTCTCCTTTAACGGTGGCCATGATGACTTTACCATTTGAGAAGGTGCGGGCGGCTTGTTTGCGAGCGTCTTCTTGGGAGAGGGAGGGGTCTGAGGAGCGGAGGTTTAGAGCTTCTGCGACGATTTTTTCTTCGCGCTCTTTTTCCATGAGGGGCTCTAGCCAAGCGACAGATTTTTTCATGACGCGGGCGGATTTGACAACTTGGGGGAGGAACATTTTACCGGCGCCGAAGAGGTCCCCGACGATGCCCATGCCGTCCATGAGGGGGCCTTCGATGACACTAAGGGGTTTCTCGTACTTGGTCAGTGCTTCCTCGGTGTCTTGGTCGATGAATTTATCAATGCCTTTTAGGAGGGAGTGTTCGAGCCGTTTCTCGACCGTTTGTTCCCGCCATGTGAGGTCTTCTTCTTTTTTCTTGGCTCCTTGGCCTTTAAATTCTTCGGCGAGGTCTAGGAGGCGCTCGGTGGCATCAGGGTCTTTATTGAGTAGGACGTCTTCGACAGCGGTCAGGAGGTTTTTTGGAATCTCATCATAGACTTCGAGCATTCCGGCGTTGACGATGCCCATGTCCATGCCGGCTTGGGTGGCGTGGTAGAGGAAGGCGGAGTGCATGGCTTCGCGGACGGCGTTATTCCCGCGAAAGGAGAAGGAGATGTTAGAGACGCCACCGGAGACTTTGGCGTAGGGGAGGTTTTCTTTAATCCAGCGAGTGGCATTTATGAAGTCTAGGGCGTAGTTGTTATGCTCCTCGATGCCGGTGGCAACGGTGAGGATATTCGGGTCAAAGATGATGTCTTCTGGGGGGAAGTGGACCTCGTTTACGAGGATGTCATAGGCACGTTTACAGATGCGGCATTTGTCTTCATAGGTGGCGGCTTGGCCTTCTTCATCAAAGGCCATGACGACGACGGCGGCTCCGTAGTTCAGGATGTGTTGAGCGTGCTTACGGAAGGTGTCTTCTCCTTCTTTAAGTGAGATGGAGTTGACGATGCCTTTGCCTTGGAGGTGTTTTAGTCCTTCTTCGATGATGTCCCATTTAGAGGAGTCGACCATGATGGGAACGGCCTGGATGTCTGGTTCTCCGTGAATGAGGTCTAGGAATTTAGCCATCATGGTTTTGCCATCGATGAGGCCATCATCAAAGCAGATGTCGATGACGTTGGCGCCGTTTACGACTTGTTGGCGGGCGACTTCTAGGGCGTCCTCAAGCTTGTTTTCTTTGATGAGTTTACGGAAGCGGGGTGAGCCGGCGACGTTGGTGCGCTCGCCAATCATGAGGAAGTTTTTATCTGGGGTGTGATTATAGGCTTCGGTTCCTGAGAGGCGGAGGAGGCGAGGTGTCATGGCGGTGAGTGAGCTTTAGATTTAAGGGTAGGAGGCGGAGGTTTAGGAGTGGGCGAGGGTGGGGACGGGACGGGGTTTTTTATTTTGGACCGATTTAGCGATGGCGGCGATGTGTTCTGGGGTGTTTCCGCAGCAACCTCCGGCGAGGTTTAAGAGGCCAGCGTCCGCGAAGTCAGCGATGTAATCGTGCATGTGGGATGGCTCGAGGTCGAAGCCAGTTGGCGCGAGTGGGTTAGGGAGTCCGGCATTCGGGTAGCAGGAGATGTGAGTGGTGGCTGCTTGACCAAGATCACGGAGGAAGGGTTCCATGAGGTCTGGGCCGAGGGAGCAGTTTAGGCCGATGGCGAGTGGTTTGACGTGGGAGAAGGTGTTCCAGAGGGCTTCGACTTTCTGGGCGGAGATCATGGTTTCTCCTCCCCGGCCAACTGCGGCGGAGATGATGATGGGGGACTGGGTGCCGGATTCTTTAATGGCGACAAGAGCGGCTTTGGCGTTTAGGGAGTCAAAGATGGTCTCAACCATGAGGATGTCGCAGTCTGCGGCGAGGAGGGCATCAATCTGGTGACGGTAAGATTCTTTTACTTGCTCAAAGGTGACGGGACGGAATGAGGTGTCATTTGGATCCACGATATTAGTGAGTGAGACGGTCATGGGGCCGATCGCTCCAGCGACGTAGCGTTTCCGGCCGTCATTCTGGGCGACTTGTTCGGCTTGGGTTTTAGCGAGTTTTACGGACTGGGTATTCAGTTCCCAGACGAGGTCTTTTAGGAATTGGTTTTCGAGGATTTCTTTTTGGAAGAATTCTGGGGTTTTCTGTCCTCCAGTTTTGCGTGGGTCTTCTACGAAGAATTCTGACTGGGCGAGGGTAGTGCCGGAGAAGGTGTTCGTTTCACAGATGTCAGAGCCGGCTTCATAGAAGCGTTTATGGATGTCTCCGATGACGTCTGGTCGGGTGATGGAGAGGATGTCTCCGTTATTAAGGAGGTCTTCGGCGTTGTCTTGAAAGCGTTCTCCGCGGGCGTCAGTCTCGCTGAGTTCATAGCCACGGATGGTGGTTCCCATGGCTCCATCAAGGATCATGATGCGTTCAGAGAGGGTTTGGGTGAGTTCCGTGGAGAGGTCTTTTGGCATGGTGGTGGAGGGCGGGGGAAGCTTGGTTTTTGATGAGTGTTTTGCAAGGTCAAATCTACATATCGCGATATGTTGATGAGTCATCCTGCTTTCTTTTTTTTTGAGAAGGGAATGGGGGAGAAAGTTCCCGCGATGAGGCTTGAAATGTGTGACTAAGCTGAAAAAGTCTGGGTCTCATGTGTGACAATCCAAATATGCGCGAGTTTTCTTCTAAGGTGCTTGATGGTCCAGACCGGGCTCCAAGCCGGGCGATGCTCTATCCAGTCGGTTTTGATAAGGATGATTTTAAGAAGCCGAAGGTGGGGGTGGCTTCGACTTGGAGCCAAGTGACTCCTTGTAATTTTCATATTGATGCCTTGGCTAAGGATTCTGCGAAGGGGGTTGATGCAGCGGGCGGGAAGTCGGTAATTTTTAATACGATCACGATTTCTGATGGGATTTCAATGGGGACGGAGGGGATGAAGTATTCTTTGGTGAGTCGCGAGGTGATTGCGGACTCGATCGAGACGGTGGTGGGGTGTGAGGGGATGGATGGTTATGTGGCGATCGGTGGGTGTGATAAGAATATGCCGGGCTGTATTATTGCGATGGCGCGAATGAACCGGCCCTCGGTCTTCGTCTATGGGGGGACTATTTTACCGGGATGTGCTACGGTGAAGGGAGAGGAGAAGGATTTAGACATTGTCTCAGTGTTTGAGGCGGTGGGTAAGCATGCGAGTGGGGAGTTTTCTGATGAGGAGTTACAGGTCGTCGAGGAGAAGGCGATTCCTGGGCCGGGATCATGCGGAGGGATGTATACGGCGAATACGATGGCGAGTGCGATCGAGGCACTGGGTATGAGTCTGCCGAATAGCTCGGCGCAAGCTGCGATTAGTGATGATAAGAAGCGGGATAGTTTCGATGCGGGTGCGGCGGTTCTGCATCTTTTAGAGAAGGGGATTAAGCCTCGGGATATTATGACGCGGAAGGCCTTTGAAAATGCGATTACGGTGGTGATCACGCTAGGAGGGTCTACCAATGCGGTCCTCCATTTGCTGGCGATGGCTCATGCGGCTGAGGTGGAGTTACATATCGATGATTTTACGGAGATCGGTAAGAGGGTGCCTGTTTTGGCAGATTTAAAACCGAGCGGAAAGTATGTGATGGCGGAATTAGTTAAGATCGGGGGGCTGATCCCACTGATGAAGTTACTCTTAAAGGAGGGGCTACTTCATGGAGACTGTATGACAGTTACCGGGAAGACGATTGCAGAGAATTTAGCAAACTCGCCTTTAGAGTTTCCAGAAGGGCAGGATGTGGTGCGTGGGGTTGATAATCCAGTGAAGAAGGATAGTCATCTCCGTATTCTTTACGGGAATCTCGCTCCGGAGGGTTCTGTCGCTAAGATTTCTGGGAAAGAGGGTCTGTCCTTTACGGGGCGTGCGCGTGTCTTTGACTCAGAGGAGGAGGGGATGAGTGCGATTTTAGGCGGTAAGATTGAGGCAGGCGATGTCATTGTGATTCGCCGCGAGGGTCCTAAGGGGGGACCGGGGATGCGTGAGATGTTGGGGCCGACAGCAGCGGTGATGGGCCGGGGACTGGGCGATCAGGTGGCTCTGATTACGGATGGGCGTTTTTCCGGCGGGAGTCACGGTTTCGTGGTAGGACATATCACTCCTGAGGCTCACGAGGGTGGCCCGATCGGTCTGTTAGAAGAGGGGGATACGATTACGATTGATGCGGAGAATAACGCGATTTCGACGGATGCTGATTTGGAATCTCGCCGCGCTTCTTGGGTGCAGCCGCAGCCGCGCTATACTCGCGGAGTTCTGGCGAAGTATGCAAAGCTCGTGACAAGTGCGAGCGAGGGTGCGGTGACCGATAAGTAGACCCAGCGTGGGCAATGCCTGCTCGAGGAAAGGGGGGCAAGCGACCCTTTTGTCTGTGTCGATGCGCTTATTATTCTTCTTCCTTTTCTTTAGGGAGAGGAGGGCGCCCGTCTTTTATATCTTTAAAGAGGGAGATTTCTCCCTCACGACCAGCGATTTTTTGCTTGTTGGCGTAGCTGTTATTTAGACCAGCGCAGAGTGCTCCTACTCCACAGACGAGGAGGCAAAGGGTGTAGAAAAAGCCGACTCCCTCCGCGGAGGCGAGGACAGGCTGCCCGAGCTGAGCTGGACGAGCTGGAGTAGTGACCACATTGCTTTTTCTTTTTTTCTTTTTTCTCTGTTTCTTTTTAGTTTCAGGTTCCTCGTGGATCTCACCTGCTTTTTTAGCGTGTGGTAGGAATTCTTCTTCGTCTAGGTCATCGAGCTCTTCGTCGCTGAGATGGTAGTCGAATTTCACGTCTCCTACGCGGACATCACTGCTATTACGGAGGTCGATGATGGCCATGCTTTCTTCGTCCAAGGTGATCCCATTCGTGGAGTTCCGATCTCGTAGGATATAACCTCCTTCTACTCGTTCCATGGTGCAGTGCTTAGATGAGACGGAGGGACAGTCGATCGTGATATCATTATCAGCACTGCGACCGATGGTCACTTCTGTTCGGTCGAGTTGAAAGCGGTAGGCTTGAGAATTATTTCCGGGGACGGTGATGCTGACGCGTGGCATGAAGATGGGATTGTGATTGAGAAAAACTGATCATAGCGAAGCGGCTTTGGCGATGAGAAAAGGAAATTCTGTCGAGCTTACCTTCGTTTATAAAAAATGAGTATGCCAAAAAGAGGGGATGATTTCGCAAGAGAGGGGTAACGAGGCGTTTCGGTGGAGTCACGCTGCTCGGTCATGTGTCGCTAGGGAATCACTGGCAAGAAGAGTGATGGCTGGAGCTGTGTTTTGCCCAAGAATCTTTTTTTAATTAGACTCAGGGGCATATTGGAATCTTGGCTGGTTCCGGAAGCGCTCTACCTCGATAGCAGATCGTGCGATGCGGGAGGGTGCTTTAGGGAACGGGCACGCGACCGAGAAGACGAGTGATCACTTCATCAGTGGTGACATTCTCGGCTTCGGCCTCGTAGGAAAGAAGAATACGGTGACGGAGGATTTCTGGAGCGAGCTCTTTAACATCTGCGGGGGTGACGAAGGCGCGCCCTTCTAGGAAGGCACGAGCACGGGCAGCACGGGCGAAATTGATGGTGGCACGGGGGGAGGCTCCAGCCATGATGAGATTATTCAAGGAGCCCTCATAGTCGCCAGGCTTACGGGTGGCCTGTACGAGATCGACAATGTAGCCTCGGACAGCGGTGTCGATGTAGATTTGGTCGACGAGTTGACGGCTCTGGGCAATCGCCTCGGGGGTGGTAACCGGAGTGGTGGCTTCATTAGCTTCCGAAGAAGACATGAGATCGAGAATACTCAGTTCCTCTTCGCGGCTGGGGTAATCTACGGTGACTTTCAGTAAGAAGCGGTCGAGTTGAGCTTCTGGAAGGGAGTAGGTGCCCTCTTGATCAATCGGGTTTTGGGTGGCGAGGACGAGAAAGGGGCGAGGAAGGGCATAGGTCTTATCCCCGATGGTGACTTGACGTTCCTGCATCGCCTCAAGGAGAGCAGACTGGACCTTAGCCGGGGCGCGGTTAACCTCATCAGCAAGGACGAGGTTGGCGAAGATGGGACCTAACTTTGGGGCGAAGCTTTTCTCATCGGGGTGATAAATCATGGTTCCGAGAAGATCAGCAGGGAGGAGGTCTGGAGTGAACTGGATGCGGGCGAACTGGGCTTGCAGTGATCCTGCGAGGGCCTTCACGGCAAGCGTCTTAGCTAGGCCGGGAACTCCTTCTAGGAGAATATGGCCATGACTTAGAAGGCCGATGAGGAGTTTATCAATCAGGTTTTCTTGCCCTACAATGATACGGCCCATCTCTGAGCGGATGCTACTGACCCAAGAGTTTGACTGGGAAATTTGGTTCTGAAGTTCCTGTGAATCCATCGCTGGGGAGATGCTGGCAAATTTGGAGAAGTTTGAGAAAGAAAAAGGAGGCTTTGGGGCCTTTGTTTATTTCACCTGAGCTTGTTCGTGGAAGTCTACTATGGTGCTGCTTTGAACTTCTCCTTTAAAGCTCTTTAGACTGAGCGAGACGATGGGCTTTTTTCCCGTCCAAGTGATGTCTATGAGGCCGTAGTTTATGTGCTTGGTGTAGGTGTTAGGGATTCGTCCAGCCCAGGGATCTTCTGGGGCTCCCGCATGGGTCATCCCACTGGATGTCAGTTCGTAGAGGTCGAAGGGGAGCCCACATTGGTGGTGGAAGAGGCGAGCAACTTCGCCAAGGTGGCGGTCACCGCTCAGGAGAACCGTGGGGCCGACATTAAGGTCTCTAAGGAGTTTGAAAAAGCGGGCCCGCTCGTTAGGTAGATTAGCCCATTTCTCGAAGCGGTGGTCGGTGGCGAGGATCTGGACCGAGCTGATAATGAGGCGCAGGTCAGCAGGTTTCTGTAATTCAGAGGCCAGCCAAGCCCACTGTGCCTTACCCAGCATCGTAGCTTCTGGGCTTTTTTGTGGAAGGTAGGTCTTACGGCGATTTTTTTTAACTTGGATGAGTGGGCTTCGGAAACTGCGGGTGTCTAGGAAGATGAGTTGCAGACGTTTCCCCGTGGGACCGAGGATTTTAGAATGATAGATGCCGGGGCTTTTACGGGCTTCATGATCCTGAGGAAAGTCGAAGGCCTCGAAGAAGAGGCGGGCCGAGCTTTCTTTAAAAGTGAAATCACGGCCGGCGTCATTCCGGCCATAGTCATGGTCATCCCACGTGGCTAAGACGGGGACTTGTTCTTTAAAAGCGGCGTAGTCGGGCTGGGCGTTAAGTTGTCGGTATTTCTCTCTCATCACCTCCTCGTCCTCACTGTCTCCGTAGATATTATCTCCCATGAAGAGAAAGAGCTGAGCTTGCTCGGCTGCGATCGTTTTAAAAATTCCCTTATCACGATGGGCTTTATAGCAGGAGCCGCAGGCCAGCCGAGTGATGGGCTGCTCTGCAAGGAGTGGGCTGAGGCAGAAGAGAGCAAAAATGAATTTCATCTTGTCGTGTTTAGTGGATTACCATGCTCTGGCAATGTTCTAGCACCTCTTGGAAGTCATGTTCTTGGAATAAGCCGTAGGCGTCATGGGAGGTCAGGCGCTGCTTTCGGCGAGCGCCCTCCGGGAGATACCAGAGATAGGTGGTGGCGGGTGAGGTCATCCCACAGAGAAAGCGGGCGAGCTGTCGCGGAGTCCGCAGGCCAGCGTGTTTTTGTTCAATGAGTTCCCCCACGAGAATGAGATCATCTTGGGTCATTTCGGGAGTTTCTGAGGCGGGCAGCTCAGGAGGTGGTATTACCCCTAGACAGCGCGAGCAGTGACCGCAAGGTTCCATGACTTCGCCAAAATGACTCAGGAGTGAAGTGTAAAGACAGGAGGGTGAAAGGGCATGAGTGACCACCTGCTTCAGGCGTTGGAGATCAGACGTCTCGCGCCGTTCGAAGAGCTCACCCAGCCGGCTGGTGAGAGCATTAAAATCAGGCACTTTCTGAATCAGGCGGTATCCTTGGCGCAGCCCAGAGGGTTTTACGCTGAGATCGCCTAGGTCCTCGAGGTAGCCTAGGGCTTTGATGATTTTTTCTTTTGATTCGCCCATGCTTAGGGCGCTTTCTTCAGGGTTAATCTCGTGCCACTTCCTGCTCGAATTGGCAGACTCGAAGAGCTCACGGAGGAAGGCCTTACGGCGAGAGTCGAAGCCATTCAGGAGGTGATCTAGATCGCGGGAGAACGCCACTTTATAGGTGGA
>CALFVL010000046.1 GCA_937928425.1 uncultured Verrucomicrobiales bacterium
TGGAGGTAGGTGACGGCGGGACCGTGGTTGATGGCCTCGGTGTACATGTTTTTTACGATGCAGAGGTCATCCGCGATTTTTGCGGTGTGGGGTAGGATCTCAGAGAACCATTGCCCGGATTGTCCGTGTCGGGAAAATTCGAAGGGGGAGCCTGCGAGTGGGATGGAGGATTGATTCCCCGACATGCTGGAGAGTCGCTGGTTTCCTCGAACTTCAGGGGGGAGTTGCTGACCATGTTTTTCCTGAAGGAGGGGCTTAGGGTCGAATAGGTCGAGTTGGGATGGGCCTCCTGATTGGAAGAGGAAGATGACTCGCTTCGCTTTTGCGGGGTGTTTAGATGCTCGCGAGAGGGGACCGTTCTCGGCATGGAGGAGGTCAGCGAGGGCGAGTCCTCCGAAGCCGAGGGCTGAACGCTGAAGGAGTGCACGGCGGTTTAGGGCTAAGGGGGGGAGGGTCATGGCTTTTACTGTTTAGTATTTACTTCGTGGAGGTTGAGGATGGCTTGGGCGAGGCTGGTGAGGGCGGCGAGTTCCGGGGTGTTGGAGTCTGTTTTACGCTGTCCTAGGTCTAGGAAGGTGTGACTCTCTTCGGGGTGGGCTTGGAAGTGGGCGAGCTGTTCGGTGTAGATGGTTTTTAGAATTTTCAGCTCAGTTTCGTCAGGTTTCCGAGAAGCAAGTCGGAGGTGGATTTTTTCAATGCGGTCATCAAGGTTTTCTGGGTGACTTCGTAAGGCGTGGTGAGCGAGATGGCGGGCAGCTTCGACAAATTGGGTGCCATTTAATAGGACGAGGGCCTGTAAGGGCGTGGAGGTGCGGTCTCGCTTAGCGGCACAGACGTCTCGCTTTACGGCGTCAAAAGCCATCATGGCGGGGGAGGGGCCAGTGCGCTTCCAGTGGGTGTAAAGGGAGCGGCGATAGAGGCCCTCACCCCAGCTTGGTTCACTGGGTTTGAAGGATTCGGCAAGGTCGTATGGGTGGACGGAGGGGCCTCCAATTATAGGGACGAGGAGGTCTGAGGCAGCGAGGGCCTGATCTCTGATGACTTCAGCACTGAGGCGATGTCTCGGGCCACGGGCGAGGTATTTATTATCGGGGTCGTTTTCGAGTTCTAGGGAGTTCGCAGAAGAGTCTTGCTGGTAGGTCTGTGAGGAGACGATTTCTTTGAGGAGGGCTTTGACATCCCAGCCCGAGGCGATGAAGCGGGCGGAAAGTTCGTCGAGAAGTTGACGATGTTCGGGGCGTTCTCCTTGGATACCGAAGTCTTCTGAGGTGTTTACAAGGCCCCGCCCGAAGAGGGCCTGCCAGAGGCGATTTACGGTGACTCGGGCCGTGAGTGGGTGCTTGGGGTGGGTGAGCCATTTGGCAAGTTCGAGTCGGTTACTGGCTTTCATCCCGAAGTCAGGAAGGAAGGCGGGCAGGGCTGGTTCTACGGCTTCTCCGCGTGCATCATAGGCGCCGCGATTGAGAATGTAGGCTTGCTTGGCTTGGGCGAGTTCTTCCATGACCATGATCTCGGGGATGGTGTTTTGGATTTGATTGAAATTTGCGCGGGCTTCTTGGAGTTCGTGGAGGGTGCTTTGGTAGGCTTCACTGCGGATGATCTGAGTCTGGGGATCTAGGGGAGTGTTTTCTTCTGGATTGTGGAGTTGGGAAATTTCAAGGGGGCTAAGTTCCCGCTGGAAGACTCGGAACTCATCGATGAGACCATCTTTAAATCCGCGATCGCGCATTCTCTCGCCAAGGCGAATGTGAGGGTTTCCTCCTCCTTTGATGGGGCGGGTGAGTTTATCACGGACGGTGTCACTCTCCGCCTGTTGTCCATTTACGAAGATTTTAATTCCGTCGGCACGTGATGAGCCGTCATTTGTGACGGTGACGTGGACCCATTCGTTTGCTTGGAGTGGTTGTTTTGTCTTAATAGAGATCGCATTTCCGGGCCAGAAATGGATGAGGGACCATTGCAGGTGATTGTCTAGGAGGAGGAGTTCATAGCCTCTTGAGGCGGCATCATGCCAAGCTTTAGAGCGGGAGAAAATGACGGCACGGTCCTTTAGGTCAGGAGTCTGGAGCCAGAGGGAGATGCTGAAGGGGGTCTCGCGGGTGAAGTCGCCCACCTCAGTTTCTACGGCGTCATCTCCCGTGAGTTTTAAGGCTTTTCCGATTTTTCCGTTTACGCTTTGGTTGGCGGTTTTAGGAATGTCGTTCTCGAAGTCGAGGTGGAGAAGTTCGTCAGCGAGCGGGTGTGAGTGAGCTATGGGCTCGAGTCGTCTTGCGGGTGTGGCATTGATAAACTGGGCGAATTTTTTAGAGACTGTTTTAATGGCCTTTTCTTTTTCTTGGAGGAGTTTCTTTTGTTCCTCACTGGGGAGTGACATCGCGGGGGTGGGTGTGGCCTCGGGATTAAAGTATGAGTAGAGGCCAGATTCATCAATATCATCGAAGAAGGCGAAGAGGGAGTAGTAGTCTTTAGCGGTGGTGGGATCGTATTTATGATCGTGGCAGCGGGCACATTCCATGGTGAGGCCTAAGAAGGTGGTGCCGAAGGTGTGGACACGGTCGGCGATGTATTCTACCCGGAATTCTTCTGGGACGGATCCGCCCTCAACTTTCTGTTGATGGAGGCGTGAGAAGGCGGTGGCGATGCGGGTCTCTTCAGTGGCATCGGGAAGCATGTCTCCGGCGACTTGCTCGTGGATGAAGCGGTCAAAGGCTTTATTCTGGTTAAAGGAGTGAATGACATAGTCGCGATAGGGCCACACGCGGCGGTCGCGATCTTGCTGGAAACCATAGCTATCGGCGTAGCGGGCGACGTCTAGCCAAGGACTGGCCATGTGCTCACCGTAAGCGGGTGAAGCAAGGAGGCGATCAATGAAGGGGGAGAGGTCTGTAGGATCGAATGAGTTAATCTGTTCGAGGTTGGGAGGAAGGCCGGTTAGGTCGAGGGTGAGGCGACGTAAAAGTTGATGAGGCTTGGCCGTTTTCTTGAGCTTGAGGTCTCTCTTGGAAAGTTGATGGGAGACGAGCTGGTCGATCGATTTTCCGGTTGGGTCAGGAAGGGGGGTGAAAGCCCAGTGGTCGGTGTATTCTGCTCCTTCCTCGATCCAGCGCTCGAGTAGTTTTTTTTGCTCGAGGCTGAGTTTACGGTGGGAGTCAGGAGGGGGCATGAGATCGTCCGTATTTTTAGAGTGAATGCGGGCGATGAGTTCTGATTGCGCGGGTTTTCCTGCTACGATTGCTCCGGCGTCTAAAGCGTCTTCACGTAGATCTAGGCGGAGGTCACCTTCTCGATGAGAGGGGTCTGTGCCGTGGCAGTAGTAGCAATTTTCTGAGAGGATCGGCTGGATGTCTCGGTCGAATGAGATTTTTTCTTCTCCGAGTGCGGCTTTTAGGAAGATGGCAGCGAGGCTGAAAACTAGGAGAGTAAGGGGCGGGCGATTGTGAGACATCAGAAAGAGGAGGGGGGCATAAGGGTGTATGACATCATTATTAGTTATAATTACGTCGTTTTGAATGCAACAATGTCACATTTTTTTCTCTTAGGGTAGTTGAATTAGAAAAGGGGTTACCGTTCTGGAAATCTTACTTTTATCCTCGAAAGTCGAGCCCTCATCGCAGTGTAATGAGCTTATGCCAAAGGGTCTCCCTCCTGAGCTCAAGTCCGGCCTCGTTTCACTGCGCCGCCGGATTAGACGAGTTCAGCTGCTTCGAGGGTTATTCAGGACCGTAGGGGTGTTTTTGCTAGGAGTGTTGGCCCTCATGTCCGTAGACTACTTTTTTGCGCCTCTTGTGCCTGAGGTGCGGGTGGGGGCATTTGTGATTTTGCTCGTGTCCGTAGGGCTAGGAGTGGTCTTTTTTATCTTTCGCCCGCTCGTAAGGAAGCTCCCGCTGATTCGCCTGGCGAGGTGGCTGGAAGCTAGGCATCCTGAGACTGAAGAGCGGATTAGCACGGCCCTAGAGCTTTCCGAACGCTCTGATGGAATTTCGCAAGAACTCTTAGCAGAACTCTCGAGAGATGCGGTCTCTGACTTAAGGCAGATCAATCCAAGAGCCGAACTCGGAGAGAGACGCATTCATAAATCGATGTGGCCGGCGGGGCTAGCCCTCTTGGTGATCCTTCTACTTTTAGGGATGTGGCCACGGGAAACGGGGCGACTTCTGACGCGTGCATTTCGGCCCTTCTCTGCACTGGGGAATGCGGGTGCTTTCCGATTTACGATCCAGCCGGGAGATGGGGAAGTTCTCGAGGGGAATGATTTTTTAATCGAGCTTAGCTATCAGGGGGAATTAGAGCGCCCGCTGGAATTCGTGATGGAGAGAGATGGCAAATTAGTCGCGGAAGAACTGGAAGCACTGTCCTCTGAAGGTGGAGTGCATCGTTACACTTATCAGGCTCATGCTGTGGATCGTACTTTTACTTACTCGGCCCGGGTAGGTCGAAGTCAGAGTGACCGCTTTAAGGTGGAGGTTTTCCCCTTGCCAAGATTACTTGATCCCGAGGTGACGGTAAGCTTCCCGCCCTACACCTCGTGGCCAGAGCGTAAGTTTTCTTTAGGAGCTGGGGTGGAGGCTCTTGCGGGGAGTGAGATCACCCTAGAAGGACGGCTTGAAACTCCCCTAGAAAGTGCAGAACTGGTCGTGGGAGCTTCGCTTCTCGGAGAGGCGAATCTGGAGTCATCTGCGAATGGGACGACGCTCACTTGGACTGGGGTCTTGCCGTCAGGATTGGATTCCACTGCGAAATTGAAGGTGAAGCACCAATTAGGGCAGACCTTGGAGGCGAGGGCCTTTCGCCTGAAGGCGGTGGCGGACCCTGCTCCTCTGGTGAAAATTCTCACTCCAGTGCAGCGCGAATTTCGAGTGCGGCCTGACGAGCAGATTATCATCACTTACGAGGTGGAGGAGGAACTCGGGGTGGTGAAGTGTGAGATTGAACTAGAGGTGGATGGGAAGCTAGAAGCGCCGCTTTTAGAGCTTCTTCCTGAACGGGTCGATGGTGAGATGGGGCGACTTTGGGAGGGAGATGCGATGGTTTTACTGGGGACACTCGTCCCACAGTATCAGGGAGTGAGGCGTTTTAAAATGCGCTTGGCCTTAAGTGACAATCGCCCCCCTGAGTTAGGAGGACCAGGCATTGGGTATTCAGAGTGGCTTGAGTTTAGGCTAGATAAGAATGCAGAGTCGCTGGTGCGTCAGGAATTACGGAAGCAGGATCAAGATCTTAGAGAGACCGTGAATGAGGCCATTCGTGACATCGAGAAAGCGAAGCTCAAAATGCATCAAGTGAAGGGAAGTCTTTATAAGGAGGAGGTGAGTGAGCGCAGTGAGAAAACGCTGAGCGAGTCACGAGAGCGACTTCAGCGGGCACAAGAAAATTTAAATGAGCTGAGAGAAAGGATGAAACAGGGACTCCATGCTCACCGAGGCAGGGAGGTGGACTCGGTGCTTGAGCAGCTCGAAGAGGCTAAGACATCAGTAGAGAGTAGTGCCCTACAAGATAGCCCTGAAGCGCGAATTTCTGAACTTGATGATGCCCTCCGTGAGAGTAAGGGGGCGCTTGATGACTTGCGGCAACTGAAGCAGGCTATTCAAAAAGACGAGCCAAGAACTGAGGATCTTGCTCACTTGCAGGAAATGGCGCAGCGGCAGGCAGAGCTGGCCCGTCAGGTTGCGGAAAATGCCCTAGATCAGGAATGGCAAGAAGAGCAGCGCCGCATGCAGGAAGAAATTCGTGAGAAGGTTAAAAAATCACCTGAAGCGAAGGCGGCCGCGATGAGGTCGCAGAGTGAGCGGGTGCTGGACCTCGCCCAAGAGGCCGCAGCACTTAATAAATCTCAGGAAGAACTTGCGACAGTGCTTGCCCAGCTCGAGGAGGCGGAGAAGGGGGCTGATGAGGCGCCTCAGGCTGAGAGCGGGGAGCAACGATCGGCTGCCGCTGTGGAGCAGGCTCTCACTCATGAGCAAGAGGCGGTGATCGCAGGGGTGCAGGCTGAGTTGAGTGAAGCGCGAGCTAAGCAGGAGGCTAGGGCAAATGATCTTCCAGAGGCCCTTGCTCAGGCGGAGAATGCTCTCACATCTGCTAAAGAAGAAGGAGGAGAGAAGAGGACTGCAGCCAGTCAAGCAGCCCGCCAAGCGGCGCGGGAATTGAGTAAAGGAGCGGAGCTCTCGGCCTCACAAATGAAGCTTAAGGAAAGGCAGGAGAGGATCGCAGAGGCTCTCCAAAACCTTGCGGAAGGGCGTCTGGAAGAGGCTCTCGCGGAGGTGGAAAAAATGCAGGCCTTACGTGCTGCAGAACTCGCGCAAGACATCCAGAGTATCCCAGAACTGGAGGGCAATACTCTGAAACAAGCACAGCAACAAGTTCGCCAAGCTTCTCAAAATGCCTCTCAAGCGATGCGGTCACAGCAAGAAGGGAAGAGGGCGCAGGCAGTGCGAGAGCACGAGCAGTCTGCCAAAAAATTTCAAGAAACGAGCCAGTCACTCGCACAAGCTTCAGAGCAAATGGCCCAGCGAGCTGACCAGGCTTCTCAGGAAGCAGAGGATGCCCGTAGTGCGCCTGCTCCAGGAGAAGAGCTGGCGCAGGCCCTAGAAAAAAGCTCTCAGGCCGCGAATGCCAGCCAGTCCCAAGAAGCAGCGGCTGGTGCAGAGGCAGCGGCCGAGGCTTTACGGAAGGCTGCTCATCAGGCGGAGGCCAGAATGAAGCGGGGAGGCAAGTCGGGAGATGAGCTGGCGCAGGCTCATGAGCTGGGTGAACCGGGGCAGGGTGAGCAGGCTACTGAGGAGGCGAAGAGTGGATTGCGAGAAAATCAGGGGAGTAAGGGCATTCCTCCTGAGTTGGCTAAATTAGGAGTGAGTGTTTCTGATTGGGAAAAAATTCAGGCTACGATGGCGGATGGAGTCGGTGGTGGAACGCGTGCAGTGATTCCAGAAGACTACCGAGGATTGGTGAAAAAATACTTTGAGAAAGTGATTAAAAAACAATGAAGAGGCTCATTTTTTCTCTCCTTTATGTTTTAGGTCTTATTGGAGGTGCACAGGCTGGAAATGCAGAGGAATTCGCTCCCAGCGTCTTTATGAGGTGGAAGGAGGAGGTGGACCCCGCGATTGACCGTGGCTTACAGTACTTAGCTAGAGTCCAGCAAGAGGACGGGAGTTACCCTGGAAGTTATGGGGATTCTTGTGGGATCCCTGCACTCGCTGGGATGGCCTTTCTCTCCCGTGGGCACATGGCCACCGAGGGGCCTTATGCCCATAGCCTAAATAAGATCATTGATTTTTTGGTAAATCGTCAAGATCGAGAAGGACTCTACGGAGGGGGACGATATGGCAGTGGACCGATGTATGGGCATAATATCGCTAGCCTCTTTTTATCTGAAGTCTCTGGGATGGTCGATCCGAGTCGGCAGAAAAAAATAGATGAGAGCCTCCCTCGTGCGCTTGCGCTCATCTTGCGGGCCCAAGCGGTTAAGAAAAGTGAGCGGCACCAAGGGGGCTGGCGATACCACCCGAACTCTCGGGACTCTGACACCTCTTGCAGTGGCTGGGCGCTCATGGCGCTGCGCTCCGCGAAGTTAAATGGAGCTCCGGTGCCTGATCAGGC
Organism: uncultured Verrucomicrobiales bacterium; assembly: GCA_937928425.1. Lineage (GTDB taxonomy): Bacteria > Verrucomicrobiota > Verrucomicrobiia > Verrucomicrobiales > Akkermansiaceae > SW10. Next base: position 7,597 of record CALFVL010000046.1, read on the forward strand.
GATTGAAGATGCGCTGAGGTATCTCTATGGGAATTTTTCTCAGAAAAGGGGATACTTTGGATACTCTAGTCCTCATAATCAGAAGAACTCTCTCACGGGAATGGGGCTGCTCTGCCTAGAGCTCTGTGGAGAGCACGGTAAAGCCTCTACCATTAAAGCTGCTGATTTTATCTTACACTCCTTCCGGACTTTAGAGGGGTCTCAATTTGAGTTCTATGGGAACTACTATAACGCACAAGCGATGTTCCAAATTGGGGGGAAGTATTGGGAGACTTATGCGGACTGGATGTACGAGACTTACTTGAAAAAACAGAAAGAGGACGGCTCTTGGTATAGTAAAGAGGCCGGGCAAGTCTACGGGACGGCCATGATGGCACTGGCCTTTACAGTCCCTTACCGTCAATTGCCGATCTATCAGCGTGACGAAACGGTGGACGAGGAGTAGCGTAAAACTATGTCCGAGATTGAGGAACTGTATGAGGCTTTGGGAGAAGCGCGAGAGGCGGATCAAGTGGCGAGTGCCTGCTTGATTTATGAAGAAATCCTCACGCTCGAAGAAGAGGAAAATGTCCTCTCTTCCCTCCTTTACGTCACTGATCTCATCGACTTTGGGAACTTTGCGCAGGCCGAGGCTACCCTGAGTCGTTTAGATGTGCTGTGTGATGATTCTGAGTCAGAAGAGCTGCTTCTTTTTAACAATGCGACCCTGTGTGAAAGGACCGGACGTTATGCGGAGGCAGAAGCATTTTATCGTAAGGCCCATGAGAAGAATCGCACACGAGGTGATCTCCTCCTGATGGCCGCTAATATGGCCTTCCACCGTGGGGAGGCAGCTAAAGCTGAATACCTCGTGCATGAAGCTCTAAAGGGGCAATGCGAACGAGCTGAGGCTTATTCGAACCTAGGTTCCTATCTTGCAAGTCAGCGCAGGTTCGCCGAGGCAGCGGAGGCTTTTTCTGAAGTTTTAGAGGCTGATCCAGAAAATAGCCACGCTCAGGAGTGGATGGAGGATTTAGGTCAACTCACTTAGGAGAGAATGAGCTCCTAGAGATGGCTCTTAATTTGATTAAGAAAGGCCTGCCACTTGGCGCCGGGCCTGCCATTCGTCATCAGGAAATTGGGGCAATTTTTATGTCCGAGATTTTTGCCATCAGAGTAGCGGATGCGCTCCCAGTGCTGGTGAGGGACGACATGACTGAGGGGGATGTTATGCTGGCGCATGAGGTCAGCGGTGAGGCGAGCGGTGCGGTCAAGGGTAGCAGCACGAGAGTTTCCACGATTTTCGCACATTTCGATGCCGATTGACTTCCGGTTTCCGGTGCCTTCGTAATCCGCGTGTTGTCCCTGCTCATTGGTCGGGAGGGATTGGTAGATGGAGTGGGCATCTACTGAGAAATGCCATGTAAGATAACCGAGAGAGTTATTACGAGAGGTGAGGCCACCTCGCTGAAGGAGGCGGGCGTGGGTGCGAGCATCAGCCCCAGCTCCGTAGTTTTGGGTAGAGTGAATGGTGATGTAGCGTGGGGACATGCGGCCATTCTTAGCGCGTCCGTAGCGGCCTTCCGGAATGAGTGCTTGGGTGATTTTAACGGAGTTTTGGAAATTTTTTTGAGGAGATAAGGATGACTGGGCCGGAAGGTCACTCCCGCATGAGAGGAGGAGGGCGGTTCCAGTAGTGAGACTAGCAAGCAGGAGGGAAAGGGGGAGTTTCTTCATAGCTATTCGATATTCTGAACCTGTTCGCGGATTTTTTCGAGTTCTGTTTTTGCAGTCACCACCTTTTGCCCGATCCCGGCATCGTTTGCCTTAGATCCTATGGTGTTAAACTCGCGATTGATTTCTTGGCAGAGAAAATCGAGTGAACGTCCTGCCGGATCAGGAGAATCTAGGTATTCGCGAAAGCGCCCGAAGTGGGAGCTGAGGCGGGTCACTTCCTCAGAAATGTCACAGCGTTCGGCGAAGAGGGCGACTTCTTTAAGGAGGCGCTCGTCATCTAGATCGATTTCTAGACCGCTATCACGAAGCCGTTTGTGAAGGAGTTCGCGCTGGCGGGAGGTGACGAGAGGTGAGGCCTGCATGATGTGATGGACCTCTTGCTCGAGGAGGTGGAGGCGGGCGAGGAGATCTGCCTTAAGATCAGCGCCCTCGGCACGGCGCATCTCGATGAGTTTTTCAAGGGCGGCCCTGAGAGCAGGGTGAATGGCCTCCAGAGCTTCTTCTGCATCCCACGTGCTGTCATTTAGAGTGAGGATGCCGGGGGTTTTTAGGAAGTCTTGGGCGCTGAGCGGTAGGGGGCGGCTTAGGCTGTCGGCGAGCTGTTCAAAGGCGGCCTCTAGGGCGAGTGCCCGTTCTAAGTCCACTCCGAGTGCTTGCTTATCGGCTCCTGCTTTTTCTAGGTGAATAGAGATGTTCACGCGGCCGCGTGATACCACTTGGAGCACCATTTTACGTAGGGAGGATTCGAGGCGTCCCAGCTCGCGAGGGAGGTTAAAGTGGATGTCTGCCTGTTTGCGATTTACCGTTGTGATTTCTACACGGGCGATGATGCCCTCGCTGGCATGTTCGGCACGGCCAAAGCCGGTCATAGATTGCATGACCTAAGAATTACGAGAAAGGGAGGCTTTGACCAGAATCACTTCCGGTCTTTTTCCTCATCTGGAATATGGTCTTCAGGAACGTCTGGGCTGTGGTCTGGATCTTCCTCAGGCGCGTGGTGTTCACCGGGGTAGTCCATGTAGTCATCATCCTCGTCCTCGTCCTCATCCTCGTCCTCGTGCTGATCTCCTTCGAGGTCCTCTTCTCCCTCTTCAGTTAGTTGTAGGTCATCGGGATCTTCATCCCTCTCTTCAGGATCAGACAGGAGGCGTTTCATCCGTGTTTCTTCTTCCTCAGCCTCAATTTTAGCGGCCTTTTTCTCCTTAAAGTAAGAGAGCCAAATACAGATCTCATAGAGAATGATCATGGGGATGGCGAGGAGGCAGAGGGTAGGGGCATCAGGAGTAGGGGTGATGAGGGCGGCGATGACCATGATCGCCATGATGGCGTATGAGCGAGTCTCACGCATCATGCTATGGCTTAGGAGGTCGAGCTTCACCAAGGTCATGACGACGACGGGCAATTCAAAGGCGAGCCCGAAGATGAGGACGAAGGTGGTGGCGAAGGAAATGTAGTAACCGATGCGCCAATCATTCGAGATGCCCATGCTTTTTCCCCATTCATAGAAGAAGGTGAGCACGTTAGGCAGGACGAAGAAATAGGCGAAGAGAACACCGCCAAGAAAGAGCCCGAAGCCGATGGCTAGGGCAGGCCAGAGGGCCTTACGTTCTTCATCCTTCAGTCCGGGAATGACAAATTGCAAGATGAAGTAGAGGAGAAGGGGAAAGGAGATGATGATGCCAGCGAAGAAGGCTAGCTTCATGGTTAGCATGAAGGTTTCAGTCGGTTTGAGCGAGCTCATGAGCCGCAGGTTTCCCTCGGCGTTGAGATTTTCAGTCGGTTCAGAGTCTAGGAGCTTGAGTGAGAGCTCACGGACCGCACTTTGCTCATCTGGGAGGGATTTTAAAAAGGTTTCTTGCTGTTCTTCCGGCAGTTTTAAGGCTGCACGGTAAACGATAGCAGCCTCGGTGAGGCGGCGGATACGTTCATTCGTGGCTTCTTCCCACCAACGCTCAGCGAGCTGAGGATCATATTGACCGAGCGGTGCTGAGACCGTGGAGAGGGTGAGGGCCTTTTCCCACTCATCTAGGGTGATGGCTTCTTCCTTGGGTAAACTGGCCTCGTGCCGCTCGATCCAGACTTGCTCGACGGGCTTACGGATGATGGTCATTAACTCATCCTTGTAGATAAAACAGGCTAGGGTGGAAATGGCGAGGGTCAGGGCAATGCGAGTGACCATGATACGCAGGTCCTCGAGATGGTCGAGAAAAGGCTTCTCCTCTTCCGGATTTCCCTTATCCCGGAGTTTGAACATTTTTTTGAGAAAGAACATGCGGCGGGAATTGGAATACGCAGGAATCTCCCGAGAACAATCGAAATTTCTGCGAAATGGAAACTTGTGTCCTCTGAGGAGGAAAGTGAGAAGCCCAAGGTTGAGCTTTAGCAGTCTGTGGTTAAACTCGCCTCAGGATGTTAACATTGAATCTCGAGGATCTGAAGGGGGCAGCTCCTAAGGGGGGGCTGTTTGCAGATCGTGAATGGATTTGGTCACCAGAACCATTTCAACTTTCTAAAGCGCAGAAGAAAACCCTGATGAGATTGGGCCGGCCCCTGCACCGCTTTCAGGCAGCTTGTGATGAAATTTATCGGCTCAGCCGCCAAGGGAGGCGCCCCGAGTGGATTGCGCAGATTCTGGATGCGGGAAAGCCAGACTGGTTGGTGGAGCATCAGAATTTAGAAAGTCAGCGTGGGCTCACCCCCCGCGTGATCCGGCCAGATTTACTTCTCACCGAGGAGGGTTTTTCCGCATCAGAGCTGGATGGAGTGCCGGGGGGAATCGGGACTTTAGCATGGCTGAGCCAGACTTATGCGGCTGCGGGCTTTGAGATTTTTGGTGGAGCCAAGGGCATGCTGGAGGGCTTCGCTTCTCTTTTTAAGGATGGAGCCGATATCTTGGTGTCTCAGGAATCAGGGGATTATCGGCCTGAGATGGAATGGCTGGCGCAAGAATTAGGAGAGGGGTTTCAGGTCCACGAGGCTGAGTCTTGGTCAGCTACTGAGAGCGGAAAGGGTGAGATTTATCGTTTCTTTGAGCTCTTCGATTGGGAGTCGATCCCTGCGATCCGTGAGTTGGCAGAGGGGGGTAAGGTGACCCCTCCTTTTAAGCCGCACTTCGAGGAGAAGTTATGGCTCGCGCTGTTCTGGACCCCTTCACTGCGGAAAATTTGGGAGAAGGAGTTAAGGGGGAGCCATCTGCAAGTTTTGAAAAAAATGATCCCCTTTGGTTGGCCGGTGGATCCTCGTGAAATTCCACCTCATGCCGCTCTTCCTCGGCTGAATGTGAGCTCTTGGGATGAAGTGGGCGAGTTTAGCCAAAAGGAGCGGCGCTTAGTCTTAAAGGTGAGTGGTTTTAGTGAACTCGCTTGGGGGTCTCGTGGAGTTACGATTGGCCATGATGTCTCTTCTGCTGAGTGGCAAGCTGGTCTGAAACGTGCGCAGGAGGAGTTTATGAGTCAGACTTGGATGGTGCAGGAATTTCAAGAGACGAGGGTGATCGAGCACCCTTACTTCGATCCAGAGACGGGGGAACGGCGAGTCATGGAGGGGAGAGTGAGACTCTGTCCTTACTATTTTTTAAATCAAGAAGGGGAGACGAAACTTGGGGGTTGTCTGGCGACGATTGTCCCGGCGGATAAGAAAAAGATCCACGGGATGCGGGATGGGATCTTAGTCCCGTGTGTATAAAAAATCCGAGCGCCTCTAAGGAGGTCACTCGGTTCTTTTAGAAATAATTTTGTTACAATGGAGGGGGTGGCTACTCGCTCTTATTCCAGCTGTAGACGTTATCTTGATCGTTCTTTCCGCCGATTTTGCCGTCTTTCCCTTGGTGGTAGATGATGGCTCTACGGTCATAGATGATCTCATTACCTAGGTTCTGTGGCTCACGAACTTCTTCGTCATAGTCGTAGTCAAATACGATGCGGTAGTAGCGGTCTTCTTTAATTTTATTTAACCAAGGGCCGAGAAGTTCTGCTCGGTTTTCGGTCCGCTCAATTCCATCGTGTGCAGCTTGGCCTTTTCCCTTAGCTGATTTGAACTTAAAGAATGATTCGAGCTTGTAGTTCTCCTCCTCAGCGCTGGTTAGACCTAAGAGGGCCGCCATGAGCTGGGTGTCAGTTTCTTGCTCCTCGTCTTGATTCGTAGTGCTGCCGAGTGGAAGTTGCTGGTAGGCCTCGTAGTAGTCGTCACAGGCTTGCACAAGTTGGCCCATGCAAGTTTTCGCAGAGGTTTTTTTGGCCTTTTGAATCGCTAAGTTGAAGCCAGCAAAACCAAGTGAGGCGAGGACTGCGACGATGGCGATCACGACAAGGAGCTCTACGAGAGTGAATGCGCGGCGGAAACTCGGATAGGATGAATTATTTTTCATAGTGTGAGATCTTAGTTTAGAGGCTTAGACAATTTGAAGACTCTTGGCAACCCAAGCGTTTTCCAAAATTACATTGTGCCTACATCCTAACTGGGAGCTTATTGATTGCGAGAAAATTTTCCGTAGTTGTTCCTCAGGGTAAGTCAGTGCAAGGTCTACTTATGTCGAAAGCAGAGGATATGAAAAAGAGCATCATTGCACTTTTGCGGAAAGAGGGTGGCCGTCCTCTGAATAAGAGCGAGATGGCCCGTGCCTTAGAGTTGCCGGGGAGTCAGCGTAAGGAGTTGAGGGTAACGATTTCACAGATGCTGGAGCGGGGTGAGCTTTCAGAAGCTAAGAGGGGGCGTTTTTTCCTAGGTGGAGGTGAAGAGGGGGGGCGGAAGGTTCAGCGGGGGCGTGTGCGCCGAGATGCTGCGAGATCGGGCGGG
>CALFVL010000047.1 GCA_937928425.1 uncultured Verrucomicrobiales bacterium
ACGAGGCCTAAACCAGCAGTTCCGGGAGATTCTTCACTTGTTTCAAAGAGAAGTTGGTAACCTACGCAGATTCCGAAGTAAGGCTTATCTGCGGAAATCCATTCGCAGAGTGGTCCAGCGAGTCCTAGGCGATGAAGGCTCTCCATGCAGTCTCCGAAGGCCCCTTGGCCTGGGAAAATAAGGTGGCTTAGGTCTTTTAGTTCCTCAGCTTTTCTGACGAGTTTTGCTTCGTAGCCAAGTGCGCGGCACGCATTGATGAGGCTGCGGAGGTTTCCCCGACCGTAGTCGATCATTCCAAGCTTCATGTCACTTTAGAGGATTTCTTTAGTCGAGGGGATCCCTTCACGGCGAGGATCATTCTCAGAGGCAAGACGCAGGGCGACTGCCATAGATTTAAAGATGGCCTCGGAAATGTGGTGGCCATCTCTCCCGTAAAGAACTTCGATATGAAGGTTACAGCGGAGGTTTGAGGCAAGGGCACGGCAGAATTCTTCCACTAAGGTGAAGGGGAAGTTCTGAGCATCTGGCGTGTGCTCGGGTGCACGGAGTTCAAGCTGGGGGCGGTTACTTAGGTCGATCACACAGCGGCACAGAGTTTCGTCCATTGGAACGTAGGCATGACCGTATCGGCGGATGCCTGACTTATCATTAAGTGCTTCTTTTAAGCACTCCCCTAAGACGATCGCGCTGTCTTCCACCGTGTGATGGAAATCGACCTCGGTATCTCCATCAACGCTAAGGTTCAGATCGATGAGTGAGTGGCGCGAGAATAGGGTCAGCATGTGGTCGAAGAAAGGAACCCCGGTGCTAATCGTGGATCGTCCTGATCCGTCAAGGTTCAGACTGAGCTTAATCTTCGTTTCAGCGGTATTTCGCTCTTGGGATGCTATTCTCTCGCTCATGATAGTAATTGCTGGGAGCGAGAGTGACGGAATTCTATCAGAGGGCAAGGCTGGGATGAGAGAGCTTACTTTCCGGAAATGATTTTAGAGAGAAGCTTCTTTAGGGCACTGGGAGAAGTTGCACGTCCCAGAGTTTTCCCATCACGAGTGAGGGTCACCTCAGTCTTGGTTTTAGCTGTGGTTCCCTGATTCACGCCATCTCCTAACTTTGCCGCACGAATGCTGAGAAAAGGTAGATGCTTTGGGGAGTTGAGAATTTTAAGGAATTCTTTTCTCACACTGCTGTCTGAAGTGCCAGAGACTAGCGCAAGAAGGGGGGTGTTCCCAAGAGCACAGGATGCTAAGTAATCTGTATGGAGAGTTGGTGATTTTAGGGTAGAGGGTAAGAGTGCCCGATGCTGTGTCTTTAAAATTTCACGATATTTCTCATCACCAGTGATCGCCCAGGCCCGATTGAGACTCAGATCGAGAACTCCGAGGGAGGACTCTCCGAGGGTCATGGTGAAACCATAGTTGCGCAAGGGGATCACCCACTCACTCTCAGAGATTTCTGAGAGGAGTCCGTTATCCGCTTTAAGTTTAGTTATGCCTTCGTCGAGGAGTTCCAGCCCGTGAGTGAGCCATTTTTCATCTAAACTGGTCTGATAGAGAAGTAGGAAGGCATTAGAACAGTTGGCGTAGTCAATGCAGCGAGCTGGGGTGAAGTGTTTGTGGAAAGGGAGTCTAGAGAGTCCTTTTTCCGGAGCCTTGTAATTCTTTAAAATTTGCTCGGCACTCACACAGGCTGATTGGATATCTACAGGGTCTCTTGTGAGAGTAGCTAAAGTAATTTTAGCCTTAAGGATAAGAGCGAGATCACTCAGCGAAAAAGTAGATTCTTCCTCATACTGAGTGCCATCTTCGCGGTGTTTGAGAAGTTTTTTGGAAATGAGCTTGAGGGAGTTTTGGACCTCAGTGAGTGGCCGATTGAGTTGCTTTGCGACTGTCTTCAGTGGGACTCTACGGCTCAGGGAGTTGAGCCCGACACTATTAGCAGTGGGGTCTACTTCTAGAGGGATATTACCGTCTTTTTTAATTAGAAAAGCGGCGACTGCGAGGGAGAGTTCATCTTCTGAGAGAAGTGTTTCTAAATCGCTGAGTTTCCAGATGAATCCTTGGGGCTCGTTAAGTTTTTGTGAAGGGGAACAACTTGAGATAGAAGATGCTAGCCATTCGCTTTCAATTTTAGAAAGAAGAGAGCGGCCTTCATTGACGAATTCGGGCTCTTCAAGGACTCCTCCTATGTGGAGGAACATGTGAGCGATCCTAGCTTGAGATGATACGGTTTTTGAAAAAATGGGGAGGACCCAAGACTCAGCTCTCCTTGCAAAAAAGTATGTCCCTTCGAGGTGGTCTTTACATGCTTCTTGCATCAGAGTTTGGCCCAGTTCTTGGGCAGCTCGGAGGCACTGGGCGCGGACTTCTGCGGTCAGCTGTTGTGATTGACTACCTATGCTTAAGAGCTCGATGCGACTTGTAGGAATTAACTTACTGTTGTCATCAAAATTACGATCGCTGGGACTGTATAGGGAATTGAGGTGACGGGTCGATCTACGGAAGAGCTCGTTACGGTCGATTTGTTCATCGAGTTCATCAGGAAGTTGGTCAATCTGGAGTTGGCGTTTTTGATGTTTATTACGGCTGTCTGTGATCGCGTAATCCGAGAAACTTTCCCAGGTGTCTTGGATCATCATCGTAGAGCTCTGGATGATGACTTCTAGGTCATTGATGTCAGCCTGAGCTAAAGGGATCCACGAGAGTGGGGAGCCCTCATGGCTGAGCCAAATGATCGTAGGCAAGGTGGCGAGGATGCCGCGTTCTCGAGAGAGATGGTGGCTTAAAAGAGCCATTTCGGGGAACTCATGGGCATCAACAAGCGTGCACACAAAGAATTCCGTGATAAAGTTTCTGATCTTCGGGTTCGCTGACAAAATACGCCCGAGTTGGCGAGAATCTCCTCTGAGAGATGAGCCGACGAGAGCCATGATGGGGCTTTGCGAAGAGCTTGCTTTTTCTAGGAGCGAGCGATCCCACTTTTGCCAAGGGATAGGGTCATTGGCGAAGCTTCGGGCAAAATTGGTGTGACTGTCAGCGAGTTCATTTTCCAGTGAGCTAAGGCTAGTTGATCGGTCTAGATCAGCGAAGAAGTTGTCTTCATCGAGCCGCTTCTGTTTGGCCTTCTGCCGTTCCTCGTTTTCACAAGAGCTGGTGAAAAATGAGAGGGAAATGAGGGAAATGAGAGAGATGGGGAGGAGTAAAGAGCGCATACTTAGAGCAAAAATAAGCAAGATGGAGGACTAGTATAAGAAATTTGGTGGAAATGACCAGACAAAGGCTTTTGGAAATGCTTACCTTCGATCAGTTGCTAGCGAAACAGCCACTTAATAGATAATTTTCTCACCCCCCTCATTCAGTGATTACACTCGCCATTACCAGCCAGAAAGGCGGCGTCGGAAAGACGACTCTCGCGATTAATCTTGCTCATGCCTTTGCTAATAGCGGGAAGCGGACCTTACTCGTGGACTCAGATCCACAAGGCTCGGTAGGTCTCTCCCTGACTCGTCAGTCTCGGCACCTTTCCGGTTTTTATGATATGCTGGGAAATCCTGCTGTCAGCACGGAGAAAATCATCGTTCCCACTCGGATGCCTACCTTAAGTTTAATCGCTTCTGGTCATAGCAGTGCCTATGAGTTAGGAGGGGGATCTATGGGGGTGACTCTACACCGTGTTCGCTGTTTCTTAGCGGAGGTGGAGGCTCTGGAGTATGACGTCTGTATCATAGATACGGCGGCCGGACTTTTTGGCGCGACTGCAGATGTGCTTAGTGCCTCAAATGGGGTGATCGTCCCACAGCAAGCAGAGCCGCTCGGTGTCAGATCCGTCCCTAAGATGTTAGAAGCTCTGGCGCGGATGCGAGTGGTTAACCCTGAGTTACAAGTCCTCGGAGTGGTCCTTACGATGGTGAAGGAAGACTTGCCTGAGAGCTTGGAATCTGCCGCTGCCCTACGCAACTTATTGCCAAGTGAAATGGTCATGAACACCGTCATCCCGAGAGACGACCTCTATGTGAGAGCGAGTGCAAGAGGACTTCCGGTGGGTGTGATGGAGGAGGGAGCTGAGTCGTTGATGACCTTCGAATCTCTTCGCTCAGAATTAGAGCAGCGGATCGTTCCTAGAACCTCTGAGACTGTGAATTATGCAAAGTGAATCCGTTAGCCAGTGGTTAGATCCTGCTCATGTCAGATCCTTAGCGGAGGGCCTTCTCGTGCCGAATTCACAGAGTAATGGACTACCGAATGATCAAATGTTCGGTTCCTCGTTTGAGGGATACGCTGAGCCCGCAGGAAGGGATGGTGCTGCTTTTCAGATGCCTCGTCACAGCCTTTCAGATGCCCAGTCGCGAGCTGCTTCCTCAGGAATTCTCCGTGGACGCGAGCAGACTACGTCTCCAGCACTCACTCCAGAGGCTCCAGCAGAACGTTCGGAAGTTAAGCTCGCTCAGCCATTTGAGACAAACAAGGTTCAGGAGGCGACTGGGTCAAAAGAGCTGACCGGGCAGATGGCCCCCGTCAGGAAAGAGGTGATTTCTGAGCCAGCCTCACCAGCCTTACCAGCCGCGCCTGCTCAGAAGGTGGAACATGGGACTGAGGCTAGTGTAGAGAGCTCGATTTCTCAGGAGAGGAGCGCTGAAATTTTAGCCAGTTCTCCCGAAGATTCTTCCGTACAAATAGAACCTGCAAGAGGGACAAAACCGCCTAAGATCGAACGGCTCCAAGTGGGCAGTGCTCTCAAACCGGACCCCTTGCTTGAGGCGCAGCCTACTGTGATCGATTCTCCTTTTAAAATTGCTTCTCCGCTACCTAAGCAGGGACTTGCACCCTCTCAGGCGAAGAGCTCAGTAGCAGAGCGGCCAGTGTTTCGCCCTCTTCCTTTATCGACTCGCTTGCAGGCTTTTGGAGTTTGGTTAAAAGAGCAGATTCCTACCCGGTCATACTTTATTTGTGATCGCCACGGCGAGATCGTGGTGGATGAAGTGGGAAGTGAGAAATTGATCAAAGTTGCTCGGACTCTAGCTCACGCTTCCAGTAGTGCTGGGAGACAGGTGGGAGAAGATAAGAATTTAGGATCCCTCCATGTGAAAATTGGCCCGGATCGAGTGATGGAAGTGGTGCCACGACATTCTCACTTTGGCCTCGTTGTCTTAGGGGTCATCGTGCAGCGCCCCTTATCACGTGATGCCGTCGCTTCTGTTTCGCGGGCCTTGGGGACAGCTCTTGCGGAGCCATCAGCGCCTCGTCAATGAGAGTTTTAGGAGGTGGACTGCCGGAGCTAGGAAAGCAAGCGTCAGAGCGATGAGGTAAAAACGACAGTACCACTGTGTGCTAATCGTAAAACCGAGGAAGGGCTTTTCTTTAGCTAGAAATATATTGGGACGGTCGCTACGCCTGCCATCGAGCCTAGAGCTCTCTGCAAGTTCTACGAGGTTTTCTACGCGTTCGTTTACGTAGAACTGTAAGATAGATCGCATCTCTTGCTCAGGGGTGACTTTTTCTTCCCCTTCGAGCTTTAAGATACGTTCTAATTCCGCCATCGGATCCTTTAGAATAAGGTCAGCTCTTTCAATATCGCTTGCGGCTGCCGCGAAGAGCACCCGGAGTTCTTCGCTCGCGTTTTGGAGGTCTTTCTGTCCCGTAACGTCGAGACTTTTACGTTCCTTGAGTTTCTCAATTCGTTTTTGTAGAGGGTGCCGTGTTTTCTCAAAGCGGTTTTCTGTGGCTTGACTCACAATGCTCCCTTCAAATGCGTAACGGAGAGGCATGATTGTGGAAGGGACTGGTTCACGCCCTTCGTCACGTCCATCGTCTGCTCGGACGAAGAGTCCTCGATTCATCTCTTTAAAGGGGATGAGAGCTCCTGCGAGAAGGATCTGTGGAACTAGGATGAGGGGGATTGCGCTCAGTGCTGTGCGCTCAGATTTGGCAATTACTGAAATTAAGAGCGCGAGGGCGGTCCCGCAACAGCCAGTGAGAATCATCCAGCTGAGGTGGGCCCAAAAAAGATCATAAATATCAAGAATGCTGTGAGCCACTAGAATGAAAACGGCGGACTGGATCGAGGCAAGGGCGGCGAGAATCAGGAATTTAGACCCGAGGTAGAGAATGGGGTGTGGGCGGCAGTTACGCTCTCGTCTTAAGACGGGACGGTCGCGTAGAACCTCAGTGGCGCTATTAGTTAGGCCAAAAAACATCGCGACCGTGACCGCGAGAAAAAGGTATGAGGGGAGGTGTAGGGCTGAGTGAAAAAGGTAACTCCCCTCAGCTGAGGCGCGAAGAGTGATGGCGATAAGGCCTGCTAGGAGAGGCGCCTCTAGAAGAATCGAGTAGAAGGTGCCACGGTGACGGAGTTTTGATTTAGCAGCTCTACTGAGGTGAGTTTTAAAGATCATCCACTTCTGTCTCCGCCCATGTTCGGGAGGTTCGGGAGCGGGAACTTGATCATCAGCAGTTGGGATTTCCATGCTCCCGGTTGTTTGCTTTCCCTTAGAAAGAGAGAGATGATTCATCACACGCTGGTTTTCAAACCGTTCTTGCCAAAAATCTGGCGGAAAGCGGCGTTTCATTTTTCCCGCAGTGTGGAGCCGTGGCATGGGGCTTTCTAAAACGTCGAAGACAAAGTCAGCACCTTGCTGGGGAAGGCTCGTTCCTTCCGATTGAGGAAGTTTGAGGCCTTTAGAGGCTTCTTGGAAGTAGTGGACGAGTTCCTTAGGCGTGCCGTAAAAGGCCATTTTCCCACCTCGGTCTAGGAGGAGGACGAGGTCGAAGGATTCCAGCACTTTCTCACTAGGTCGGTGAAGTGAGGCAACTACGATTTTATCTTGAGCAAAACCGTGCAGGGCGTCGATCACGTGCTCGGCGTCCTTGGAAGAAAGTCCAGAGATCGGTTCATCGAAGAGGAAGATTTCCCCCCCACCGATGAGGTCTAGCCCAGCATTTAGGCGAGAGCGCTCCCCTCCACTGAGCCTCTTAGAGCCGGGCTCTCCGACTCTGCGTTCACCAATTTGCTCTAAACCGAGCTCACCTAAGAGGTAATTAACTCGTTTTTGGATGGCAGGGGCCGCTAGATGGGGGCGGCGGATCGCGGCGGCATGAGCGAGGTGTTCTCGGGCACTCAGCTGCTCGCTCAAGGCATCCTCTTGTGGCATGAAGGAGATGAGTGGAGAAAGGCGGCGTTGGCGTTCATAAAGAGAGAGTCCATTAAGCCGAACGTGCCCGCTCTTCGGGCTGCGTTGCCCCGCTAGGATTTCTAAAAGAGTGCTCTTACCACTGCCGCTGGGGCCAATGATACACATCATCTGTCCTCGCTCGAGCTGGAAAGAGAGACTATCGATGGCCTTTCCTCCTTTCCAGAAACTGTGGTTTAGGTTTTCGACATGGAGGTGGCGGACGAGGTTTCTTTCTTCATCGAGAATGTTGTCGGAGAAGCGGCAGCGGAGAGCTTGGCGGCTACTGAGACGGATGGTGGACCCATCAGGGAGAGCTCCGGAATTGGCAGGTAGGCCATTGGCATAAATGGTCTGCGTGGATTCAATGACCTCAAATTCGCCCAGCCCGGTTTTAGGGTCGAACTCTATTTCTAAGAGAAATTTATCAGCCAGTCCTGGAGTCAGAAGGAGGCTATCTCCTGAGAGGTGAGCGGGGTCATTCGATACGCGCACCTTACGCCGGCCTGGTGGGAGGACAAAGCGCTGCCCTGTTTGCTGAGTGAGACGCCTTAGGGACTCGAGCGAGAGTGGGTCCTTTTCACGGACGTGGATCAGATCGTGATAGTCGCATTGGTACTCAGTCCCCATAAGTAGGGGGTGGTCGTCTCCATCAGTGAGGATGTGATCTTGCAGGGGGGTGAGGTGGACGCGGTGGGCGAAGCTAAGCTTGGCAAGTGCATGGCGTGGTCTACTCCGGCTCAGAGTGAGCTCATCTTCACTCTCTACGAGGTAGAGTGGGGAAGGAGTTCCTTTTTTCCCCGTTTGCAGGAAGAAGGCTAGATCCTGATAACTGAGGCGCCAGCTCCCTGCGATGATTTCATCTGACGGTCTAATTTGAAGAAGACGGTCAGTGTTGAGCGAGTGGCCTCGCACATTGAGATTTTCATGACCTAAATTTCTTAAGAGGATGAGCCCGCCCGCCTGATAACACCTGAAGTGGGGCGTTTCTGTGCCTTCAGGAAGTCTCACTTCATTTGATCTCGCACTGCCGAAATCCACCCGGGTCAGGAGCTCTGATTTATGAGAATCAGTGGAACTTAGTTCATCTATGATGACTTGGTGTAGGTTCTTGGTCCCGAGCTTCTGCAAGACCTCTGCGAAGCGTTCTTTCTCACTTTCCAAATCACCACCAGCGCGAATGACTGAGTAGAGTTGGAGTGAGAAGGCCGTCTTGTGCTCGTTGGCGAGGTTCTTTTTTAGGTAATTAATGGCGTCACCGATCGCTTGGGGGCGCGCCACCGCAGCTTCTAATTTTAATCCTAAAATACCATGATCCACATCTGGGAAAAGAGTGCGGGCGAAGTCGTAGACGATTTCTAGCTCACGGTGCGAGGCTACGCCGTCTTGAAGGATGAAGGAGGCGAAGATCTCTGAGAGGGCACCTGCGGTACGTTCATTCCGAGCCTCAAGGGAGCCCCTGAAGAGCAGACGCTTGAGTTTAGTCAGGATGCGGCGAGGGTCCATGGAAGTGGAGGGGACTTATAAACAGAGGAGGGGAGGAAGACAAGGGGAGGAATCATAGCATTGCCAAGCTTTGAGAAAGAGCACATCATCTTGATCATGAAACGAGTTGTCCTTTTTCTTCCACTCTTCGCAACTGTAATTGGCCTTGGAATGGTGAGTTGTGGAAGTGATGCCCCTACGGTTCTTTCTCCGGTGAAAAGGGCTCCTAGTCCCACGAGTATCGCTGTTTGGTTAAAGAGTAGCTCGAGTATTAACTGGTTACCTCGGCAAGTGAGTGGGCGTTATGATGGGGCTTCAGCTTTAGACAATATCCGGCAAGCGGCAGCAGGTCAGGCTGCCAAAAGAAGTGCTTACGGAACAGCCCCTGGTGGCTATGTCCGCTTAGATCCACGGATGCTCCGCGCCATGCAGTCCATGGCTAAGGAAGGTTATACCTTTCGCGTAACTTCTATGGCGGGGGCTTCTCATAGCCGGACTTCTCGTCACTATGCAGGTCTAGCTTTCGATATTGATAAGATTAATGGCCGCAAGGTGGGTCATGGAAACCCACACTGGCGCAAGTTCCTGGCTCGCTGCCGTGCGATGGGTGCTACTGAGACATTAGGACCAGGCGATAAGGGCCACTCGACTCATATTCACGCAGCTTGGCCACGCTAAATCTGCCAAGTAGGCCCTAATTGTTCTCTGGTCAGTTTTACTTCTGAGCAGCCTTTGCTTCCTCTTCTTTTTTCTTCTCCGCTAACTGGACGATGGACGCTGGAAGGGTATCGAAAATAGGGTAGGGCTCTGCTTTAGTGCCTCCTAGTCGACCGAAGCTAAGCACACCAGTAGGGCACTGCTGCACGCAGGCAGAACAGCGCACGCATTCTGGGTCTTCCATGGGCTTGCCCTTGTTGGCGAAGTTCATGATGTCAATTCCTTGATGACATACTGAGGTGCAGACGTTACAGGAGATGCACTTGCTCTTTTCAGCAAAGATCCGGAACTTACCGAAAGCGCGTTGGTAAATGTGCATGAGAGCGGCGAGAGGACAGCCGAAGCGGCACCAGACGCGGCCAGAGAAGTGGAAGTAGAAGGCGACTCCGATGACTCCAGCCCAGAGGAGGTCTACGAAGTAGCTGTAGTTAAAGAAGGGAAGTCCTTCACTACCGAGTGGTCCGCCTTTGAGGAGGTATTGATAAGCACCGGCCCAGAAGCTCTCAGGGAAAACCCACCCAAGACCACGGAAGATGAGAAGGAGGAAGGCGAAGGCCAAGAAGGTCTGGCCGACCATGTTAATTCGGGTGACCTTCGGCCCGTGGGGCATTTTGGCACGGTGAGCGTCTCCCAAGGTTTCTGCGAGAGCTCCGCAGGAGCAGATCCAGCCGCAATAGGCCCCTTTACCCCAGCGTCTCACGATGAGGGGGATGATGACAAAGGTCTGGATGAGACTAAGGACTAACCAGCCCCACATCGGGTGCTCGGTGAAGACGTTAAAGACGAAGAGTGGCCATGCTAGGACGAAGCCGAAGGCCCGCCAATAAGCACGATCATGGCCCGTTTCATCATATTTCTCGAAGAAAAGATTTGCGAAGCCAGAGAGAGGAGACCCATCTGCAAACCAACCATTCGCGCCCATCCATGGAAGGAGGACATAGGGAAGAATGAAGAGTGGAATCCACTGGATAAGGTTAAGAACGATGGTCTGACGTTTTACATAAGGGGTCTTACGCCGTTTGATCCGTCTGATCCCGAAGATGAGAACGCACATACAGTAGGCGAGCGAGTAGTAAAAAGAGCGGTCACTAGCGGCGTTTTTGACGGCCGTGATGAGGTGTCCATCTCCTAAACTAGGGAGAAGATTAGAGATCAAAGTGGCTTCAAATCCTCCAATAAGGTGTTTTTTCCAATGATAAATCCAGAGGACAAAGAGGAGGGAAATAGAAATGGTAGTCCACCAGCGGGTGTTTCGCTCATTGCTGATGTTAAGACCTGAACGGCGGAAGAAATCGAGAGGGGCTTCACGGCCGAGAGCAGCTAGGACAGACTCGTTCGGGATGCTTTCTTCCCGCCCGTCTTTATGTTTTAGGGTGAGCTCGGTTTCAGTGATCGCGCTGGGATTTGTATCCAGCTTCAGGGTGATTTTATTCTGCTCTGCGAGCTCTTTAACCCGCGCGATGTTTTCGGGCTTCGGGCGATTAAACTCTGGGTTACGGTATGAGATCGTAACTTGTGCTCCTGATTCTGCGAGAGCGATGGCTGCTTCTGCAGCGCTATCACCGCCTCCAATGACGGCAATTTTTTTATCTTTAAAGGCCTTGGGATCATGGAGGCGATTAGAGACTTTCCCGAGGTCCTCACCCGGGATTCCCATTTTACGGTAGTTACCACTACGTCCGATAGCGATGATGCAGCGCAGAGCGCGGGTGGTTTTCTTATCTCTTCCTCCGTGATTTAGGATGATCTCTTTTCCCTTTTTCTTCACGTCCGTGATCATGGCCTCGGTCGCTTCCACCCCAGCTTCTTCGACCTGACGCTGCATCTCACTTAGGAGTTTCTCCTTCACGTCAACATCTCCTTCGTAGGTGATCCCGCCGGCAGGTTCTAAGTCAGTGGGATAAGTGAAGATGGGTTTCGCTTTTGGAAAGTTAGCTACCGTAGAGAAGGCGCGGCTACTCTCGTAGAGGACGTATTTTAGACCTGCTTTCTTAGCTTCCATCGCGGCTGAGAATCCAGAGACTCCAGCACCAATGATCGCGATATCATAGACCTCATCATCCTTTGAGTTCCGTGCCTCTGGGAAGTCACTCTCGGCGAGGATGGCGTGAACGGCTTTCGCCCCGGTATCAGAAGAGAATTTAAGTAAAGGAATCCCGCTGAGGTCACCGACAATCCTAATTCCTTCCACATTCGTTAAGCCGTTTTCTCCGACTTCTGGAAGTTTTTCAACAGTGCCTGCTGGCCACATTCCATGTAGCCAGTTGTAGTATTTGGAGATCGGATTCATAAAAAAAGTTACATAAATAAAGCTCAGGGATTTCTTTTTGGCGATTGTTTTTTAGAGATTTAGCGCGTTTTGAAAAGGGTGAAGAATGAAGAGTGAATTTTCTTGGAATAGCGAAATCACAATCTACTTTTAAAGGTCTTAGGATCGTCATCGGATCCTTGAATTGAAATTATTTATTATGTACGAAGACACATTTTGTGAGGGGTTGGATTGTTTCATGTCTGGGTTAGTGAAGCGTAATCCCGATGAGCCCGAATTTCACCAAGCAGTTCATGAGGTTGCTGAGACTCTCTTTCCTTATCTTGATGCGAACCCGAAGTACCGAGCTGGACGTATTTTAGAGCGGATGACTGAGCCTGATCGCATTATTTCTTTCCGAGTCAGTTGGGAGGACGATGAAGGAAATATCCGAGTGAACCGGGCTTTCCGAGTCCAGTTCAATAACTCGATTGGGCCGTATAAGGGAGGGATGCGTTTTCACCCGAGTGTGAATCTGAGTATTTTGAAATTTTTGGGATTTGAGCAGACCTTTAAAAACAGCCTGACTGGACTTCCCATGGGAGGAGCTAAAGGGGGATCTAATTTTAATCCTAAAGGGAAGAGTGATAACGAGATTATGAGATTTTGCCAATCTCTCATGACTGAATTACACCAGTATATTGGTGAAAACACCGATGTTCCTGCCGGTGATATCGGGGTGGGAGCTCGGGAGATTAGCTTCTTGTTTGGACAATACAAAAGATTGCGTAATGAGTTTACGGGAACTCTCACAGGCAAGGGCTTGTCCTTTGGCGGGAGTTTAGTCCGCAAGGAAGCGACTGGCTATGGCTGTGTTTATTTTGCAGAGAAGATGCTGGAGAATATTAAGGACTCGGTGAAGGGGAAAAAGGTGGGTGTTTCAGGTTCTGGTAATGTCGCTATCTATGCCGCCGAAAAAGCCACTGAGCTAGGCGGGAAGGTTTTAACGCTATCTGACTCTGGAGGATTCATTCATGATCCAGAGGGCTTCACAGCGGAAAAACTCGCTATTATTAAGCAGATTAAAGAGGTAGATCGCGGGCGAATTTCAGAATACCTAAAGCATGAGCCTAAGGCTGAGTATCATGAAGGAAAGACTCCATGGTCTATTCCCGTGGATCTTGCCTTACCATGTGCTACGCAGAATGAGCTCCATCTCGAGGATGCTAAAATGCTTGTTAAAAATGGTCTCTTAGCGGTTGCAGAGGGAGCGAATATGCCGACTGATGCAGATGCAGTGCAGTTTTTCATAGACAATAAAATTCACTTTGCGCCTGGTAAGGCTGCCAATGCTGGTGGAGTCGCGGTGTCAGGGCTGGAGCAGAGCCAAAATGCACTGCGTCTTTCTTGGTCACGTGAGGAGGTCGATAACAAGTTAAAGTCCATCATGGCAGATATTCACGGCCGTTGTGTAGAGCACGGAACAGCAGCAGATGGTTACGTGAATTATGTTCAAGGTGCCAATATCGCGGGATTCATTAAAGTGGCAGACGCGATGCTAGCTTACGGGGCAGTGTAAGGACTTCGGTCTTTCTCTATCACACTAGATATCAATGCCCCTAGATTTAAAAAATCTAGGGGTGTTTTTTTGCGGTATTAGTGAAATTTTCTCTCGTTAATTTCTCTTCATAAGAAAGCCCAGCCTCCGAAAAGGAGACTGGGCTTTTTAAGATTCGTTTAGGTGAAGGAGCTTTACTTGAAGCGGTAGTATCCGTCTGGATTATGCATCATGTAGACGTCCTTCGGGTTACGTCGAGGGAGGATCATGTAGGGATTACCATTTTTATCGATGGCAGGAGTGAGGCCATTCTCGATCTCACTGCGGCGAGCGGGGGTGGTGGGGGTAGGCTTTTTAGCATCAGGGTTCTTGAGCAGTGAGGTCTCATGAATACGGGACACGACGTGGTCAGCCCATTTGAGTTTTACGGCATCGTCCCCGAATTCAGTCCAGTCGCCGGAGACGGTCTTTTTATACATCATTTCAATAAATTCGTCAGAGGTGATGCCCATTTTTTTAGCGATCGGGTCAGCGAGGCGTGCCCACCATTTCTTTAGATCATCCACGTTTTCCTTCTGCTCGGTAAGATTCATACTAGAGAAGGCAAAGGTCTGGGAGATTTGGTGGTGGAGGATGATGGCATTCGGGTAGACGAAGGACTTCTCGGCTAGGGTGGTGATGGTGGCCGCCATCGAGGCTGCGAAAGATTTCACCACGACATAGACGGGCGAGGTAGAGCCTTCCATGGACTTGAGGATACGATACCCAGCCATCACGGAGCCACCTGGGGAATCATCAATGACGATGAAGATGGGTTTCTTAGAATTTTTATTATTAAAGTAGTTAATACGTTCAGTCACTTTATCGGCAAGTTTGCTAGTGACTGGGCCATTGAAGGCGATGCGGCGATCAGAGATGACGAGAGTGCCGTTTTTCTTGAGGGGGTTATCAAGATATTGTGGCTTTGCGTTGGCATAGTCATCGCGCTTATTTGAGGCCTCAATCTGTGAGATTTGAGCCATCATTGTAGTCGTTTTTAGCGAGGAGGCTGCTTGGAGTGCTTTGAGTTCACTCCCGATCTTTTCAGCTTCGAGTTTGGCGAGAGAGGCTTCCCGAGTGAGTTGTTCCTTTTTTGTGTTAAATTCGGCAAGTGCCTCAGCATGGCTTGATTTCTCCTGAGCGGAGGCGAGGGCGAGGCGTTCGGTAAGGAGCTCTTTTTCGAGCTTAAGTTTGGCAATTTTACTGCGGAGTCCGTGGGTGTTGTGCTTTTGCTTCTCGGTGGCGAGGGCATTTAGGACGGCGAGGTGTTCTTGTTCAGCACGAGCTTTTTCGAGGGTCGCATTTTTTGCCTCTTTTTTGGGGGAGGAGGTTTTTACAGGTTTTTCTGAATGATCCTTTTTTACTGGGGGGGAGGGTCTGTGCTCTTTGGTGTGGCTGCCTTTTTTAGAGCGCTCGCGAGCTGCCGGTGCTGCCTTTTGCCTAGTTTTAGATTTTTCGATCGTCACGGACTTTGTGGGATCGGGCTTTTCTTTGACTAGAGGAGCTTTTACAGATTTCTTTGGAGCAGGCTCGGTGTTAGGTTCGGCTTGTGCGGCGATCGATAACGAGGCCGCTAAGATAAGAGTCTTTGTCAGCATGTAAGGATATGGCCACTGGGTGGGTGCTTTATCAACCCTTTTTTATGGGATTAGCTACTGTGAGCTTCCTTTTTTCTAGCTTTTTGGCGTCGACTCAGGACGATGAAGAGCAAGATCATGGTGAGAATAAAGATGAGGGCACCGAGAGCTACGAGCTGCTTCGCCTTGGTGGCCATAGCATCAGATTCTTGTTTGATACTAGGTGGGGTGTGGTCCGGTGAGTAAGCAAGGTTTAGGGAGCCGTCCTTTAGGGTGAGTGAGGTGATTTTTTTCAGTTTACTAAGCAGGAGGGGAGGATTTTTAGGGTCGTCTTTGAGTTTTTGCTCAAGCTCTCCTGAGATGAGGAAGCGTGAAATCCCAGCGAACCATTCCTCAGGAACTTGACCGATATTTGATTGAATCTCAGTCATGTTTAGAAGGAGTTTTCCATCAGTGAGGAGGGGAGTGGCGGTGAAGCGCCCGTTTAGGTTATTATCGCGAGCGGCGATGTTGAGAGTGGAGCGGATGAAGCTGGGGAGTTCTGAAGTGGAGCGAAAAGGGTAATGAAGGACGCCGCTCACATGGGTGTCGGTGAAAGTGTCAAAGGAGAGCTGGCCACGAAAATTTTCGAAGACGGCGTAGTGGGCGAAGGCCAGATTAATATCGAGGGGGGTGAGGGAGATTTCAGCAGCTTGTTTATTTTCAATTTCGTGATCGAAGTGGCGGAGACGATTTACTAGTGAATTTAATTCTGCGTCATGTTTACTGAGGTCCGCGACCGGAGCTGGTTTAGGGGCCTCCTCGGTGAAGGTTTTATAGGCGTCAGTCTGTTTCTTTACACTATATCCTGCTGAGGTGACGAGGACGAGGACGACGATGGCCATGACGATGAGAATAAGACAACCCGCGAAGGGGGAGCGCGGGGCGTCTGGAGTATTCTGAGGGTCTTGTTTCTCTACTGTGGAGTCAGGCACGGAGGGAGGTGTGACATTTTAGGGAAGGATTTCAAATTTAGAATTTCAGATTTGGGATTTAGAAATTAGCTTTTGGTGAATATGGAGAGCGGACGGGGGACGATTATCCGGTTAACAAAACTGACTGATAGCAGTCTCATCGTGCACTGGATGACAGAGGAGGCGGGGTTGATCAAGACGGTGGCAAAGGGGGGACGCCGCGCGCGCAGTGGGTTTGCGGGGCGCTTAGATTTATTTATAGAGGCTGAATTTGAATGGGTCCGTCATCGGCGAGCGGATTTACATTCTCTGAGTGAGGTGTCGGTGACTGATTATCGGGAAGACTTAAGGAAGAGTTACCGAGATTCGCTGGTGGCGGGTTATTTTGGGCAGCTCTTGGAGTTGGTCTTAGAGCTAGATCACGTGGAGGCCGAGATTTGTGACCTTTTGAGTAGAGGCTTAAGGCACCTCTGCGAGTGTGGAGCTAGTCGGAGGGCGATGTTTCACTTTGAGAAGGAGCTTGCCCGGATTCTGGGATTAGGAAAGGGGGCCCACCTCGGGATTTTACAAGTTTATGGGAAATTACCGAAGTCACGTGACCACTGTCTTGATCTTCTCCCTCAAACATGACAAAACGCAGATGTTCCTGAAACACCCCCTTTTTTATGGCATCATCCACTACTGAATCCTCGCTGACAAAACTCGAAAAACTCCTCATGGAATCTTTTGACGATTCGCAGAGCGATGAGTTGAAGAAGCTCGCTAATGAGGTCATCGATAAGGCAAGGATGAATGAAGATGCTAGTTCGCAGTCTGAGGAAGATTTATTACGGGGTTTAGAATTACGGGCAGACTTTTACCGGCGGAGTGGGGATCTAGAGAGTGCGAAGGCTGATTATGTGGAGGCTTTAGGCTTGATGAGTAGTTCGGCGAATTCTGATGAGGGGATAGGGCGAGTGTGCACGGGCCTTGCTGTGGTGCATGAGCAGAATGGGGCTTCTGATTTAGCGAAGTCATTTTACCAACGGGCGATCGCGGCCTTCGAGCGGCTGACTCCCCGTCCGCGTGTGGATATTGCTGATATTCGTAATAATTTGGCATTTATTTACGAGGCAGATGGAAATTTCGATGAGGCGGAGACCTGTCTCTTGGCGGCTTTAAAAACTTGTCACGAGAGCTTGGGACCAGATCATGAGAAGACGGCGGTGCTCTATAATAATGTGGGGACACTCTATTTTAAGGTTGAGCATGATGAGAAGGCGAAGGAGATGCATGATTTAGCCTTGGCTTCTCGGGTGAAAATCTTCGGAGATTGCCATGTGGAGACGGCTCAGTCGTATGGGAATCTCGCTTTGGTTTTAGTGCGATCAGGAAAGGTGAAGGCAGGAAAGGAGCATTTTGATAAGGCTCTAGAGGGCTTCGAGACCGATTTGGAAAGTTGCCGGGACGATTATGAAATCGTGGTGGCAAATTATAAGGATGTTTTGATGTCGATGAAGGATGACGAAGCCGTTTCGGCGCTGAAGGCGCGAGTGCTGAAGCGGGGGATTTCTTAAAGTCGAGTGGGCCACGCCTGCCCGAGGAGCCAGCGGTGGATGACATCGTCGTCGCCGGTTATGTTCCCGATCACACGGTATCGCGAATTTTTCAGGGCAGTCGCATTTTCACGGTCCTCATCTACGACGCATTTCGGGGATCCGCCCGATGAGTGGATGAAGCGAGGGGCGCGGTCACCGGAGGCAGGGATGACGAGGAAGGCGACGTGTTTATCCAACCCGACGATTTTTATGCCAGGTCCGCGAGAGATCACCTGTGCGATGAAGTCTGGATAGGCTTGGCCTGAGGAGATGTGCATCTCTCGGCGGGGAAGAAAGGTGGCGATGATGTTTTGTGAAGGTTGCTGGGCGAGGCGGATGCGCTCAACCTTGAAGCCAGCGTCACGCAGGATGGTGGAGACGAAGTAACCGCAGGCGATTTTACCTGAGCCTGGAAGTTGGCAGGTGCCGTTAAAATCCCATGGGGTGCCCAGCCAACAGCGCATCATTTGCGGGAGAATTTCTTCTAAAGTACGACGACTTTCTGAGATGATGGTGGAGAGTTCTTGAGCACTACGGGCCTGGGCGTAGCGGGAGGCGAGGCTGTTCTTTTTCTGAGAAAGTTCTGCGATGAGTTTCTGATACTGTTGAGGCTGGGGGCGCTGTCCCGTGTGAGCGGAGTCTGTGAAGGCGATGTGGTGGTGATAGAAGTGGAGGAGTGAATCACGGTATTTCCAGCCAGTATAGGCACTGCCTGCGAGTACGAGGAGAATAAGGAAGCGGCGGAGAAGTGACTTCATGAGCAGGTAGGGGGAGAGGATGGCTTACCACTCATATTTTACGGAGAGGGTGGCATTTCTACCGGGTTGGTTTTGGCCTGATCCGTGGATGCGGTAGTCTTCATCGGTGAGGTTCTCGAAGGCGAAGTTAAGGGCGAGGGCGTCAGAAACTTGCCAAGCGGCGTAGATGGATGCGGTGATGTAGCCGGGGGTGCCATTAACGGGGATGCGCTGAGTGTCTAGGGCATCGAGGGCGGAGAGATTATCTTGGCGATCAGCGGCCTGGATGCGCCCTGAGATCCAGTAGCGTTTTTTAGGCTCAGTCCATTTTAAGGTGATTGCTCCGTTAAGGGGGTGGAGGCGGCGGATGGTGTCTTTGACTCCATTTGTGCGTTGTCTGCCATCTTGCCATGAGGCGTGAGCGGAGAGTTGCCAGTTAGGATGGAAGTCCCAGGTGGCTTGGGCTTCAAATCCGTAGAGGTAGCCATCACTCCCGTTGGTGGTGCTGAGGCCTCCGCTGTTGTTGATGATGCGGACGATGCCATCATCAATCAGGGTGTGGTAGGCAGAAAGTTGGAAGAAGAGTCCACGGTAATTGAAGCGGGTGCCTAATTCAGAAGTAAGGTAGGTTTCTGGATCGAGGTCAGGGGAGCCGTTTGAGTCCAGTCCATTGAGGGCAAATTGGCGGCCGGTGAGGTCATCTAGATTAGGAGCGCGAAAGGCTTGGGAGGCACCGCCAAAAATGGTCCATTGATCGTTAAGCTGGTACTGTCCTCGGAGGGTGAAAGAGAGGTTGTCCCAAGAGGCGTTTCCGGATTGATCAGTGGTAGCACCATCAGGGCGGAAGCCATCCCAATCCGCTGCGGAGTAGGTGTAGCGGGCACCGATGTTATAGGTGATTCTGTCACCGAGAGAGCCGGCGTAGTTGGCGAAGATACCGAGTGAGTCGTAGGTGGCATCATCTGCGACGGGGCGGTTTGAAGGGAGGGCGATGCCATTACGGAAGCCTGCGGAGGAGACTTCGTCATGATAGTAGTCGGCACCCCAGGTGAGGTTTCCAGATTGGGCCTGGAGGGTGAGACCGTAGGTGTCTACGTCAATGATGCGTTCATCTGCCCGGCCGGAGGCGCGAACGCGGAATTCGGAGTCTTGGCTCTTTTGGAAAGAGAGGGTGCTTTGCCAAGAGTCGAGCCAGCTAAGATTTGAGGAGCTGTCTTCAATGCGGAGGTAGCTGAGGGAGCGTTCTTGGTCTAAATCACGAACTAGATCAGTGCCGGGGGTGGTGAAGGAGCGCCCGCGAGTCCAGCCGGGGTTATTTATGGTGCTGTGGAAGCGGGAGATGCCGTCTTGATCTAGGAAGTTATGGGCTAGGGTGAGAGTGCGAGTCTCTGAGAAGGCATACTGGAATTTAAGGTCATAGGAGTATTCGCGGAATCCGGTGCCATTAAGGCGACCGAGTGCGGGGTCTCTGATGTCTCCGATGTCTTTGAGGGAGATGCCGGCGGTAAAGCCCCAGAGGCCACCGACTCCGATACTGCGTTCCCGGCGGGCGAGGTGGGACTCTGAGTTGGTGTCGAAGCGGTAGTAGGTGCTGTCTCTTGAGAAGAGTCCTTCTTTTTCACGGAAGTCGGTGGGTTTTGAGAGGACGTTGACGGTGCCGCCGATGGCGTCTGATCCGTAGAGAACAGAGCCTTGAGATTTGATAAGTTCGACACGGGAGATCGCTTGGGAGTCGAGGGTATTCCAATACTGCACGGGGCCATTACGCCAAGTGGAGTTATTGAGGCGGATGCCGTCTTGGAGGAGAAGATTCTGGCGGCCGGTGAATCCACGAATGAAGGGGGAACCTTGAGCAGGAGTGGTCTGCTGGACGAGGACGCCGGGGGTGTTTAGGAAGGCTTGGGGAAGGGTCCGCGAGGCGTTTTCTAGGAGATCTTCAGCCCTGAGGACTTCGGTCGTGTATGGGAGTTCGCGAACATTTTCACTGATGCGATTAGCCGTGATGACGAGCTCGGGGAGAGTTTCTTGAGAGAGAAGGGAAAGGGGTGAAAGGATAAGGGGGAAGAATTTATGCATGTTCTGAGGGAGGATGAAACGAAAGTAGAGCGTGATCCTTAGGCTAAAAAAAACCCGCAAAGTTGAAGGTGCTTTGCGAGTGGTGAGTATGGGGTATGGAGGAGTTTATTCCATGGACTTAGCCTCTAAGGCCGCGGTGTATTGGCGTTCTTCCTCGTGAGAGTGGATGCGGAGTTTTACTTGGACGCCTTCACGCTCGGCAGCGGCTTTGATGAGGCTGCGGATGGTGGAGGCGGTGAAGCCTTGGCGGCCGATGAGGGTGGCGACGTCTGGCTGGCTGAGGACGAGGCGGAAGTTTACCTTATTTTCGCCGGAGTGACCGATCCGGAGTTCTGCAAGTTGGGGGTCTTTGATGAACTGGAGGGCGATGTATTGGATGAAGTCTTTGACTTGTGCGGTGATGGTTTCCATGACGAAAATTTTTCTTGAGAGTGGTGGAAGCTTGGGGAGGAAGCAAGTTTTTCAGTAATCTGGGTGATTACTGAGGGAGATGATCTGATTTCTATCGTTTCTTTTTAGTGTTTCCGAGGAGGTCTTCTAGGCCGCCCATTCCTTTGAGGTCAGGCATGCCGTTCCGGCCGCCGCCGCCGCCCATCTTTCCCATGAGTCCACCAAGGCCACCCATTCCACCTCCGCTTTCTTCACTATCTCCCATGCTGCTGAGTTGTTTCATCATGTCTTTCATTTTGCCTTTTGATTTCATCATTTTTTGCATTTGGCCGAACTGCTTGAGGAGCTGATTCACTTGGAGAATGGTGGTCCCAGATCCTTTAGCGATGCGTTTACGGTGGGTGGCTTTGATGAGGATGGGGCGGGTGCGTTCGCGCTTGGTCATGGATAGCACGATGGCTTCCATTTGTTTCATACGTCCCTCATCAAGGGCTCCGGAAGGGAGTTGTTTCTTGATCTGCCGGAATCCGGGAAGCATGCCAAGGATGCCATCGAGCGGGCCGAGGCTTTGCATCATTTTCATTTGCTCAAGGAAGTCATTAAAGTCGAATTTTCCGGACTGCATGCGCTTGGCAGCAGACATGGCTTTTTTCTCGTCTATCTTGTCGGCGACTTGCTCGACCATGGAGACGACGTCTCCCATGCCGAGGATACGGTCTGCCATGCGGTCTGGGTGGAACTCGGCGAGGTTTTCCATTTTTTCCCCTTCACCGATGTATTTGATGGGTTTACCGGTGACGGCGCGCATGGAGAGGGCAGCCCCTCCTCGAGCATCGCCATCGAGTTTGGTGAGGATGAGTCCGCTGATGCCGATTTCACGGTCGAAGGTCTGGGCGACTGAGACGGCTTGTTGTCCGGTGGCGGAGTCGGCTACGAGGAGGGTTTCTCCTGGTTTAAGGAATTTGTGGAGGGCTTTAAGCTCATCGAGAAGCTTGGTATCGAGTTCCTGGCGTCCTGCGGTGTCAAAGATGACGACGGTGCCGTCTTGTTCTTTGGTCCACTTGAGGGCGCGCTTGGCTGTTTTTACGAGGTCCGTTTCTCCGGGGTCTGGGGTGAAGATGGGAACTTGGACTTGCTCGGCAAGTTTGGCGAGCTGGTCAATGGCAGCGGGGCGATAGAGGTCTAGGGCGACGAGGAGGGGGCGGCGGCCTTCTTTTTTAAGGCGTAAGGCTAGCTTGGCTGCGGTGGTGGTTTTTCCGGCACCGTTTAGTCCACAGAGGAGGATGTGGCCGGGAGGGTTGAGGTTAATGGGGGACTGGTCACCTCCGAGGAGTTCTGTGAGTTCGTCTTGGAAGATTTTGATGATTTGTTCACCAGGTTTGACCGATTTTAAGACGTCTGCTCCGTTGGCTTTCTCTTGGACGCTCGAGATGAAGCTTTTAACAACACCGAGTTCGACATCTGCTTCTAGGAGGGCGAGGCGGACGTCACGAAGGGAGTCAGCGATGTTTTTTTCCGAAATTTTTCCGACGCCACGGAGGTTGCGGAAGGTCTTGTCGAGGCTGTCGGCGAGATTAGAAAACATGGGGGGACTTTAGGGATGTGGTTCAGAACTGCAAGAGCGGGGGCTGGGGAAATCGGGAAGGGCTGAGATGGGGGCTTTTTCTGAGCTTCAGGTGATAAATTGAGGTCTATTTTATAGTGGCGCTCAGGGGTGTGCTTGTTGAGAGTGGGTTCTGTTATGAATGATTCTTTAGTTCTTGCTTCTCTTTCGAGCTGGTTACTTCCGGTGTTACTCCTAGCTGCGGTGGCGGCGGTGATTCTGTTTTTTACGGTGGGTCAGTATAATGGCTTGGTGAAGCTAAGAAACCGTTTCCGGAATTCATTCGCGCAGATTGATGTGCAGTTGAAGAGGCGTCACGATCTGATCCCGAATTTGGTGGAGACGGCGAAGACTTATCTCAGCCATGAGAGGGAGACCTTAGAGGCGGTGATTCAGGCACGTAATATGGCGGAGTCTGCACGAGAGGGTGTTTCTCCGCAGGATGCGGGAGGAATGGGACGGTTGATGGAGGCGGAGGGGGGGCTGAGCTCTGTGATGGGGAGACTCTTTGCGCTGTCTGAGTCTTATCCAGATTTACGTTCTAATGAGAATATGAAGCAGCTGAGTGAGGAGCTGACGAGTACGGAGAATAAGGTGGCCTTCGCAAGGCAGGGTTATAATGATGCGGTGATGCATTATAATAATAAGCGGGAGGCTTTCCCGAGTAATGTGATCGCGGGGATGTTTCACTTCGGGCCAGCTGTTCTTTTCGAGGTGGCAGATGATTCAGAGCGGGAGCTGGTGAAGGTGAATTTTGATTAATGGGGGCCCTTTAACGAGTTTAAAAAATTTGGGGGGTCTTTTTGAGACTTAGAGAAGAAGCATGGATTTTTTCGAGGAACAGGAGCAGGCGAGAAAGAGGACGAAGTGGCTGGTGCTATGGTTCATTCTTGGGGTGGTGGGGGTCGTAGTGGCGGTGGATTTACTCTTGTTTTTCGTGATCGGAGGAGGGGAGGCTTTTGGGATTTTAGTCCCGGCCTCGATCGGGACGGCTGGGGTGATTTTGGCAGCGAGTGGATATAAGACGATGCAGCTGAATGGTGGTGGTGCGGTGGTGGCGAATGATTTAGGCGGGCGTTTGGTGATGCCGGGGACGACTGATTTCGAGGAGAAACGCCTCCTGAATGTGGTGGAGGAGATGGCGATCGCTTCGGGGATGCCGGTTCCGCAGGTTTATCTCATGGATGGGGAGGAGGGGGTGAATGCCTTTGCAGCGGGAACGGAGCCTTCTAATGCGGTGATCGGGGTGACGCGAGGTTGTTTGCAGAGGCTTTCTCGTGATGAGTTGGCGGGGGTGGTGGCGCATGAGTTTAGCCATATTTTAAATGGGGATATGAAGTTGAATATGCGCCTGATGGGGATGGTGTTTGGCTTGTTGGTGTTGTCTATGCTGGGTCGTGGGCTGGTGGAGTTACTTCGGTTTCAGCGTTTTTCTTCGAGGCGTGGTAATGACCGAGAGGGGAATGGAGCGGTGATGGTGTTGTTTTTACTGGGCTTAGGTTTGATCGTGATTGGCTCGCTTGGGGTGTTTTTTGGGAGGATGATTCAGGCGGCCGTGTCTCGGCAGCGGGAGTTTTTAGCGGATGCTTCGGCGGTGCAGTTTACGCGGAATCCTGATGGGATTTCTGGGGCCCTTAAAAAGATTGGAGGGTTGGCTATGGGATCAAGAATGAGTTCGCCGAAGGCAAGTGAGGCGAGTCATATGTTTTTTTCTGGGGGCGGTTTATTTAGTTTCGGGATGGCGACTCATCCGCCCTTAGCGTTACGAATTTCTAAGATTGAGGAGAGCTGGGATGGGGAATTTTCTGAGTCTCAGCTGAGGCCTGTTGCCAAGGGGAGGGGGCTGGATAGGCAGGAGCAGAGAGGTGGACAGAAGGGGCCGCTTGGTGGGTTACCAGTGGTGGTGGGAATGGCTGAGATGGAGGCGATGGGAGAGGGGACGCGTCGGCAGGTGAAGACTGGGCAGGAGATTTATGAGGCGATGGATCCGGAGTGGCGAAGGGCTTGCCATGATAGGGAGGAGGCGCAGGCTTTGATTTTCGGGCTGCTTTTAGCAGAGGATGATGAATTACGAGCGGGTGAGATCTCATTCCTAGAGAAGTCTGCTGGCAAGGATGCGCAAGTTCTGGCGCTGAAGTGGCAGGAGAAGGTGTGGGGCTTACACTCGGCGCGTAAGATTGCCCTGATTGATTTGGCTCTGCCGACTTTAAGAAGCTTGAGTGGGTTAGAGTATCAGAGGTTTCTGGAGGTGACGCGTTGGTTGATCGCGAGTGATGCGCGAGTTGATTTATTCGAGTTTATGATTCAGCGAGTGATCGAGCGGCATTTGGGGAGCCACTTCGAGCAGCGAGGTTTTCAAAAGGTGCATTACCGGGAGTTTGGAAAGTTATGGAAGGAGGCGAATGTATTGGTCTCGGTGCTTTGCGAACTGGGTGGAGAGAGTGAGGAGGGTGCGGAAAGGGCTTATCGGGCTGCTACGGAAGGATGGCCGAGTGTTTATAAGCGGGAGAAAATGGGTTCTCTGGAGGACTTAGGTTCGGTATTAGACTGTTTTGATCGGGCGGCGCCTTTGGTGAAGAGGGAGTTACTGATTTGTTGTGGTAAGGCGGCGGCGTGTGATGGGAAGTTGTCTAGCGAGGAGGCGGAGATGCTGAGAGCCATCGCGGATGCAATCGGGTGTCCGATCCCTCCATTTGTGGGAAACTTAGAGGAGGCTCTGAATTAGAGAAGCTTGGGAATTAGAAGAGAGAGGGGCTTGCTTTTCTAAAAGGGCTGGGTTGAATTTCAGGGGAAAATTCAGGATGGAAAAAGAGCGTGTACCATGGTGGCTGTGGCCTAATTTGTTGAGCTTAGATGCTCCATTGGTGGCACTTGGCTGGGCGTGGATGTTTACGAAGGCGTGGGGAGTGGTGAGTGTGC
Source organism: uncultured Verrucomicrobiales bacterium (assembly GCA_937928425.1). Taxonomy (GTDB): domain Bacteria; phylum Verrucomicrobiota; class Verrucomicrobiia; order Verrucomicrobiales; family Akkermansiaceae; genus SW10. The sequence goes on from CALFVL010000047.1 coordinate 25,042, forward strand.
CTTATCAGTTGTGGGGGATTTTAGGGGTGGCTGTTTGGGCCATTTATGCACTGGACCGGATCTTGGATGCTCGGCGCGGTGAGTTAGGGCGAAACTTGGCGAGGAGGCATGACTTTCATCGGAGTTATGAGAAGTTTTTTTTACCGGTGATCGGGTTAGGAAGTTTGTGGTGTTTTTACGCGGTGCTTTTCACGACTGCTCAGACGGTTCTTTACTACGGTTTCTTTGTGATGATGTGCGTGGCGGTTTACTTTTATCTGAGTGCTCGGCGAGTGCGGGCGGGGGATTCGGGAATTGCTAAGAATTTAGTTGCCGGGATTACCTTCGCTTATGGTGCTTCGGCAGGGGTGCATGCGTATGCTCCGGTGCTGCCATTTGGAGATATGGTGTTTTCTTCCGAGGTCTTACTTTTTGCGGCCTTATGTGTGGTGAATATGACTGCAATTGATTTTTGGTATTTGGAAGGAGAGGAAGATGGCGATGCTTCTGCGGTGCTGAATTTAGGGACCCTTTTAATCGCTGGGGTGGCGATGTTTATTTATATGAGCACGTTACAGCGGGAGTCATTTTTCTTCCATGAACCTTACTATCATGAGCAGGCTTTTTATAAGCCGTTTGCAGTGGGGCTCTTGGTGGGAGCAGCTAGTTTTTTTCTTTTAAATCAGGCCCGTCGGCGAATCGAGGAAGAGGCTTATCGAGTTTTGGTAGATGTGGCTGTGGCCGCTCCGGTCTTTGTCTTCTGGGTGATGGTGTCGCTTGATGGTGGCCTGCGAGCATGATTAGGGAATAAGGATTGAAGCTGAGGATTTCGGGTTTAAGACTTTCTCGAATACAATGACTGAACGGAGAGAATTTCTTAAAAAACCTGCGATCTTAATTTTAGGTGCCCCGGGTGCTGGGAAGGGGACGCAGGGAGCTGTGCTGGCGCAAATCCCTCGGTTCTACCATTACTCGAGTGGAGATATTTTTCGCCAGTTGGACACTCGGACTGAGCTGGGCCGAAAATTCGTAGAGTATTCTAAGCGTGGTGAGTTAGTGCCAGATGAATTGACGATTCAGCTCTGGGTCAGTCACATGGAGGATCTGGTGACGAGCCACCGGTATAAGCCTGATATTGATATTCTCGTGTTAGATGGCATACCGAGAAATCAAGATCAGGCACGGATGTTAGAGAAGCATGTGGAAATTCATCAGGTGTTCCATCTGAGTTGCCCCGATCGAGATGAGTTAGCACGGCGACTACGTAAAAGGGCTCTTAAAGAGCAGCGTCTAGATGATGCCTCTGAAGTGGTCGTGCAGCATCGAATTAAAACTTACGAGGAAGAGACTAAGCCGATTTTAGATTTTTACGGGGAGTCTGTCCGTTGTGATGTGGATGCTACGCAGTCTCCGGCGAAGGTGCTTTATGATATTTTGGCAAGGTTGCAGACGCTGGAAGCTTATCAGAAGATCGCCAGTCAAACGATTTAAGATATTCTGAGATGCGTTTAGTCTTCATGGTGACTGGAGAGATTTCCGAGCCGACCTTTGCTGAGGGCTTGGCAGGGGAGCATGAGGTCGTGGGGCTGGTAACACAGCCAGACCGTAAGGTGGGGCGTAAGCAGATCGTGACTTCTCCTCGGGTGAAGGACTTGGCGCTGGCTGCTGGGATTCCGCTCATTCAGCCTCAGTCGATCAAGGAGGAGGCTGCTTTGGCTCAAGTTCGGGAGTGGGAGCCAGAGGTCATCGTGGTGATGGCATACGGGCAAATTCTCCCACAAGAACTCATCGAAATCCCTTCTAAGGCGATTATCAATCTCCATGCTTCATTATTGCCGAAGTATCGGGGGGCGTCCTGTATTCAAGCAGCGTTGATGAATGGAGATGAGCAAAGTGGCTGGAGTGTCATTCATGTGGTGAAGAAATTAGATGCAGGAAATGTCATCCTTCAGCAGGCTTTTACGTTAATGGAAAGGGAGACGGGTGGGGAGCTCCATGATCGACTCGCAGCAGCAGGACCGGCGGCCTTTCGTGCAGCCATTCAACTTTTTATGGAGGAGGGGGAAGTCGTGGGGGAGCAGCAGGATGAGTCCTTGCAAAGTTACGCACCAAAGCTGGGGCGAGAGGATGGATATTTAGACTGGTCGCGGCCGGCGCAGGAGCTGGAGCGCTTAATCCGGGCCTTTTATCCTTGGCCGGGAACTTCAGCGGGGATGGGGGAGAAGCGGTTAAAAATTTTTCCTCAAGTGGAGCTCAGAAGTGGTGGAGGATGCCCAGGGGAGTTCTTAGGAGAGCTTGATGGAGGAATTGAGATTGCCTGTGGAGTAGGGAGTCTTTTGTTAAGAGAAGTCCAGCTGGAGGGTGGGCGGCGAATGAGTGGGAAGGAATTATTACGAGGGCATCGCGAGCTTTTAGGCAGAGGGCTGAAGTAGGGTGAATTTTGGGGGAGGCTTGCTTTTGCTCTTTTCGGTGATGATGAGTCCTGCCATCATCTTCTGAGGAACATGAGTGAGCTTTCAGAGATCCGGAATTTTAAAAGAGTCGTTTTGAAACTCAGCGGGGAGGCCCTGAGGGCTTCTGGGAGTCATGATAATATTTCGCCAGAAATCGTGGAACGAATAGCGCGGGAGATTCATGAGGCGAGGGCGTCGGCGGGTGTGGAGTTAGCGATCGTCGTAGGTGGAGGAAATTTTTGGCGAGGGGCGGCAGCGAGTGCGCGGGGAATGGACCGAGCTACCGCAGACTATGTGGGGATGTTAGCTACGGTGATGAATGCGCTGGCTTTACAGGCTGCTTTAGAAGAAGAGGGTGAGGAGTGCATCGTCCACTCGGCAATTCACATGCAGAATGTTGCGGAACCATTTATCCGCCGGAAGGCTTCACGCCAAATGTCACGCGGAGCGATCGTTATCTTTGCCGCAGGCACTGGAAGCCCCTTTTTCTCCACTGACACGACTGCCGCTCTGCGAGCGAATGAGATGAATGCAGATGTCATTTTCAAGGCGACTATGGTGGATGGGGTGTATGACTCAGACCCTAAGAAAAATCCAGAAGCGGTCCGCTATGAGACTGTGTCGTTCCGGGAGTGCATCAGCAAGGAGCTAGGCGTTATGGATACCACGGCATTCAGTCTCTGTATGGATAATGGGATCCCGATTATCGTCTTTGATCTCGAGAAAAAAGGGAATATCCAACTCGCTCTCAATCGCCAAGAAATCGGAACGATCGTCCACTAATCGCTACTTTTAAAACCTACTTTAACCCATGGAAACATCCGAAGCAATTAACCAGGTCACTGAGGCCATGAAGAAATCAGTGGAGCACACTCGCTCTGAATTTACCTCTATCCGGACGGGGAAAGCCTCACCGGCCCTTGTCGAGAATCTTGATGTCTCGGTGGCCGCTTATGGAAGCGTGATGAAGCTTAATAGTCTTGCCGTGATCACGGCTCCTGAGCCGAGGATGCTCGTGGTCCAGCCCTTTGATCCTTCCACTTCTGGAGATATCGAAAAGGCCATTCGTGAGAGTAAGCTGGGCCTGAACCCTGTGAACGAAGGGCAGAGGATCCGCTTGCCGATTCCTGAACTCTCTGAGGAACGCCGCGTTGAGATGGTGAAGTCAGTGAAGTCGATGGCAGAGGAGGGGCGAGTCAGGGTCCGTGGAGCACGTAAAGACGGGATGGACTTAGGTAAGAAGATGAAGGCTGATAATGAGCTGACTGAAGATCAGCAGCGAGACTTTGAAGCCTCTGTTCAAGAACTCACGAATCAGTATGTCGGTGAGATTGATGCACTCACGGAGGCTAAGGAGAAAGAGGTGATGACAGTTTAAGACTTAGATTAAGCTACTGCCGGAGCGAGTGCGGGCTAATTCTCTAGAAAGACTGAAATCTGCTGCCCTGCGTGTGGGGTGGGCATTGGTCAAAAAAAGTCACCCGTCCTCGAGCTCGTGCTACCTATGAGAGTTCTGAGCTTAGAGAAAGGCTTCCTTTTGTCAGTAAATTCTGTCTTTTTTGAGGAATGCTACGCCCAAGGAAGAAGTTTACGGTCTATGATTTACAGAAAGAGAAAGGGAAGCGCTGCCTGACTCATATCCATGTAAAATCACCGGAGGAAGCAGCGGCAGCTGAGGAGGCGGGGGTAGATATCATGAGTTGCAGCTTCGACTCTCCTGCTTCTCAGGCGCGCCTACCAACTCTTATCGAGGCCGCGCCAAATAGCTTTTTCTCCTGTGCCACTCCCCATGGATTAGCTTCTCCAGAAGAGGCTATCCGAGTGGGATTTAAGGCCTTAGAAATGGGGGCGAGTTCGGTTTACTGTTCAGGCAGCCCCTATCTTATCGAGGCCATGGCTCGGGAGAGAATCCCAGTGGTTGGGCATCTTGGGCTGGTTCCACGCCATGTCACTTGGACGAATTATCGTGCCATAGGTAAGACTGCGAAAGAGGCAAAGGAACTTTATCAGGCGATGAAGACCCTAGAGTCAGCTGGTGCTTATGCGGCTGAAGTGGAGTGCCTCCCAGAGAATCTCGCAAGTTTCCTAGCCTCTCAAACCGCGATGCTTTTGATGTCTCTGGGGTCTGGAAAGGGCTGTGATACGCAGTTTTTATTCTCGGATGATATTTTAGGAGATTATGATGAGCGCCTTCCTCGTCATGCTAAGGCCTACCGCGATTTCGCAGCAGAACATCGGCGTTTGCAGGCTGAGCGGATTGCCGCTTTTGGTGAATATGTTAAGGATGTTAAAGAGGGGGACTTTCCTGAAGCGAGTCATCTGCTCCAGATGGACGAGAGTGTCCTTGAAGAAGTGAAAGCATCCATGAGCTAACAGGGCGCTTACTAGAAAATTGGGCCTTACAAGGAATCGAATTTTTCTCAGAAGTGGATGAACCTGAAGCGGAAGAAATTATTGGTGATCTTCACCATACTCCTTCTGGGGATCGTGTGTTTTGAGGCTCTGCGTGGGCCTCGGAGTATTTTTGCAGGCTTCGATCATGGGGTGGATGCTCGTTACCAACGAATTTCTATAAGCCACGATAAGCAAGCAGTGCTCAGTGAACTGGGCGAGCCACAGAAGATCGGGGACGAATTACTGCTTCCACAGAGGAGGGGTTTTGAAGTCCTATTTCGTCAGGCGGAAGGGTCTTCTGCGGTGGAGTATTATCAGTGGATCAATGGGAGGAACTGGTATTACTGTATCGGCTTTGATGCTGCTGGGAGAGTGGTCATAAAAGGGGAGGGCCATTCTTAGTGAGAGTCGTATGAGAAGAGGGACTGCTTAGACTCGAGTGAGGGGGTAAATGCTCACATCTACGCCGGGACTAGCGAGACTAGATGTGGGGTGATGAGTGATGTCAAAGCCGTCCCAGTGGAGAGGAGCGAGGCTGATCTGGGCTGGGGCCACAGGGCAGAAGGAGTAGGGCGAGTGATGGACTTGCCCACAGGAGATTTCTTTTTTTGGAGATTCGGAGAAGAGTAGGTAGCGCTCTAGGAGGAAGAACTCTAGACTGCCGGGTTCTGCGGTTCTCAGAGCTCCTAGTTGAGGTGAGTGGTAGCTCGCTGCCACCTTCACCGCTTCCTTCTGTTGGTATCATATTTATCAACCTTATCAGAAGTATCATCCCCTCCGCCAGAGGCGGTCGGTTTGACGCTTACCCCTCAAAAACTGGGAGCCACTTCTTCCAGTCAACTGGGTCGCCCTCCACCCCGAAGGCCGCAGCATCAGGCAAGCAGCCTGACCTGAAGTATCATACCTTCATAAAAATAATGAAAGCATCATCCCGCAAGGGGGAGCTGTAGTGTCTCCCCGGATGTTGGACAGCCGATAGTGTTATTTAGGCTACGTTTTTGCATAGGTCTTGGTTTCTTTGATTTGGTGTCTGGTAATTGAGGGCTTGGTGAGGCCGTGTGTGATTGTAGTGGTCGATAAATTTTGCCAGCGCATGGCGGGCCTCTGCGAGGGAGTTGAAGCGATTGCACCAACAAAATTCTTCTTTAAAGGTTTTGATGAAGCGTTCGCAAAGTCCATTTTGTTTGGGAGTATATGGCGTGATGTATTCTTGTTTAAGTCCGTAATCTTTGACCACTGAGCGGAAGCTGCGTGAGCCAAAGACAAGGCCGTTGTCATGACGTAGCAGCATGCCTTCAGGGGCGTTGTGAAGGGTTCCGAAGCGAGCAAGTAGGGCTTCTTCCAAAGCTCGTTCGACAGTTTTTGATTTGCCGGTGAGTTCGATGGCATGGCCTAGAACTTCGCGTGTGCAGCAGTCGATCACTGGTGCAAAGACGCACCATCCATCTTCACCACAGAAGATATTCCCGAGGTCGGTGGCCCAGCGTTCGTTGGGTGTTTCGGTGGCCGATTTATTGCTCTCTACGCGTGGTCGGCTTCCGGTTTTACGCTTGGGCAGGGTCCAGCCTTTGAGCTTCATGATGCGGTGGACTTTCTTCCGATTTACCAAAATACCTTTGATGAACCGAAGACGGCTCCAAGTGCCTCGAACACCTAAAAAGGGTTCTGCCTCGTGAAGCGCTTTAATTTGGTTGGCTAGCTCCTCGTCGATGACGGGTGGCTTAGGATCTCTGGGTTCGTAGTAAGCGGTGGACCGTGGAAGATCGAACCAGTTGCAAAGCTTAGTCAGAGAGGGTGCTTTTCCCGACGTGAGAAGATTGGATCGAACGGCTTTCATGAGTTCACGTCGGGGTAGGGCTTTCCCTGGATGTCACAGGCTATTTTGTAGGCTTCCATCTGCATCGTTAGGTCCCCGATCTTGGCGAGGAGATCCTTTTCCTTGGCTTTGTGTTTCGCCTCAGCATCACGTGGGTGGGAGCGTAAAGCTTCGGTTCCCATGTCGATAAAATCGGACTTCCACTGCTCAATCTCACCGATGGTGAGATCATGGGTTCGAGCGACTTCAGAGGCTGTCGTTTTGCCTTTGATGATTTCGGTCACGATTTCAGCTTTTCGCCTAGCCGTCCAACGTTTGATATCTTTGGATTCTTCACTCATGACAGCGCGAGAGATTGAGGATTGTTCGTAAGCTCGTCGACAATTCCTTTCGGAGCCAAGGCCCCCGACATGCGTCGGTTGAGGGGCCTCGTTCCAAAAGAAAATGTCTCCTTATTACCTGTCCAACTCTCAAGGGGGACGCTCCAGAGCACTCGGTTTGACGCTTACGAGAAGCACTGTCACATTGTGACTCTTGTGGATATATTCGCTCACGCGAATACTTTACGCCGCAAGCGGCGGGGAATCAGACCCAAAGAGATTGAATCAACCTACTAAAAACGGCCATGACCGCTTTTATTGGATTTCCTGAGAAAATTTATCTAATAAGCGAACCTCTTCTTACCCCAATAGAGTAAAGACCCAATCAAAAGAGCAATCGCGGCGATGATCCGCCACGAGAACTTGAATACCTCTTTCGTGGGGGCTGTGCTTTCTTCGTTTTGGGAGCTAGGCTGCCTCAAAATCTTCTTTTTCCGAATAGAAGTGATCATTGCTGGGACGTTTTGATCTGTGAGAGTAAAACTCTCACAACCTGGCCAGTTGGAGATCAACCAATTAGCCAAATGATCAACCTTCTCCTCATGAGGGATGACACCAGATTCATAAGGATCAAGAGGGTTATATCCAGAATCCATTTTCTTCAATCTCGAAACAATAATCGAATAAGCAAATTTAGATACATCATCAGCATATGAACGAGTATATTCACCTTCTTCTTTAGTTACTCTCCCATCCCGAAAAAGAGTATTAAAAAATATTGGAATGAGCTCTCTCCCATTGTTTTTTGAGAAACTTGATGCGAGACAAAACATAAGGAAGAACCCGCGTGATTCCTTCTCATCATAAAGGAGTTCTATTATCTCCGACTGGTCAGATATAAGATCTTTATTATTTGAGATAGCACCTACAATAAGACTTCCTGTTGAAGCTCTATTCCCCCTAATAGGATCTTTATCTTCATTAAATAATAAAGTCGCAAATCCTCTGGAGAGTTCTGCGTCTGAAAATCCTTGCAAAATTTGTTCCTCCTCTGGAGTGAGCTTATATGCCCTCAGGGAAAATTCCCGAGGGGTTTCAATCACATCAAGAATCGCCTCAGCCACTTCGTTATCACGACCCGACGGAGTAAACGCAAATGAAGCACTTAATAGAGAGAAGCTAATTACCAAAATTATAAAACCCATAATAATCAATGTTATTATCTGCTCCACCTAAACCATTTACATTGTTCATATGATTCCTGATAAACTGACCACCTCTTCCGTCTAATATTTGCTCCACAAACACCCACGTAGCTTGAGTAACATTACAGGCCTGGGTTGTGTAAACAAATTCCCGGTGTTGAAAATTCTCAATATAATCCCTACCCGTATCGCAAGCGTTATAGAAAAATGTTCTATAGCCAAGATGCTGAGGAATTTCATTTCCGGGGGCAGCGACAATCAAACGACCTGCATAATGAAAAAAGTTTGGATTTACTCCTTGGCGATTTAAAACCCCTCCATTTCCAGCGCCAGAATTAGGAAATCTTATACCCACGTCAGGGGCGGGAGTGACATTATCCGGATGCACAAAGTTCTCCAAGGGAACATAGTTTATGACATTTTCTTGAATTTCTGGAGAAACCACCTCAGGAGGGACGGCGGCTTCGAGCAACAAATACGCCCATCCTTCGAGCGCAACTCGGGTGCTAGCCTGATCGCCTTCATCTCCAGGCCCTGTGGTAGGAAAAGAGCCATCTGGATTCTGCATTATCATTTCACCTGGGATTCCATGAAAACTCGTAGGAATATCAGTAAAACCGACCCCATAATTTAAGAAGTCGTCGATCACTTTAATTACATTTATCTCGAAGTTAGGACCAAACCCAAAATTTGAGTGCCCATCAAAAATCACAACTCTTTCGCTTGACTGAAGTCCTCGATTTAACGGATCTGGCGCTTCCATAATCTCAATAGCATAAATCTTCTCGGGGAGTTCTTCCGCGTCAGATTGCTCTTCCCCTTCTTCGCGGAGTGCAACCCCTTTAACTCCCCATATATTTCCAGAATTAAATACATCGTAAGGTGGGTTAGCGCCAGCGAGTTGAGCGTCTAAACGATTTTGTAGTTGCTGAATAAAAAAGGCCTGACTGTCAAAATCTGTCCCAATACCAAAAATAGTGGTGATGTCCATTGGTTGAAATACCCAATAGTCCAGAGATCCTGCAGCATCTGGGTCCATGTCGCCAGTAATTGATACCTCTACAAACGGAATAAAAGGTGGAATAACTAATGGTAATCCGTTAATCATGGAGACTTCAGAAGGGAGAGTGCTAGGGGGAGGAACCGGATCAGTCTGAAGTTGAAGTAAGTTAAAAATTGCTCCTACATTCTGCCCAGTTATATCTGTCAATTTAATTTTTGTCGTTGTCTTGTTACCTCGAAAAGCACTAATGCTTGGAACACCTCCACCGACAGGATTTCCAAATTGGTCGGAAACAATATTAAACCCTGCATCCAATCTCATCCTTACAGGAAGTTCTGAGGCGCCATCTTGAATCACTGTAATCTCAAGTTCAAACTGAGCAAGTGCAGCGCCTCCCCCACCTTGCCCCATATTTTGCCCTGGCGCGGGATTTGGATTCGGATTCGGGCCGGGGCCTTCGGTGTCGAAAACAAAAGGAGACGTGTTGTAAGTCAGGACTTCTTCAAGGTTCGTCCATCCATCGCCATCGAAATCATCGGTATCTGGATTTGTCGTAGACACATCGGTGTAAACTAACCGCAGATACATCTCTTCACTGACTTTTTCGAAAGCCATTCTAAGGGTCTGCCCCTGACCAAATCGAATGTCTGGAAGGAAATCCCAAGTCGCCAAGTCGTCTGTCGAGGCTTGGATGAAGTAAGAGCGACCGTGGACTCCGTGCCACTCAAGTTGATAAATGTTTCCTGAAAGCTGGGAGCAACGGATATCGCTCTGAGCATTTACTTTCAGGAGTAAAAGCAGAAAAAGGCTAAGAAATTTTTTCATTTGATTTTAGGGTGTTATTTCTACTCGCTACCTCTCATTTCCTTGGGTTTGTCCTCCTGCCTCCAAAATCTCAAGGTAACCGTTTTTTTCTGACGGGCTTCTTTTTCCTTGGCTGCTTCTTTCTCTCCTTCGGCTTCAACTTTTGCTTGGTGAACTTCTTTGATCTTATCCTTTTCAAGGGCATAGTGTTCATGCAGGGCTTCCATAAAATGGATGTCATCGGGCTTGAGAGCACCCCCTTTCCCCTCCTGATAGTAAGCTCCACCTTCGCTCAAACTTGGAAGATTTGTTGGGAGAGCAGGTGATTCGTCAGTCACTTGCGCGCTCGAAGGCATGATCATCATTGTATATTTCGTGTCACCTTGAACGAAAGTCGGACTAGCGCCAAGCGCCTCCCATGAGGTGATATTGGTCCACGCAAGAGCTTCGGTTGCGACCTCTCCACTTAGCGATTTAAACTGAAGCAAGGTATAAGTGTGATCATAAACCGTCGCTGAAACAAAGTAGCTCCGACGCTTCAAAAACGCGGAAACAGAATGAACAGGTTTCACAGCATCACTCGAGTCTTTCTTGCTCTCCAAATCCTTGAGAAGATCTTCATCAGGAGTGCTCAACCTCTCAATTTTCAAGTGGGTGTTTCCCTGCACGACGGACGATTCATCCAGAACAATGCTGGATTCTAAAACAGCATTTGTTTCAGGTGTTACTTTGATGCTTTCTTCCCCCTGAGCCCAGATAACTGATGAAAAGACCCCTAAGAGACAAGACTGTATTTTCATGAAAGAAACGTACGATTTGAATCAGTCGTTTCACCAGATTTAAAATGAACTATTTATTTGAACGGGGTGAAACCATGAGAGCACTCCACTTCCTCTCAGAATAAACTCGCGCCATCACCTTTTCTCCCTCGTTGATTCGCAACGGGTTTCGGTAGGCTGGCCCTAGAATCTTACCAGTCCATGCCTCACGTGGATCTGTTCCATCCGTAGTGAAAATAATGATCCCTGTTTCATTTGGGTTCTCAAGATAGATCGTTTTTTCGTTCTTTTTGATCATCCGTGAGGGAGGACGGCCAAGCTTGGGAGGAAGGATTTTTGGAAAGACCCCATATTTCTGAAAGTCCTCAATGAGATCCATCGAACGCCTTGGAAAGAATTTCGTGAAAAGCCAACTGTCAGGAGAAGTCAATTTTTGCCACTTGACATTGTGAACTAAAAATGGGGAGTCCTTGTTGATAGCATCTCCCCATCGTGCGCCTTCGAGGAGCAGCAGAGGCTCGATTTCATTGAGGAGACGACGGTAGCGAAGAGAGGCTTGCGTAGGGCTTAAAAGACCACCTAAAGAGACGTGCTGATAAAGACGGTCGGAAAAGCGAAGGCGGAATTCAGGATGACTTGTCAGCGCTCGATACCAAAGACCGGGGCCAAAGCCATCAAAGAGCATTTTGGTGTCATTCACTTGATCAAAGCCCAAAGCATCTTTGGCGTGTCGATTGCGGAGGCTATCCCATCTCCGAAAAAATCCTGTTTCAGCATCCCACCCTACAAAGCGGAAATAGGGATTTTCGCTTTTCTCTCCGATCAGGAAAAAATTTCGATCCGGCCAATCCACATTGGCCGCATAAACATTGACGATGAAATGATCGATGAAGGCATCGACATCGAGGTAACGATCCAACTCCGCAAAGGATTTTTTCGTATTGGTGAGCTGAGTGGTTATGAACGTTTTCGCTTCATCAAGGCGCGTTTTTTCACCACTTTGCAACTCGCGGGCATTGTAAATAATGAGATCGTCAGACTTCTTCTCAAGGTGGGAAGAAGCAAAGTGTTCATCAGGTCTTTCGGTAAGAGCATAGACACCCCAATAACGGCCATTAAGGAAAAGATGCACCCACCTCTGCCTTGCTGATAGATTCCCCATCAAGCGTTGGGTTTGCGCCGCCCAAGCGTCATTCACATATCTTGCATTGTTCCTCCAAGTGTGGCTGTAAACGGCCCAAGAATCATGAGTGGGGTTTCGGAGAATGAGATTTTCAAACTCTTCCGGCCCCTTTTCTTTGAAAAGATCTCCAGAAAACTTCCCTGCTCCAAATTCCTTTGCGAAACGGAGGCGAAAATTCTTCTTTCGGGATTGCGTGCGACTTCCCGCTCCTTGAATTCTGAGACCGCAGCTCACTTGGAGAGAACCTTTTTCGTTGGGATCAATCCACTCCACAGATGCCGAGAGTTCGGATGCTCTTCCCCTCTTTTTAGGATCAATGTAAATCCCCTCTTCACCAAAAAGACCCTCGGCATCCGTCAGAACGGAAACCGTTGGCACTCGATGAAAAACGTCCTTAGCCTCCTGCATTGCCGTTTTAGTTTCGAAGACCTCGGGATTCATTCCTTGGTCAATTTCAGGAGACCATGAAGCGACTGATTTCTGATTTAGAATATCGTCTACAAAAAGATAAGTGTGTGTCTCAATCGGGCTTGGCTCCAATGCTTCTTTGATAGCCATCGCTCTTAGAATTGTCGTCTGAGCGACTTCCACTGTGGCTTTCGATTCGGGGGCGACAAGAACCCCGTTCGTCTTCGAGGGCGTTGTTCCATCAGCTGTATAAATGATACTGGCTTCTGGAGTTTCCGTGGAAAGAACAACCTCAAAAGGCTCAGTGTAATAGCCTCGCTCGATGGAAAAACTAACCGACTCGACCTCTTGTTTTTTAGGAGCGGCAGAAAGCGGAAAAGGAGTGATAGCGAAAAGTAAAAAGACCAATCTAAAAGACATCAAGAGAAAGAATGTGGATTTATTAGATCATGTCGAATGAAATGAGTTGGCATTGGTGACAGGGTCATCCAGCTAGGGAGAGAAGTTTGTTGCGATAGGTCTCATTTACCATCGCTTTCATTTGTTTCATTGGAAGCGATTTTTTGTTCGTGGTCTCGGCTTTTAGGAGGTTGTGAGCCACTCGTCGTAAGATCGCGAAGTTCTTCACTGCATTGGCTAATCTCACTTGTGAGTGATCTTCTCGATAGAGTGTATCCAAGACCCAGTGACAGCTATTCTCAATGCTCCAATGCTGGCGGATCAATACGCTAAATTCTTTTGCCGAACTAGCGCGACTACTAATGTAAAAGCGCATCTGTTTCGTCGTCTTCTTATCTGCCAACGAGTAGCTTTCGCTCTCAATCATGATTAACGTGGTCAAATCTTTCCAACGTTTCCGGATCGATGGGATCATCCAGCTAAGCTCTTGGGTCACTGCTGTTCGACGCGTCGTAACGCGCCCATTTGCTTTTTCAACTTGCTCATGAGATTCCCAGGATAGGCCGCTTTGCTTCACGCTTTGGCTTGCGGCGAAGTGGAATTGATCGACGATTTCCTTGTGGAGAGAGCCTTGGTTTCCTTTGACAGCCATGAGGTAGTCGGCTTTGCGCTCACGGATGTTCGCGGCAATTGCAGTCTGAGTTCCCATTGCATCAACCGAGATCATATGACCTTCGATTTTGAGTTGCTCCAAGAGTTTAGGGATCGCTGGGATTTCGTTACTTTTGCGCAGCACAAATTCCACCCCAAGAGTGAGGCCCGTTTCTGCAGCATAAGCACTGAGGCAGTGCTGTTGTTCGAGATTGGTCTTACCACTTCCCCGGATCGTTTTTCCGTCGACCGCGATGAGTTGCTTGGCAAGCTCGGGGTGAACATCTTTGAGATGAGCGATGAGGCATTGGCTAAACTCCTTCGGATCGAGCAATGAAAAGAGATTGATCATCGTTTGTGTGACCGGAATCCCATTGGGGAGGCTAACCCATTTCTTGAGCCATTTTTGATGGATTTGACCGAACTCAATAATTCCTGTGAACGACTGAACGCCACAAACCAAGGCGCTTACGGCGAGAAAAATCATCTCACCGAAGTGGTGTTTCTTATTTCCACCGGTGCGAGGGTCTTCGATGATAACGAAGTGTTCAAAACCAATCGGGAAACCGCCAGAGTAGTCAATCTTTGCTGGATTTACAGGCATCCAGCAAGTGTTTCAGCTTCTTGGAAACGTACAAGCCTTATGTCAACCTTTCCCTAGCTGGATGGCCCTGATGCTGAGGCGATCTCTAAGAGTGGGGAGCCGAGACATTTAAATGAGTAATAGACATTACCCACTTAGCAATGATTTAGCTGGCTCTGACTAGGGAGCAAAAGCGATAAAACCCTACGAGTGAGTCTCACGCAAAGGACTCTGACGATCCCAAATGTAGCGGCGAAAAATGACTTTCACAGCAGCAGTAAGGGGAACGGCGAGGAGAGCACCGAGGAAACCACCGAGCAGGAGGGACCAGAAGAGCATAGAGAAGATGACTGTCATGGGATGTAGTCCTACGGAGTCACCCACGATTTTAGGCGCGGTGACGAGCGAGTTAATCTGCTGGACGATGATGAAGATGGCGAGAACACCTAAGACATATCCCCACTGAGTGATGCCGTAAGGTTCTGTAAAGCCATGGAAGTAGGCGATAATGCAGGCAGGGATGAGACAGATGATGTTCCCGATGAAGGGGATGATGCCAAGGAAGGCCATACAGACGCCAATGAGAAGACCATAGGGAAGTTGGAAAATGGTGAGGGCGATGCCGACGAGAATACCATCAATAAAGGCCACGAGAACCTGTCCACGGAAGAATGAGATGAGGTAGCCATTAATTTCACGCAGAGTTGAGACGACTTCGTCTTTAAAGGCAGAGGCTCGGAGAGGCACGTAGTCAGTCCAGCCTTGCTGGATGCCATCACTTTCTTTTAGGAAGTAGTAGAGGTAGATGGGAACCATGGCAAAGCCGATGATGAGGCCAAAGAAGCCGAGAATTTTTCCGGAACTATCAGAAAGCCAGCTGAGGGTTTTTTGGGCTAGTCCGGAGAGCCATTTCCCACCTTTCGTGATGCCGAAGTTTTTTAGGGCGATCGTTTCCTGAGCATGAGGAATTTCTGAGATTGTTTTTCCGCTGTTCCAATCGGAGTTAAATAGGGCGAGAAGCTCTGCTGAGGCCTCGGACTTGCCGTCACTGAGTTTTCCTGTGCTCGGATCTAGGCGCCATTTTACTTTATGAGGCCCAGTGAGGAAGCCTCCCGCATCAAGGCGCTTTTCAGCTGCGGCTTGATCTTTGGTAAATGTTCTCTGGACGATCCAACCGTAGAAGGCATTTTCTTTAGAGTGTTTTAGGATTTCTGGTGAAATCCAGTCGATCGATCCTTTCGAGTAGGCCGTTTCAATTTGTTTAGAGAGCTTGATCCCTACGAAGAAGAGAAGAGTGATGATGGCGAGGAGGAAGCTCCCGAATACCGCAATGATACCTTGCACCCGAGAGAGGCCTTTTCCTTGCAACCACTTGACAACAGGGTGAAGAAGGTAGGCCACGATTCCAGCTACCGCAAGGGGCACGAAGACGGGCTGTAAATAACCGAGGACGGAGCTGCTAAGCCAAATAAGACCGACGAGAAGGCAGCCTAAAACGAGAATGGCAAGGCCGGTGACTGCTTTCCAGAGAGTGCGTTTTTGGAATTCGCTGGGAAATGAGTTTTTCTCTTCCACGCTTGGGAGGCTGCCGAAGTTTAAGGCAGTATGGAAGGGTAATTTCTGGACCTTTTTGTAATGGTTTACCTCTTGGCAATTTTGTCGAGGATACCATTGACGAAGGAGGCAGCATCTTCTCCGGAAAATGAGCGAGCGAGTTCGATAGCCTCATTGATGGAAACCGAGGAGTCGATCTCTGGGGCTTTTAAAATTTCCCATGTGGCGAGCCGGAGGATGGCGAGGTCTACTTTAGAGAGACGGTTGATATCGAAGTTGTCAGCCGTCTGATCGATGATCTCGTCTAGTTCTACGATGGTGGACTGGACTTGGTCAGCGAGGGAAACGGTCTCATTCTCCAAAGTCTGCATCTCACGGCTGATCCGGTGCAGGTGGTCGAGGTCTCTTTGCTCCGTGTAATTTTCTGGGAAGTGGACCATCCGAGCGCGTTCATCATAGCTGTTTAATTTATTAAACGTGTCTAGAAGGTTTTCCTGCTGCAAGGAGGGGAAGGCGGTGGTTTTTGGCAGGAGAGTTTCGCGCTGTTTTTTAAGGTGACCGGAGTCACGGAGGAGCTTGTGCAGCTCTCGGCGCCAGCCGCCAGTGTCGGCCTTGAG
>CALFVL010000048.1 GCA_937928425.1 uncultured Verrucomicrobiales bacterium
GCCATAGGACACTCCTGTGTGCTCCTACCAGACGAGCAGGGGATCATTTTTTCCAATGGTTACCTGCTCCTGACTGGCGAGTCTAAAATTTTTGAAACGGAACTGACTGACATGCGCTTTGAGCGGCGCGTGCTGAGTGCGAATGGGGAAGACACTCTCTTTGTATTTTATAATCGTCTCAGTGGGGACTATGTCCTCCTTTCTTATAATATGATAGATCAGGCGGTAGAGACGCCGGTCCTGTGTAGTGGATACTCCCTCTTTCCAGATGGACGGATGATCATCTTCCGGAGTGAAAGTGAGGCTTCTAAACATCATGCTTTACAGGTTTGGCAAAGCTCTTACCTGAGTGATGAGGTCGCCACCCGCCAAGCTTCTCAGAGTGACTCCCTCCTGTTTAAAATTGGCAATACCGAACTGGTGCGGGGAATGGCGGAGTGCCGTGAAGTTCTCACCCTACTTAGGAAAGACGATAGTTACGGAGACCTTTACCCTGATCTGAGTAAGAAAACGAGTGACATTATTGATAGCTATTTTTGGCTCAGTCAGGAAGAGACTGGGAACCTAGCTGCCCCCCTTAAGGAAATCCGTGCCGCTGCGAGTTCGGCGATTGATGAGTTCGAGAAAGTGCAGGCCTTGCGCCACTCAGCCACAGAGCGCAGCCAGTCTGCTCAACAAAAAACTAATGAGCTTTTACGCGCTATTCAGCGCTCACCTGCGGGTGATATTTTTGCTTATGTTCATCATCTTGCTGACCTGCGTAAAAGGCGCGGTGAAGTCATCAGTCTGCGAGACTTACGCTATGTAGATGGCGCTCTCGTCGATGGGCTTGAGACTGAGATCATAGAAGCCACAGAGAAAGTCGCCAAGAGTACGGTGAACTTCTTACTAAAACCCGAGGCTCTTGACCCCTACCGCAAAGCGGTGGAAGAGGAGGAAGCCCGAGTTCCTAAACTCGCCAAGGTCGTCGAGGCAGATGAGGTCACTCATGCCCTAGATGAGGCTGGCGCGGAGTTAGAGATGCTCATTGAAATCGTCGGGAATCTTAAAATCGAGGATGCCACCCAGACCACGGCAATTATTGATAGTATTTCGACCATTTATGCCTCGCTGAATGGAGTGCGGGCGGGCTTGAAAAATAAGCGGCTAGCGTTGGCTAAGGGAGAGGGGATGGCCCAGTTCGGAGCGCAGATGAAGCTCCTCAGCCAAGCGGTAGTGAACTACTTAGACCTCTGCGATACCGCGGATAAATGCGAAGATTACCTTACTAAGGTGATGGTCCAGTTAGAGGAACTGGAGGGGAAATTCTCAGAATTTGATGACTACCTTGAAGAACTTTCCGGAAAACGAGAAGAGATTTACGAGGCCTTCGAGAGCCGGAAGCAGCTTTTACTAGAGAAGAGAAGCCGCCGGAGTCATCAGCTAGTTAAGTCCGCCGAGCGGATCTTTTCTGGGATTAAAAATCGCCTCGACGGTTTTTCTGAAATTCACGAGATTCATGGCTATTTCGCGGGTGATCTCATGATCGAGAAAATCCGCGATATCATCGAAGAGCTGAATGATCTGGGCGATGCAGTGAAGGGTGATGGGATTCAGACGCGCTTAAAAACGACTCGTGATGATGCCGTAAGAGCGCTGAAAGATCGCAAGGAACTCTTCGTTGATGGTAAGGCGGTCATTAAATTCGGGAAGCACCACTTCTCAGTCCATGAACAGGAATTAGAGCTCAGTATCGTGCCGAAGGAGGGCGAAATGTGCTTCCACCTGAGTGGAACAGATTTTTTTGAACCAGTGGCCGATGAAGCCTTTTTAAAAACCGAGTCCGTCTGGGAGCAAGAGGTGATTTCTGAGACGCGTGAGGTCTACCGTGCGGAGTGGCTGGCGTATCAATTTCTATGCCATGGTGAGGGGCAGAGTCTCGCACAGTTCATGCAACCGCGCTACCAAGAAGGCTACCTGAAAGGAGTTCACGATCTGGATGCACAAAAAATCGTAGATGCTCTGCAGCCCATGAAAGAGAGCGCGGGCTTACTCCACTTTAGTCCTAGGACACGGGCTGAAGCTCTCCTAGCCTGGGAGGCTCTTGATGAGGGAATCCGTAGCGAACTCTCCATCCGTCTCCGTGCTCATGGAGAGAAATTGAAGGCCTTTGGAGCGAGTGACTTTAGCCTAGTCCAGCGTGAGCTTTTTATCAGCGAGATGGGTGAACATTTTCTGAGAGGACAAGCTGAGTATCTCTTTGAGGAGATTTCAAACGGGCCGGGCTTCGTCGTATCTAAGGGAGCAGTCACTCTAATGGAGCGGCTAAAATCAG
Organism: uncultured Verrucomicrobiales bacterium; assembly: GCA_937928425.1. Classification (GTDB taxonomy): domain Bacteria; phylum Verrucomicrobiota; class Verrucomicrobiia; order Verrucomicrobiales; family Akkermansiaceae; genus SW10. The sequence continues at coordinate 2,315 of CALFVL010000048.1, forward strand.
AGCTTCTTTCAAAGCGGGCCACTCAGGTCTTCGAGGCAGCCTTAGCTGAGTTTAAGGACTCACTGGCAGGGCGCTTTGCGGTAGCGCTCGATTGGTTAGGATCATTTTCTAATGATGACAGCACTTATGAGGCAGCCTATTGGGTGGCTCAAGGAGGATACGAAGAGCGCTGGGTGAAAGGGGCTGAGTTTACGATCAGCATAGAAGGGCTAAAAGGGAGTCATCCTCGGATTCAGGAGGGAAGTGTGCTTCTAAATTATCATGAGTTTATGCAGCGTATGGCGGCCTTCGCTGAGCATGAGGTGCCACTCTTTAGAGCATACCTAGAGTCGAAGCAGAACTTAGTGGATGAGAAGCGTGCGGAGATGCGCCTAGATGAGTTTAAGCCACGGGTGATGTCCGCCTTTGTCCGTAATCGCCTCATCAACGAGGTTTATCTCCCGATGGTGGGTGATAATTTAGCGAAGCAGATGGGCACAGCGGGGGATGAGACTCGGACAGACCGGATGGGCCTACTCCTGCTCATCTCGCCTCCAGGTTATGGTAAGACGACCTTGATGGAGTATATCGGCAATCGTCTAGGGCTGACTTTTATGAAAATTAATGGCCCTGCTCTGGGCCATGAGGTCACATCCTTAGACCCAGAAGATGCTCCGAATGCCTCTGCAAAAGAGGAGGTGGAAAAACTAAATCTGGCCCTAGAGATGGGGGATAATGTCATGATTTATCTGGATGATATCCAGCACACTCACTCGGAGTTTTTACAAAAATTCATCAGCCTCTGTGATGGACAGCGTAAGATCGAAGGGGTCTATCAGGGGAAGGCAAAGACTTATGACCTACGGGGGAAAAAAATCGCAGTCGTAATGGCCGGGAATCCCTACACGGAAACGGGTGGTAAGTTTCAGATTCCAGATATGCTCGCGAACCGAGCAGACACCTATAATTTAGGAGACATCCTCGGTGATCATGCCGAAGCCTTTCAGGTGAGCTTCGTAGAGAACTGCCTGACCTCGAATGCGGTGCTTAGCCAATTGGCCAGTAAGAGCCAGAAAGATGTCTATGCCGCGCTAGCTCTTGCCGAGAGTGGGAATACTGAGGGGGTGGACTTCGAAGGGAATTACACTCCCGCAGAACTTGAAGAATTCACCAAGACTCTAAGGCATCTTCTGCGGGTGCGTGATAGTATTATGAGAGTGAATATGGAATATATTCGCAGCGCGGCCCAAGAGGATGCCTACCGCGTAGAGCCTGCGTTTAAGCTGCAAGGGTCTTATCGTAACATGAATCGCATCGCCGAGAAGGTGCTTCCCATCATGACCGCACAGGAAGTGGAGGGACTCATCTATGATCACTACGAGAATGAATCTCAGACACTCACCACGGGAGCCGAGGCCAACCTCCTGAAATTTAAAGAAATGGAGGGGGTCTTATCTGAGCTTGAGGAGGCTCGCTGGGCTCAGATTAAGAAAGACTTCGCTAAGCAAAAACTGCTCGGTGGCGCGGGGGAGAATGATCCTGTGGCCCGAGTGGTGGCTCAGATGACTCAGTTTAATGATGGCTTGGAAGCGATCGGGCACAGTCTCAAGCAGCCTCCTAAACTAGCGGAGGGGTCCATCGCCCAGCTTCAGAGCATCATCGAGGGTCTACGAGCGGTGCCAGTGCAGGTGGATATCAATGTCGTGCCCGTCCAAGATGAGGACGAGAGTATTGAAAGTATCGCAAAGAAGCCGAGCACCCCCTTACTAGACATAGATCCAGAGGTGCGGCAAGGAGACGAACTCCAGTAAAGTGGGCGAGAGTGCTGACTGCCCTCTAGATACTGCCCCGGAGACGCTCTACTTTGGCCCCGAGTTGTAGGAGCTTTTCATCGATCATTTCGTAGCCACGGTCGATGTGGTAGAGGCGGTTAATTTCGGTGCTTCCTTTTGCGCGTAGGCCGGCGAGGACGAGGGCGGCGGAGGCGCGGAGGTCTGAGGCCATGACGGGGGCGGCGCTAAGCTGATCAACTCCGTGGACGATGGCGCTGCCGTTGTCTACGTTGATGTTAGCACCCATCCGTGTGAGTTCAGCACAGTGCATGAAGCGTTGTGGGAAGATGGTGTCTTCAATGACTGAGATCCCGGGGCTGGTGGCGAACATGGCGGTGAACTGGGCCTGCATGTCTGTGGGGAAACCCGGGTGGGGTGCGGTGGTGATCGCGCAGCCGCTGGGCTGGTCTCCGGGCTGGATGGTGACGCTATTACCGGCTTCGTTAAAGGTGACGAGGTGGCCCGCTTCGATGAGTTTATGAGTGGCTTCGGTGAGTTGGTCCTCGCGCACGCGGTTAAGAGTGATGCCGTCTTCACTGGCCATGGCTCCTGCGACCATGAAGGTGCCAGCTTCAATACGGTCTGGGATGACGGTGTGGTGCGTGCCACCTAGGGAACGCACGCCCTGAATGGTGATGCGGCGGGTTCCGGCTCCTTCGATCTGGGCTCCCATGGAGTTTAGAAAGTCAGCAAGGTCGACGACTTCTGGTTCACAGGCGGCGGATTCGATGATGGTGGTCCCCTCGGCGAGAACAGCGGCCATCATGAGGTTATCTGTGCCTAGGACGGTGGGGCCGTGCTTTCCACGGAGGTCGATCTCTTTTCCAATGAGGCCCTTCTCTGCGGTGATGCACATGTTACCACCTTCTGTATCTACTTCGGCGCCTAGGCCTTGCAGGCCCTTGAGGTGGAGGTCAATCGGGCGGTCCCCGATGACACAGCCTCCGGGGATGGAGACGTTCGCTTTCCCGAGACGGGCTACCAGAGGTCCCATGACGCAAATGGAGGCCCGCATTTTACGGACGATTTCATAAGGAGCCTCGGGGTGGATATTGGCCGCAGTGATTTTTACAGTTCCTGAGTAACGCTCCACTTCACAGCCGAGGGCGCTGAGAATCTGCAACATGTAGTTGGTGTCAGAGACGTCAGGGACCCGCTCGATGATGACTTGCTTTTCAGTCAGGAGAGCGGCTGCGAGAATGGGAAGAGAGGCGTTTTTAGATCCTGAGATATTGATCGCTCCGGAGAGGGAGGTGCCGCCGTGTACGAGGAGTTTGTCCATGAGGGGATTTTGAGGAATTTGTTAGAAAGGTGAGTGGGCTTTTTAGTTCTGGCGTGCAAGTGGAAATCTAGAGATTCCATTGAGATCCTGATGTAGGGTGACGTCCGCGAGTCCCGCTTCCCGGAGTAGCTCAGTGACGGCTGTTCCTTGTTGGTGGCCGACTTCCAGCGCGAGGAGTCCACCCGCTGAGAGGTATTCAGAGCAGGAGGCACAGAAGCGGCGCAGGAGGTCTAGCCCATCATGGCCGCTGAAGAGTGCCATGGCCGGATCATGGAGGACTTCAGGGGAGAGTTGGCTGCGTTCGCCCTCGGCTATGTAGGGGAGGTTAGCGACGATGAGATCAAAGGGGCCAGTGAGGTTTTCAAAGAGGTCACTCTCGATGAAGTCGGCCTCGACTTCTAATTTCTGGGCGTTTTCTTGCGCGAGCGAGAGGGCTTCTGCAGAGAGGTCGCTGAGGGTGAGCTGAGAGCAATCAGGGCCTAGGTCCTTAGCCAGGGTGAGCCCGAGGACTCCTGAGCCACAGGCTAGGTCAAGGATGCGTGCGGGTTTATGGAAGGACTGGGTGTGGATGAGGGAGACGAGTTCTTCGGTCTCTGGGCGGGGGATGAGTGCGCGGGCATCGGTCTTAAATTGGTAGTTCCCGAAGTGTGAAATGCCGGTGAGGTGCTGGAGGGGGACGCGCTGGCCCCGCTTGGTGAGTTGGCTGCGTAGGGTCGTGAGTTGTGTTTCGTCGAGAGCTTGGTCAAAGCGGAGGTAGAGGTCCATGCGTTGAAGTTCTAGGACATGAGCGACTAGAAGTTCCATGTTCAGGCGGGCGCTTTCAACGCCCTTGTTACTGAGAAAGGTAGCCCCTTTTTCGAGGACTTCTTTGATGGTGGTCATGCAGGGGTACTGGCGCGGTGGCTTAGTCCAGTTCCTCTTCTGCGAGGCGCTGTTCCATGGCTGCGGAACTGATTTCGGTGACGCTGCGCTGAGAGAATAATTTCTTTTGCCAGCGGGTGTAGTCGAAGGGTTCCCTGAGAATCAGCGCGATAAAACGCTCGGCCTCGACCGCTCCAAGAGTAGTGGTGAGTGCGCGGACACCTTCGACGCGGATTTCGGTATCAGTCATTAGCTTTTCTAGTAATATAGTCGATCGGGTTCATGACGGCAAGGTCGGTGATGTGTCGTGATTTTTTGAGAATTCCGTGGTCGGTGGTCAGAAAAATATCACAGTGACCTTCTACGGCACAGGCGAGATGTAGCGCGTCTTTTGCCTTGATGTTGAGTTGGGTGAATTGAATGGATTTTTCAATAAGTTGAGGTGTTTCAGAAATGTTGAGACAGGAGAGCTCCCGCCAAGGTGAGATACTGTGTCTTCTTTCAGGGAAGGGATTTTCAGAATTTTCAAAGTCAATGATGTAGGACCAAACGAGGCTGATTTGATGGGCCCGAATCGCTTCTTGAATGGAGAGTTTAGCTTCGGCTTCCAGTCGGACAGCTAGTTGGGACTGGTCATCGAAGGGCCGGTTAAAGCAGCAGTTGTCTAAATAAACCCTCATCACTTAGTCCAGTTCCTCTTCTGCGAGGCGCTGTTCCATTTCTGCTTTTTGGAGGTGGTTGGTAAATTCGTGGATGTCGCCATCCATGATGCCGTCCATATTGTGAGAGGTATGGTTGATTCGGTGGTCAGTGACGCGGGATTGGGGGAAGTTATAGGTGCGGATTTTTTCAGACCGATCACCGGAGCCTACGAGAGATTTTCGTTGGGCAGAGTAGCTTTCTTGGGCCTCGCGTTGGGCGACCTCGAAGAGCTTGGCGCGGAGGATCTGCATCGCTTTTTCTTTGTTCTGTGTTTGCGAGCGTCCGTCTTGTGATTTCACTTGGATTCCAGAGGGAAGGTGGGTGATTTGGACAGCGGAGTCGGTGGTGTTGACGTGCTGGCCGCCTGGCCCGCCGGAGCGAGTGGCCTGAATGTGGAGTTCATCAGGGCGGAGCTGGACGTCTACTTCCTCGGCCTCAGGGAGAACGGCAATGGTGACGGTAGAGGTGTGGATGCGGCCTTGGGTCTCAGTGGCGGGGACTCGCTGGACGCGGTGTACGCCGGATTCGTATTTTAGGTAGCGGAAAACTTCTTCTCCAGTGACTTTCAGGATGACTTCTTTATAGCCGCCGACGTCGGAGGGTGAGCTCTCGAGGTGTTCGTGTTTCCATCCCCGGCTTTCGACGTAGCGTTGGTAGAGTTTTAGGAGTTCTCCGGCGAAGAGGGAGGCTTCATCGCCCCCAGCCCCGGCTCGGATTTCTAGGAGGGCATCGCGGTCTTCGGTCTCATCCCGAGGGAGAAGGGCGTATTGGACTTCCTGCGCGAGGGTTTTAAAGCGCTCTCGCATGGTGGGGAGTTCTTCTTCAGCCATGGCTGCGAATTCGGCATCATCTCCTTTGACCAGTTCTTCATTCCCCTCGATGTCAGTGATGAGTTGTTGGTATTCTTCCCAGAGGGTGAGGAGTTTCTTAAGTCCACGGTGTTCACGCATGTATTTCGTGGAGCTTGTTTGGTCATTGAAGAACTCGGGGTCTTCCATGAGTTTTTCAATCTCGGCGAGGCGGGCTTTGCGTTTTTCGATGAGAGTTCCGTAGTCCATTGGCGGGTGGGAAGGTCTTGCTTTTTAGAGGGGAGGTCAAGGGTGGGCTTTATCTGCGAGAGAATGAAGCGGTGGAGGGTAAAAGAGGGGTGTTTTTTGAGAAAAATGAATCCTTCCTTAATTTCAGTCTTGCAAGGATGGCCCTCTGAATTTATCCCTCCGCCGTCGGCAGACAGATGCCGTCGCCGAGTGAGTCCCATGGTGTAATCGGTAACACAGCTGATTTTGATTCAGTCATTCAAGGTTCGAGTCCTTGTGGGACTGCCACTCTCTCCCTCAGATATGAGGTGATTTTCATAGAGGGTGGTTTTTGGCCGCTTTTCTTTAGTTGAGAAAGTTGACGAGGTCTTTTCTCATTTTCTCAAGATCGGGTTGATTGAGGTAGAACATGTGTCCTGCTTCATACCAGGTGAACTCGATGCTTTGACGTCTTTTCTCAGGGATTTTGAAGAGGTGTGAGATACTATACTGCATATTGGCAGGAGGGGTGGCTAGGTCAGTGTAGCCACACATTACGAGGACCTTGAGCTGTGGATTATGAATCATGGCGCTCTCGAGCTGTTTCGTCATGTTAAGAATGCTGTTACTGGCACCCCAGTTCCATGGGTGAACTTTACGGGTGAGGATGCGGTAGGGTTGGTGGCCGGTCCAGCCGAGGTCACGGCTAAGGTAGTCATTCATGGCGGTGGAGAAGGCGCCAAGGGCGACAGAGTAGGAGGGGTCATAGGCGGGGGTGTCTGTGTCTGGGTGGGTGGATGGCCAGGCGATACGCGCATCAAAACGTCCGAGGACTTTCCCTTCTTCCCGAAGGAGTTCTTTCCGGTAGCGAGATGGGGAAAGGCGGAGGTTATTTGCGAGGAAGAGTGAAGCAGGAAGTCCGGTGAAGTCTGCGAGCTTCTGAGCGACTTTGTTTTTCTCAGCCTCGGTGATGGCAGCTCCTTTGAGGAGGGCCTGGGCATAGGTGCTGAAGGCGTATTGCTGGGATTCTTTGACAAGGGCGTCGCGGTCGCCGGTGATTTTTTTATGGAAGTGGGAGGTGCCAGTCATGGCAGGTAGGAAGACCGAGTAGGAGAGGTCATCAGCACTCCTTATGCGTAGGGTGCGGAAGTCGACGAGGGAGGAGAGAAGGACGATGCCGTTTAGTGTCATGCCGTGCTCATTCTGGAGATGCTCAGCCAGTCCAGTAGCGCGGACGCCACCGTAGGATTCTCCGAGAAGATACTTAGGAGAGGCCCAGCGACCGTTCTCACTGGTCCAGCGGCGGATGAAGTCGGCGACGGAGTGGATGTCACCTTCGACGCCGTGGAATTCTGAGGCTTTGCTATCGCCCTTTTTACGGGAGAAACCGGTGGAGACGGGGTCGATAAAGACGAGGTCTACGAGGTCCAGAATGGAGTGTGGGTTTTCTTGAAGGATGGTAGGAGGAGGGAGGGTGGCGGTGCCATCTGGGGTGGTGGGGACGATGCGTGGCCCGAGAGCTCCGAGATGCAGCCAGACTGCAGAGGAGCCAGGACCTCCATTAAAGGCAAACATGACAGGGCGTTTATGGCGGTCTGCGATGCCGATGCGCTCGTAGCTGACGTGGAAGATGTCTGCCCGGTCTTTGTCCATCTCGCTCTTAAGGGTGAGGGTGGAGGCGGTGACGCGGTAGTCGATTTTATTTCCATCAATGGTGACGGAGGCTTGTTTCGAGACTTTGTGTTTCTCTTGGCTGTTTTCTTTACTGTTTTTATTTTCTCCGGCGTGAAGGAGGGTGAAGAGAAGAGGGATGATGGCTAAGCGCATGGGAGGAGAATGGCTTAGTTTTAGAAGGAGGCAATGGAGAATTTAGGCAGTCCGCCGGTGGTTTAGGGTGAGGGGGCGGGGCTGGATCGAGTTAGGAGCAGGGAGAATCAGGGCAAAAAAATTCCCTGTATAAGACAGGGAAGTGGCGGAGCGGACGGGACTCGAACCCGCGACCTCCGGCGTGACAGGCCGGCGCTCTAACCAACTGAGCTACCGCTCCGCATCGTCGGTTAAGACGGCGGGAAGCTATGGCGACCCGTTGAGATGGACAAGAACTAATTTACCCATTTGGGAATTTTTTTTCTTTTTGGGAAATCTTTTCTTTTTAGGAAAGTTCCGTGATGGCGGCCTCGAGTGAGGTGGCGTCTTCGATGGAGATGATGCGGGCTTCTTTGTCAATACGGGCCATGAAGCCGGCTAGGACTTTTCCGGGGCCGAGCTCGATAAATAGGTCATGACCTTGCTGGCGGAGGTGTTGGATGGATTCGATCCAGCGGACGGAGCCAGTGACTTGGTCTTTTAGGGAGGCGCGGATGGCGTCTGGCCCTTCGGCAGGGGCGGCGAGGTAGTTCGAGATGACGGGGATCTGGGGGTCAGTGAAGTCGGTGGCGGCGAGGGCTTTTCCAAGTTCTTCTTGGGCACTGGCCATGAGGCGGGAGTGGTAGGCTCCGGCGACTTGGAGTTTTTTTCCCATGCGGAGGCCGAATTCCTTGGCCAGTGAGACAGCTCGGTCGATGCCTTTTTCTGTGCCTGAGAGGACGGTCTGTCCCGGGCAGTTGAGGTTGGCAATGTCGACATCGCACTCAGTTGCGAGTCTGCTAAGGTCTTCAGGGGTGCCTCCGATCATGGCGGCCATGGAGCCGGGCTGGGTTTCGCAGGCTTTATCCATGAGTTCACCACGGCGGGCGACGAGTTTTAGCCCTTGCTCGAAGGTGAAGGTGCCAGCTGCGCAGTGGGCGGTCATTTCACCAAGTGAGAGTCCGGCTGCGGCGACTGGCTGGAGCTGGGGGACTTTTTCTTTAAGAATTTGAAGGAGGGCGAGGCCGTGGAGGAAGAGAGCTGGCTGGCAGTGACGGGTCTTAGTAAGCTCTTCGGGGGGGCCATGGAACATGATGTCACTGAGGGAGCGACCTAGGGTGTGGTCCGCTTGCTCGAAGAGTTTTTTCGCAGAGGGGTAAGCGCTGATGAGGTCTTGGCCCATGCCTACCTTTTGGGCGCCTTGTCCGGAGAATAAGAGAACTGCTTTGCTCATGTGCAGCAGAGCTAAGCTGGTCAGTGGAAGGGGAGCAAGTCGCTTAGTTCACGAACTTTACGGGTGAGGAGGGGTGCAGCATCTGACATGAGGGTTTCTAGGGGGAGGTTAAAGTCGTTCAGGGCGCCGCAGTGCCGGAAGAGGTCTGATTTCCGAACTTCTTCTGAGATGTGACCAGCAAGGGCGATGGTGGGCTTGGCAAGATTCTGAGCAAGGCGGGCGACTCCTACGGGGCCTTTTCCGGAGAGGGACTGAGCATCGAGCGAGCCTTCTCCGGTGATGATGAGGTCAGCGGCGGCGATGCGTTCGGGGAGTTGGAGGGCGTCTGAGATGAGGTCGAAGCCGGGGTGGAGGGTGGCGTTTAGGAAGTGCATGAGGCCGAAGCCGAGGCCACCTGCGGCACCGGCTCCGGGGGTTTCTGCGAGCTGATCTGCGCCGGTGAGTTTTACGAGGCGGGTGAGGAGGTCTTCGAGGAGTTGTTGTTCTTCTGGGCCAGCACCTTTCTGTGGGCCGAAGATGGCGGTGGCTCCGTTTGGCCCGAGGAGGGGGTTTTCAACATCACATGCGACGTCGATGGGGGGGATGTCTAGGAGCTGATCAGAGTCTATGGTGGCGAGCTGGGCGAGGCCAGAGGGGAAGGGTGGAAGGGGCTCTTCTTCTGAGTCTAGGAGGAGGACGCCGAGGGCATCTGCCATGCCAAGGCCGCCATCATTCGTAGCACTCCCACCAAGGCCGATGAGGATGCGCTGAACGTCTTTCTGCCCAGCGGCGTGGCGGATCATGAGACCGGTTCCGTAGGTGGAGGAGTTTAGGATGTCACGGTCTGCGGCTGAGATGAATTCGAAGCCGGAGGCGGCGGCCATTTCGATGATGGCGAGGCCGGAGGAGGTGATGGCGTAGCGAGAGCTGAGTGGGCGGTGGAGGGCATCGACGCTGTCACATTCTACCCAGCGTCCTCC
>CALFVL010000049.1 GCA_937928425.1 uncultured Verrucomicrobiales bacterium
TAGAGTGCTCGGGCCGATTCCGCACTCCGGACTCACTTCAAGCTTACTTTGACCAAGGAGTTAAGAAAGTCATCGTCGCTGCGCCAGTAAAAGAAGGGGCCTTAAATATCGTTATGGGATGTAATGATCACCTTTACAACCCAAGTGAGAACCACCTGCTTACAGCCGCCTCTTGTACCACGAACTGCATCGCCCCCGTCGTAAAGGTCATCCATGAGACCTTCGGTATCCGTCACGGGCTGATCACCACCCTGCACGATCTCACGAATACTCAGAAGATCGTGGACGCACCCCATCCTGACCTCCGTCGAGCTCGCTCAGCTGTCAATTCCCTCATCCCCACCACCACTGGATCAGCCACTGCGATCACGATGATTTACCCCGAGTTAAAGGGCCGTCTTAATGGACTTGCAGTGCGCGTTCCCATGCTCAACGCCTCACTCAGTGACTGCGTGTTTGAGTTACAAAAAGATAGCCAGATCGAAGAAGTGAATGCGGCTTTGAAACAAGCCTCCCTCAGTTCGCTCGCCGGAATCTTAGGTTATGAAGAGCGCCCACTTGTCAGCGCAGACTACGTTAATGACCCCCGTTCTGGAATTGTTGACGCTCCTTCCACCATGATCGTAAATGGCACCCAGCTTAAACTCCTCGTTTGGTATGATAACGAATGGGGCTATGCGAACCGGATGATGGATCTGACGAGACAAGTCGCTCGTTCTCTTTAAGGAGCCCACTTTTCCAGTATTTTCTGGACGAGCTAGAAAGTTAAGGACAAAGCTCAGCGCAACATGAGCGAGCTACACTTCTCACCCCGCCCTGATAAGAAGGACCTTGATGAGGCCCTCGCCTTTTCTCCAAAGTTCGATGGAAACGGGCTCATCGCAGCAATGGCCGTAGACCATCAGACGCGTGAACCGCTCATGCTAGCTTACATGAATGAGGAAAGCCTGAAAATGACCATCGAGAAAGGAGAAGCCGTCTACTACTCGCGCTCACGGCAAGAAATTTGGCATAAAGGAGCAACCTCAGGCCACACTCAAAAAATTCACGAAATTCGCACTGATTGTGATCAAGATGCCCTCATCCTCTACGTCACGCAGCAAGGGGCCGGAGCCTGCCACACCGGAAGACGCTCCTGCTTTTACCGAGCGATAAAATTTCCGCCAAATAACCCCGTGGACTTGGCCTTTACCGACGATGAAAAAACCTTCGATCCCAGCGAAGTTTACGGAAAGTAAAGCCACAAGCTCACGTATGACTCGAAGCTCATAAGCACCGCCCTCCTCTACCACTTCTGAGATAAGCCGTACTTCCCAGCCAGCTCTAAAAGATCAGGACGCATCGGCCACTCATCAGGGCGTTCACACGGGCCTTCATGACGGAGACTCGCTCCCTTTAAGCTCATACAGCCCGTATTATCACCCATCGCACGGATGGACTCCACTTCCTCGGGGGAGAATTGGAAACTCTCTGGGAGTGCTGCGTAATCTCGGATCTTATCCTCGATCGGGATGGCATTTTCACCCGCTTCCTGAATCACCGTAGGGACGACGCACTTCACAGGAGCCTGAGAAAGATTCCAAGCTGAGGCGAACTGGATCATGCTTAGTCCGTGCCTCTCAGCGATTTCACGCATGGGGTGCATTGCCTCATTTCCCCGTTCTACCCAGCCCTCCGGACGGTAGGTCCGGTGATCACCAGGGCGAAAAACATGGCCCGGCTTCATATCGCCATGAAAGAGTCCTCCGTAATCCACCACCCTCGTGAGTAGATCCACCTTATTCGCCACAGCGGATTCTAAAACATGCTGGCCCGGCCATGGCTCCAGAGGATTTAAAATAATCATGGCCCAATCCAACACTTCTCCAAAATTTTCAAACACATGGAGCAAGTCTAAAGTGAAGCCATTTGCTGGCCCTGGAGCGATTCCGAGACGCCCCGCAAGCCCCTCTTCCTTAAGCCTGCTCATGCCTTTCCAAACTGCATCGCTCGTGTAGCCCAGTTCATCAGGATTATGCAGCATGATGAGATCGAAATGATCCACCCTGCAGTTCTGAAGAGAACTCTCGCAGGCCCGCCGTAAAAAGTCCCCATAGCCAGAAGCTGATCTTAGGGATGGGTTCGTAAAGCGCGGATACCCCTTACTCCCCTCACGCTCCCCATCAATAAAATCATGTCCCAGCATCCCCACCAGACAATAACTCTCACGCGGATAAGCAGCGAGAGCCTCACCAAGAGCGGCATCTGCCTTCCCTTGCCCATAAACATCTGCAGTCACGAAAGTGCGGATTCCAGCCTCATAAGCCACCCGAATACACTCTTGGTAACGCTCCTCGTCTAAGACCTCGCCAAAGTGCATATACCGTCCCCCGCTCCAAGTGCCATACGCCGTCCTTGTCAAATTCATGAGCCCAATAAGCGTTATCAATAAGAATCTTTCAAGCGGGACTTTATCATTCGTAGCATCATGCTTGACCCTGTCCGCTCCACGGAGGAAATTCTTCTCATGCGCGCACTCTACCTCCTCGCTCTGGCTCCTCTCCTCTTAGTTTCCTGCTCGAGTAGTATCTCAGGAGGAGGCGCTGGGAATATGGGCACCCAGCCCCCTCCAGAAATTCGCAGCGCCCAAATCGCGGCCGAAGCTCGAGGAGACTTTTTTTACGGACGGCGCTACTTTGTAAACAAGACCCGCTTCTGGGGCTACTTAAGGAAGCCCGGTCAGTCTGCTCAAAACGCAAAACTCGTCATCTTTAACGAGAGCCAAAAGCGTAATCCTGACCGCCTCCCTGAAGCCGGCGGAGGGAAAAACTACGGATTTGATCAGAACTATGAGTATAAAATCTACGGCCGCTACACCGGCCGAAAACTCTACGAGCCTAATAGTAATCAAATTCTCCCAGAATTCCTACTCACCAATTATGAGCTCGTCTCCACGAATCCCGGATGGCTTTTCTCCCCCTCTGATCGTTACGATCCCACCCGCGTGACCTTAGTTCCCAAACGATTCTAAGCAGGACTTTGTGAAATATTTCACAAAGTCCTTGCGAGCCCCTTGGAACGAGGGTTTTATGCCCCTGTCTTAACATGAGCGAGACTACAACTTACGAGGCCCCAGATGCCGCCAACGTGGCAGCAAAAGCCGCCCACGACTATCAAGCTGAAACCGATGACGTCCTCGGGGAAAAAATGGTCCTTAATATGGGGCCATCCCACCCTGCGACTCACGGCGTCCTACGTCTCGTCCTTGAACTCGATGGCGAAATCATCGAAAAGGCGGAACCCCACATCGGCTACCTCCATCGGGGGGATGAAAAAATCGCCGAAAACATGCACTATAATCAATTCGTCCCTTACACGGACCGACTCGATTATCTCGCTCCCCTTGCCAATAATGTTGCCTACGCCTGTGCGGTGGAAAAACTGATGGGCTGGGAACTTCCTCCTCGCGGGCAGGCTCTGCGAGTGCTCTGCTGCGAGCTTGCACGCATCTCCTCGCACATGCTCGGGGTCGGAGTGTGTGCCATGGATGTCGGCGCCATGACGGTCTTCCTCTACACCTTCACCGAGCGTGAAAAGATCTACAACTTTTGTGAACAACTCACTGGAGCGCGTTTCACCACCTCTTACACCCGAGTCGGAGGTCAGATCCGCGACATTCCAGAGGGCCTTGACCAAGACATCCTCCAATTTCTCGACGAGTGCGAAAACACCGTAAATGAAATTGCAGGCCTTCTTAATAAGAATAAAATTTACCTCGAGCGGATGTGTGATGTCGGCACCGTCAGTAAAGAAGATGCCATCAGCTACGGCATGACCGGGCCTAATCTCCGCGCCAGTGGCGTAGCCCGCGACCTTCGAAAAGACAGCCCCTACCTAGGTTACGAAAAATACGAATTTGACGTTCCCGTCGGTGAGAACGGTGACTGCTATGACCGCTACCTCGTCCGGATGGAAGAAATCCGCCAGTCCATCAAGATCATCCGCCAAGTCCTCGCCAACTTCCCCGAAGGCCCCATTAACGTCGTAGACCCTAAGTCTAGTCTTCCGGAGAAAGAACAGGTCATGATGTCGATGGAAGAACTCATCCACCACTTCATCGTCGCCACTCAGGGAATCGAGGCACCCGAAGGTGAAGTCTACTTCGCCGCTGAAAATCCTAAGGGAGAACTCGGCTTCTACATTCACTCGAAGGGCGGTGGCGTCCCCTACCGGCTTAAAATCCGCGCCCCATCCTTCGTAAACCTCGGTATCTGTGCCGATCTACTCAAAGGCCATATGGTCTCTGACATTCCCGCCATCTTAGGTTCACTCGACTTCGTTATGGGTGAGTGTGACCGCTAAATAACCATTCCTCTCTTTACTCCTCAACCCCTCTCATTAGGTGAGCTTTAACATCCCAGTCCCCCGTCCTCGCGCGATTGATCGATCACGGCTGAGCTACATCCGTCTCCGTTCAGTTTCACCCCCTCGCATCCCCAGCCCGGTTAAGATCGACCGAAGTAAACTCAGCTACCTTTCTGCGCCTAAGGCCCTTCCCCAGCCGAGAAAGATTAACCCCTCACATGTCCACTACCTCCGCCCCGAGCCTAGTGTTCTCGAGAAAAATATCCTCTCACCAGAAACACCCGGGAATAAAAATTTTCCACCCTTCGCACTCACCCCAGAACTGGAAGAAAAAGCAAATCAGCGCATCGCACAATATCCAGCAGACCAGAAACGCTCCGCAGTCCTCCCTCTTCTCCATGAAGTGCAACACCGCTTCGGATTCATCAGTCCAGAATCCATCGATTGGGTCTCCCAAAAACTCGATCTATCTCCCATTAAGGTCGTAGAAGTCGTCACCTTTTACCCCGGCTTCCGCCAGAAAGCCCCCGGTCAACTTCACTTCCGGGTCTGCCGCACCCTTTCATGCGCCATGGGAGGCTCCTACGAACTCATGGCAAAGCTCTGTGAACTCACTGGCATTAATCGTAGCTCTGCAGACGCCCATAAAGATCCTATTTCCGTCTCTCCCTGCGGGAAATACTCCGTAGAATACGCCGAATGCCTCGCCTCCTGTGGCACGGCCCCAGTCTGCCTCGTTAATGATGACTTCCACGAAGGAATCTCCGCCGATAAAGCTCAAGATCTCATTGCCAAATACAACGCCTAATAAGCATGTCTGACATCACCTACCACCCGGGCAAGGAACCTCACCCCAACGAGCACCGTCTCATCTTTAAAAACGTCGACCGTCAGGGCTGGAACAGCACCATTAGCACCTACCTTAATGAAGGCGGCTACGAGATGCTCAAGAAGAGCCTCAGCATGGACCCTAAGGCTGTCATCGAGGAAGTTAAAACCTCTGGTCTCCGTGGCCGAGGAGGTGCTGGTTTTCCCACTGGAATCAAATGGGGCTTCATCCCACCAGATAACAAAAAACCCGTCTACCTGATCTGTAATGCAGATGAATCAGAGCCCGGGACATTTAAAGACCGCTACATCCTCCATCAGGACCCTCATCAACTCATCGAGGGCATGATCATCTCTGCCTTCGCAGTCGGTGCTCACACTGCCTACATCTACATTCGCGAAGAGTTCCCAGAAGCCGCCATCACACTGGAGAAAGCCATCGCAGAAGCTCGTCAAAATGGCTTCCTTGGACAAAACATCCTCGGATCTGGCTTCGACCTCGAAATTTACGTCCACCGGGGAGCTGCTGCCTACATTTGTGGAGAAGAAACTGGCCTTATCGAATCACTTGAGGGGAAACGCCCCTACCCACGGATTAAGCCCCCTTACTTCCCAGCAGCAATGGGGCTCTACATGGCCCCCACCATCGTTAATAACGTCGAGTCCCTCTGCCACGTCGTCCACATTCTCCGCATGGGAGGCGCGGAATACGTTAAACTGGGAACTCCCCGTAACTCAGGCACTCGCATCCTCTGTGTCTCTGGTGACGTGAAAAAGCCCGGCTACTTTGAAGTCCAAGTAGGTAAAGTCACCTTCCGCGAGCTTCTCTACGACATGTGTGGCGGCCCTAAGGACGGGCGCGAGTTCAAAGCGGTCATCCCAGGTGGCTCCTCCTCAAAGGTCCTTCGCTGTGAAGAAAGCTTTAAAATCGGCCGTGGAGACGACGCTAAAGACCTAAGCTTCTGGGACCTCCCACTTGACTTTGACACCCTCGCTGCCGCCGGTTCTATGGCCGGATCTGGTGGAGTCATCGTCATGGACGACTCTCGCCGCATGTCATGGATCCTTAACAATATCACCCACTTCTATGCGCACGAATCTTGCGGACAGTGCACTCCATGCCGTGAGGGGTCTACTTGGATGAAAAAGGTTTCCGACCGGATCGAAGGAGGCAGTGCCACTCCTGATGATGTTAAAACACTTGAAGAAATCGCCTATCAAATTGATGGAAAAACAGTCTGTGCTTTTGGCGAAGCGAGTGCTTGGCCAGTCGAAGCCATGATTGATAAATTCCGAGATGAACTCGTCAGTGAGACTTCTGAGAATAACGATTTCAAGTCAGCCGAGCGAATCGAGCAGGAAAAATTCCTGTCCACCTCATTCTAATTTTACTCCCTCAGGGTCTCATGTCTCACATAAGCCTCCTCACCCTTTCCCTCGCGCTCCTCCTGACATCATGCAGCTCGAATGTCTTCGTGGTCGACGAGTCTGGAAATCCCTTAAAAGATGCTCAAATTCGCCCCTTGACCCGCAGCTTTAATTATAATCCCGTCGCGACAGACGCTAAAGGCTCCGCATTCATTCGCAAAGACCTCCCCACCATCGAATACCTTTTGGTTTCAAAAAGCGGCTACGTCACTCCGCCCCCAGTCAACTTCGATCTCCCTAAGCCGATCACCGTGGTATTGAAAAAGAGGTAAAAGCTTATTTCCTAACTCGGCGTTTCACGAGCTCATCAGCGATCACCGCCACGAGGAGAACCCCTCCAACGACGAGAAATTCCAGATGGGACTTCAGCCAATCGGCGAGATTAATCATATTTTTAAGCACCTGCATCACGGCAGCTCCGATGACGACCCCTATCACGGTCCCACTCCCCCCACGTAAACTACAGCCCCCCAGCACTGCTGCCGCGATGGCGTAGAGCTCATAAAAGTTCCCGAAGTCGCTGGGCTGAGCGGAATTTCCATCGAGAATAAAAAGAAGACCACCCAAGGCTGCTAAACTTGAACAAATCACATAAGACAGAGTGACCATGCGATCAGTATGAATCCCGCTCAGACGGGCTGCCTCTTCATTATTACCGAGGGCAAATAGGTAACGCCCCCAAACCGTTTTATTAAGAAAAATCCACGCGAATGCTCCTGCTATCAAGAGGAGTAGAAAAGGCACTGGAAGACCGAACTGCTCAGTAAGTTGTAATTTTCCAGTCGCTAGTTCACGAAGTTCAGAGTGGGTGATCCCAAATCCCTGCGTCTTGTCTTCAGTAAATCCGCGAGTCGCTCCTCGATACATCAAAAGACCACATAAAGTCACGACAAAGGGCTGTAACTTTACTTTAGTAATTAAAAAACCATGCCAAAGGCCAATCATCATCGCCACCAAAAAGGCGGCGATAACGGCCATCACTGGCGGCCACTGATGCTGCGTGATTAACCAAGGAACACCACAGCCTACCAGACAGACGACAGAACCAATCGAGAGGTCAATTCCCCCCGTGATGATCACAAACGATACTCCAATCGCGAGGAGGCCATACAGAGCAGTCCTCTTCAGAAGTTGCTCCTGATTATAAGCACTTAAAAAGTTATCTCCTATGATACTAGTGAGAATATAGAGCAGCACTAAGGTGACAAGAATACCGAGAAATTTTTTCATCTTAAGATTGAGTTTTCGTAGCAAGGTCCATGATCGCTTGTTCGGAAAACTGAGAACGATCCAGCGCACCGTTAAGCCGCCCTTCGCGCATGACCAAGACGCGATCAGCCATCCCCATGATTTCCTCAAGTTCACTTGAAACAAAGAGGATTGCCATCCCCTCACGGGCAAATTTTTCCATCAGTTGGTAAATCTCTTCCTTAGAACCGATATCGACTCCCCGCGTCGGCTCATCCAGAAGAAGGACACTTGGAGAAAGAGCCAGCCACTTCGCGAGAATAATTTTTTGTTGATTTCCTCCCGAGAGAAAGCGCGCTTTTTGCCACGGTCCAGGTGTTTTGATCGCTAAGGCTTCCGTCATCTCTTCACAGAGGGCGACTTCGTGAGAGCGATTCACAAACGGCCCTTTCGCATTCTCGCCTAGACTCGCCAGACTCGTATTCTGCTCGACATTAAGATCCAAGATTAAGCCCTTTGCCTTACGATCTTCCGGCACGAAGGCCAGCCCCATTGCCATGGCTTCACGGGGTGATTTGGGAAGTTCCGAATGCACCTTACCCGCTACCGCTGGGGTCATCCCGAAGATCGCTTCAAGAACCTCACTCCTCCCTGCTCCGACCAAGCCTGCGATCCCGACGATTTCTCCCGCCCTTAATTCCAAGTTCACCTCTTCATACGGGTTAGCTTGTGTTCGTAAGCCATTCACGGCGAGAGCTGTTTCACCCAGATCATGGGCTGTCCGCTGATAGAGCTGTGACACATCACGTCCTACCATGAGCCGGACCATCGCTTCATGAGACATTTCTTCAGGACCTAGTTCTCCCGCATTCTCGCCATCACGGAAGACCACCACGCGATCACTCAGTTCCTGCACCTCTGCAAGGCGGTGAGAAATATAGATCACACTGATTCCCCCTTTTCTGAGCTCACGGATCACCTCAAAAAGCATTTCAACCTCTCCTTGAGAAAGGCTAGAGCTCGGTTCATCCATAATAATGATCTTTGCTCTCGTCGAGAGGGCTTTGGCAATTTCCACAAGCTGCTGCTGTCCTAAACTAAGCTCTGATAGAAGTGTTTCCGGAGGCACTTTTAAGCCTACTTTCGAAAGATACTTGGCAGATTCTTGCCGGATTTTTTTCTGATCAATCCAGCCAAATCGGCACGGTTCACGCCCCAGAAAAATATTTGCTCCCACGCTCAAATTATCTGCGAGATTCAGTTCTTGGTGGATCAGGGCTAGACCAGCAGTTTGCGCTTCCGTAACAGATGCAGCGCTCAGGCTCTTCCCTTCCATCTCCACCTCTCCTTCATCCGGATTTTGGATTCCGGAAAGAATCTTCATTAAAGTGCTTTTCCCAGCTCCATTCTCACCGATGAGCGAGACCACTTCACCACGTCCCACCTCAAGACTGACTCCCTTGAGAGCCATGACTCCAGGGAACGACTTTATGATTCCGTGGGCTGTGAGCATCTTAATTTGCCAACTTTGTTTCTAGATCCCTTTGGAATTCTTCAACATGATCTTTCTTGATGATTCTAGCTGGGATTTCAATCACCCCATTCTCGGGGATCGCGCTGTGATCGCCCTCACTCAGACGGTGAAGCATCTTAACAGCCTGATAACCATATTGATATGGATTTTGAACCACCGTCCCATAGATTGATCCTTCCTTAATGCCGGCAAGAGTGTTGGCGTGTTCGTCAAAGCTCACGATCTGGATTTCCCCTACCTTGTTAGCCTGCTTAAGTTCCTCTAAGATCTGTCCTGCATTGTAGTCGAAGAGGCCCACCATCACCGAGAGATTCTGGTGCTTAGTCAGCGCATCAGCGGCATTCGCCTTCGCTTTTGGTGCATCAACTCCATCTAAAAGAGTATCAAGAATACTATAACGATCCCCCTTCACCACCTCACCAGGAACATCGTAGCGGGATGAATCTTTTTCTCGACCAACGAGATTATCGATAAGCCCCTGTCTCCGTTGCCGTGAATTCAATTGAGAAATATTACCAATAAAAATGACCACTTCACCTCCTTCTGGAGCCGCTTCTCTCACCAAATCTCCCGCAAGCCAGCCGGCCTCATAATTGTCGATCCCGATGAAAACCTTCCTCTGTGATTCTGGTGCGTCGGTATCCACCGTGACAAGAGGAACCCGACTCGCCACGTCATTAATTAAACCCGTTTGATTTGCTGGGTCTCCTGGGGCAATCGCGATGCCTTGAACTCCCTTACTGAGGAGATCTTCAACTTTCACTTTCTGATCAGTAATAGATTCAGGAGTGACAAATTCAAACTCGACGCCCAACTCTACGGCGGCATCAGCTCCACCTTTCCGGCAAATTTCCCAAAAATTACTCACACTTGGTGGAACGAGAGCGTAAGTCTCCGGCTGATCTTTCTTTTCACCACACCCAGTGAAGAGAAAAGTTCCCAAAAAAACTGCGGTAATAATTACAATCTTCATCTAACTGGTATGACAACTTTTCAGAACCTCTGCCACCAGAATAAAAGTGTCCTTTTTACAAAAAGACATTTTAATGAATCTAACGGAATTGCCCACTTGCTTCAGCAAAATGGTAGCCTGCTTTCGCAAGACACGCACGCAGCTCTTCTTCACACAGCGCGTGCGTTTTACACAGATCGTCTAGGGAAGTCGCGTGATTTCGCAGCTCCGTATTCACAAGACCTACAAGAAGATGAGGGTCCATACTGGCAAAGGTTTTCAGATTCATCTCGAGGCAAGGGAATAAGGGGGAATCGAGTTGACAGCCAGCCCATTTTACCGCACCACCCCGCCAGCGCGGCGTCGGTAACGTCACGCACCCTAACTTTTAAGGGCATCCCATGAAAAAAGACATCCATCCTGACTACCACCCCGTAGTCTTCGCAGACATGACCACTGGTCACCGCTACATCACTCGTTCCACCGCCAAGTCTGATAAGACTGAAGAGATTGACGGCGTAGAGCACTTCGTGATCTCAATGGGCCTCACCGCTGATTCGCACCCCTTCTACACCGGTCAAAGCACCTTCGTGGATACCGAGGGTCGCATCGACAAGTTCCAAAAGCGCTTCGGCAGCGTTCGCCGTGCTAAAAAGCCCGCTCGCGGCTAATCAGAGAAGTCCTTTTAATAACTTTCTTACAAAAGGCGACTCTTCACGGAGTCGCCTTTTTCACCTTAGACCAGCACCATCATGGACGAAGCGATCGAAAAACTACTCCCCGCCATCGAAGATCAGCTCAAGTCTCCTCAAACCCCATACGTACAGGAAGCATATCAGCGCCTCTTGACAGAACCAGATATCGATGAAGAAGAAGCTAAAGCTATGCTCGCCTTCTGTCTTGCTGATGAAGTTGAAGCCATGATGAGCCAAGAACGCCCCTTTCATCACGAACGTTACCAGACCCTTCTCAGCCTTCTTCCAGCCATGCCAGAAGGTCGGTGAATCTAGCTTAAAGCCTCTTTTCTCAGCAATTTTCTGCATAAATCCCCCATTAGATTCGCCTTAATTGCATGAGTCACTCACCTGCTTCCTCCTCACCTGCTGGGCGTACCCGCCGCTCGCGCCCGCTTCTCACTATCCTTATTATTTCCCTAAGCATCGGCGTCGTTGTGGGTGGAAGCCTTTGGTGGTGGAATCATCTGCGTAAGATTGAACCAATTGTCCTGACCCAGATTGAGCAAAGCGAACTTGAAGAGCGCATCTACGAAAAAGGCGAAAAATCCCTCATTTTTAGCGAACGCGAAATGAACGGTCTCATCCACACTCATTCCCAATTCGGTGAAGCGGTTCAAGTAAAACTCGTTTCAGGAGCCATTCACCTGCGGATCAAGACGAAACTTGATTCCAATGTTCCGATCCTCGGTGGGAAGACCGTAAATGCGAAGGCACGCCTCATCGCATCTAACGAAGAAGGCCTTATTCTTGATGATCTTACCGTTTACGGCGTCTCACTCCCTAATGCTTGGCTGGGTGAGCTTAAAGGCAAGAATCTCTTCGAGGCTTTAGAAGGGCATTTACCAGCCGGAATCAGCTCGATCGAAATCCGCAACGGCGAAATTCAAATTGAACTAGAAGACTAAGAGCGTTTAAGCGCAGTT
Organism: uncultured Verrucomicrobiales bacterium; assembly: GCA_937928425.1. Classification (GTDB taxonomy): domain Bacteria; phylum Verrucomicrobiota; class Verrucomicrobiia; order Verrucomicrobiales; family Akkermansiaceae; genus SW10. Next base: position 11,935 of record CALFVL010000049.1, read on the forward strand.
AAACTCTTCTTGAAATTGGACTTTCGTCACGTCTCAATCCCTCCTAAACTCTCCTCTGATGGGTATCTTCGATAAACCTCGGCTCAAGCGCTCCAATAAAGGAGGTGATAGCGTTCCTGATGATCTTTGGACCAAGTGCCCCGACTGTGGGGAAATGATCCACACTCTTGATCTGAAGCAGAATGAACTCGTCTGCACCAAGTGCTCGCACCATTTTCTGATGGGAGCCTATGAGCGATTTGAACTCATCGCAGACGAGGGCAGCTTTCAGGAAACCGAGAGAAGTTTAATTTCTACGAACCCTCTCGGCTTCGCCAAGTATGCCGAAAAAACTGAACTCCTGCGCAAAAAAACTGGCCTAAAAGATGCCGTCATCACCGGCAAGCTTTCAATCGGAGGATTCCCCTCCGTCGCCGCCGTAATGGATTTTAAATTCTTTGCAGGTTCTATGGGCTCTGTCGTAGGGGAAAAAATCACCCGTGCGATTGAGTTAGCGACCCGTGAAAAAAGAGCCATCATCATCTTCTCCTCCTCTTCAGGAGCCCGAATGCAAGAAGGCATGCTCTCCCTCATGCAGATGGCTAAGACCTGCGGGGCACTTGCCTTACATTCCGAGGCAGGCCTCCCCTTCATCTCGGTATTCACCCACCCTACCACCGGAGGAGTCACCGCTTCTTTTGCCACAATCGGGGATATCAACATTGCAGAGCCAAAGTGCATGATCGGCTTTGCAGGACCACGAGTGGTTAAGGAGACGACCCATCAAGATCTCCCCCCCGGTTTCCAAACAGCTGAGTTCATGTTAGAGCATGGCCTCGTCGACTTCATCGTCCCACGCCGAGACTTACGTAAGAAACTCGCGAGTGTCTTACGCTACGTCATGCCACAGCACTAAAAACCCTCACTGCCGTCCCAGCACTCGAGGCACACTAGTAGTGCCATTTCGATCAACCGCTGTGACAGCAATGGCATCAGGAATTCCTCTTAGGGTGACTCTAGTCCCTGCGGTCACGGTCCTCATCTGCCAGATCTGGCCCTTACGCACCTGAACCGCATACTTTTGGCAAGCCGGAACAGCGGACCACACGAGAGAAACATTCCCACCACTCACCCTCGCATTCACTTTAGGAGTAGAGGGTAATTTACGACTTACCCAAGGCATCGGTGGGACCAGAGCTGGTTCTTGATAGAAATTCTTAATAAGTGCCTGGTTCACTCCACCACGATTATTCATCAGCGACTTCATGCTCCAAAAGACATGCCCAACATAATTTTTCCCCACACTGCGAGAGAGTGACACCTGATTAACGATTTCACTCACAGGGCGGCCAGGGTCTTCACTTGAATTAATCCGGGCAGAGGAAATTCCGGGCCAAACTGGGCGACTCCCTTGACCGCGCCACCAAGCTAAAAGACGACTGTAACTCTGCTCACTCTGAATGCGCCAATAAAGCTGCGGAGAAAGATAATCACACCATCCCTGCTGTAACCATTTACGAGAATCTGCTGATAAGTGATGATAGGCATCGATCCGAGCAGTAGTCCCGGCAGGCACGCCCGGACGCCAAATTCCGAAGGGACTAATTCCTACTCTAACCCACGGCTTCCGTGACTTCACCGAAGAGTACATTTTTTTCACGAAGCCATCCACGGCCCTCCGACGTGCTGCAGGTGACTTACCATCTGGAAAAACTTGTTTAGCACGTCCTTGCTTATCCACGTCAGGATAGGGATAGAAGTAGTCGTCAATATGAACCCCATCCACATCATAACGACTCACCACATCCATAATTACCGAAAGAGCCCGCTTTTGAGTGAAAGAACTCGAGGGGTCCATCCAACGCGACGTTTTAAAATCACGAATCACCGAGGGATGAGTTCTGACCACATGATTTCCAGCCGTCCGTATGTCTTTATTAGGGAGTGCCCGGAACGGATTAAACCAAGCGTGAACCTCGATTCCGCGTGCATGAGCTTGCTGAATACAATAGGCTAAGGGGTCATAGCCCGGAGACTGTCCCTGCGCTCCACTTAACCAGTGGCTCCACGGCTCCAAGCGGGACTGATAAAGGGCATCCGCATTCGGGCGCACCTGAAAGACGATGGCATTCATTTTCATCGAGACCAAGCGGTCCAAAATCGCCCTCATTTCAGCTTGTTGACGTCCAGCTCCCAAGCCCTTTTGCGAAGGCCAATCGATATTATAAACACTCGCGACCCATGCGGCTCGAAACTCCCGGGGCAGTCCCGGCGCCTGCTCTGCTGATGGCATGTATTGCTGAGCTTTACTGATACCTAGTAAACTCAGTGCAATTAAAAAACTCCTTAACATTTGCTAAACAATCCCCTCAAAACCTCCTAAACTCAAGACGAATTCTTCACAGAGACAAAAGAACACCTAAGCAACTGAGCCTGAGTCAGGCCCCCTCTGGTCTTGGTCCAGGAATGGCCTCACAAGACTCTCTCCAGTTCTCAAAGTTCCACCGATTGGGAAATCCCGTGCACTGATACGGTTTCACTTCTTGCAAGCGGCAGTCCACACCATCGAGCATGATACACTCATCACTTCCCTCTTTATCGATCAGTGAGAGTCCTTGCCGGTTCTCCCGAAGACGAGTGTAATGACGGACAAAGTCATAAAGGGGGATCTTAAGATACTCGGCAATTTTTTCCACCTCACCCTCCGCTAGAACGACATCGCCTTCCCACTTGCAGCAATTCGTACAACGCTGGCATTGATACCAAGCTTCCTCCGCCTCCATCACGATGCCTAGTAAATTTAGCGACCTCCCATCCGGCGGCGATACACGTCCACCACTTTTACAAAATTTGCCCACTTTGATCCAGGACGTCCATTGTCTAGGAGAAAATGAGGACAGTTCTTATTCGCAGGTCTCTTACCATGGCGAGGCCACTTGTAATGAGGAACTACCCGAGATGCTGGTAAATCGTGCTTCACACACAGCCATGCCGCCAATTTAGCTGTCCGTTCCAGGGTCGCACTACGGCTATTACCCGGATGTTCACACATCTCGATGCCGATACTATAACGATTTCCGGGACCATCATGGTCTGCGTGGTTCCCCTGCTCAGTCGTCGGTAAATGCTGCACGGCTCGCTGATCGTCAGTCGTATAATGCCAAGAAATTCGACCTAATGCCCCTCTTTTTAAAGCCAAAGCATGACGATTTGCATCTGCTCCACGACTCCAGTTCTGAGTCGAGTGAATCGTAATATACCTCGGAGACATACTCTTCCTAGAACGGCCTCGCGCTCCATAAGAAAGATAATCTCGCCGCACATTGACTTGCCGATACACCGCCGAAGGACTCTCAGACACTTGGTTACCACCTTCCTCTCGGCGAATCCCCGAAGCCCGATTTACCGAAGCCGTCGAATACCCCACTGAAGTCTGATCACGGCCATATTCACTGTTCCAAGTCCCCGCACGTCCCTGACTCCCAGTGTAAGGATTTTGCTGGGACGATCCGTAGGGAACGTAAGCTCTCTTCACTGGCACGACCGGAGGATCTGCTGAACAAGCTACAAATACCCCGACTCCCAAACTAGCCAGTGTGAACCAAAGTGATTTTCTTCGCATGGAACATTTTATTTAACATCATTATCAGGAAAAAGAAAGTCTCCTTTTCCATTTAAGATAAATTAAATAAAGCCTCTCCCCATTTTACTCACAAATTATTCACCTTGTGAATAATTTGTGAGTAATGCTTTAACTCGTTTGAAAGTAGATCAATACAATTAGAACAAAATCCGACTAAAATACTTACTCACATTATCTAGACTCCTTAAATGCCTGCCCCGATCTCGTCTGCTAATTTTTCGACTGGCCAACTTCCACCCTAAGTCAGAAGATAAATGCGTTCCCTCAGGGATTACAGGGACGGTCTTTCACCTATGAAACCACGCAACACAGTCGCTCAGGCTGAATCATGCACCCGACTTACCCTAGACCTTATCGAGCATGACACCCGTTTCTTTCTCGAGTGTGAAGGTCGCCAAGTCGATGGGAGCCACCTAGGCCATGCCGCAGGCAGTATTATTTCCACGATGTGCCGTCCTTTCCGCCCCGCTAAGCAGCCTCGCATCCTATTCTTGGGCCTTGGCTTCGGTCATGCTGTCAAGGTTGCTCGCCAACTTCTTCCGCAAGAAAAGTCCTCATTCATCGTCTTCCCTGAAGCAGAGCAACTTCCTAAATGGATCTCGACCCATCTAGCTGAAGATCCCCTAGATGATCCTAGAGTGCACTTGGAATCGGCCCACCCTTTCGCTCCCCTTTCTGATGATTATTGTGGGAGTCAGGGCATATTTGCGGACCTCGACCATTTAGATGCTCTCGCACCCCAACACTGGTCTATCACTTCTGAAAATGTGCTCCGAGCTTTCTCTGAACGCCTTAAAAGTGGTGGCCTCCTAGGCCTAATCTCGACTCGCCCCATCCCCAAACTCGATAAACTCCTTCGTAAAGTCGGCTTTGAAGTTGCCTTAGACCTCGCTCCACTCTCTGAAAATTCAAAGAAAAATCGCACTCTCTATCTCGCTCGTAAAGGGCAGTATCAACGCTCACACTAACGCCCATTTACTTCTCCCTATGAAACAACTCCTCATTCCTATCCTCCTCGCCGGGAGTCCCCTCGCCGCCGAGCTTACGATTAAGCCAGGCCCTCTAGAAGCTAGCCTATCGATCGATGCCACCTTCATTCCAAGCCAGCGCGAGGTCCTTAAAATCAGCCCTAAACAATGGACTGACTTCACGATTAAAGAACTCGTTCAGCACGGTAGCCGAGTCAGTGCAGGAGATTCGCTCATCACCTTCGAGGCTGAAGACTATCAGAAGAAACTTAGAGAGAGCCAAGAAGCGGCAAAGTCTCGTAAACTAAGCTTCGCAAAGACTCAGCAACAACTCGAAAGTCTTAAACTCAGCACTCCACAGTCCTTAGAAGAACTCAAAATCACTCATGACCGCGCCAAAGAAGCTCTAGATGACTTTAATCAAGGTGGGCGCGCCCTCAGCGAGCAGGACGCCCGCGAACGTCTTGATGGGGCTAAGCGAATGTTGAGCTACCAAGAAGAGGAACTAAAACAGCTCCTCAAGATGTATGAAGAAGACGGCGTCACGGAAGAAACTGAGGAGATCATTCTAAAACGCCAGAGAGCCTCGGTGAAGTCTGCTCGTTTCTCCCTTAAAAAAGCCGAAAAAAGCACAACTTGGGCGCTTGAAAAAACCATTCCTCGAAAAGAAATTGATCTTAAACGAACTTACCAAAAAGCCCTCCAAGCGTACGAAGCAGGAAAAACGTCCCTCCCTCGTACGCTTGAGGAGAAAGTTCTCGCATTTGCAAAAATGAAGCGAGACCACGCTGAAGCAGAACGCAAATTGGCAGATCTGGAAACCGACGCACAGTTTCTAACTCTCAGAGCCGCTGCCGATGGGGTCATTTATCATGGTGAAATTAGCGATCACTCATGGAAGCTCGGCAATAGCCCTAAATTTCTCAAAGAAACAGGAAAAATCCCCAGTGAAACAGTCTTTATGACTCTCGTTCCCAGTGACCGTTCCCTGAACCTACATGGAACGATTAAGCAAGCAGAGCGCCTCACTCTTCCTCCTGACGCTCACGGGAAAGCGATGGTCGATGGCCTAGAAAAAAGTAACTACCCGATCGCTGTCAGTGAAATTGCGCACGCTCCAAACGGTGAAGGGAAGTATCAAGTCACCATGTCCGTAGAACTCCCCGCTGAGTCCCCCATCGTCACTGGGATGAAAGCAAAAACGAAACTCATCACCTTCCGAAAAAAGAACGCCATCAGTGTTCCCAACGCAGCGATTACAACTAAGAACGGCATCTCAACCGTGAAAATTAAAATGGCTGATGGGAAAAGCCAAACACGCGAAGTCCAGATTGGTCGTGTCCTCACCAATAAGACCGAAATCCTCGAAGGCCTAGAAGCAGGCCAAGTCATCCTCGTTCCTGATAGCCCTAAGAAATAGGAACATGTTCCGTCTAGCTCTCTTCGCAATCGCCCTGTTCCCCCTAGCTACTTCAGCACTGGACCGCAGCGATCTGGGCCCTCTCCCAAAGCTTGCCCCGCTCAAAGAGGAAGAGCTGGAAAAAGCCATCACTCAGGGAGTTGACTACCTCCTTAGTAAGCAGAATCAAGATGGCTCTTGGGGGAGTGCTACCCGCACGAAGGGAATTAACATCTATGCTCCGGTCCCAGATTCACACCTCGCCTTCCGTACCGGAGCCTCCACTCTTGCCCTAAGCGGACTCTTGGATAGTGAGGACCGTCGCCCTGAGGTCATCTCAGCGATCGAAAAGGCCGAATCATGGCTCTTTGATAAGCTCCCAAAGCTCCGCCACCTTGATCCCACCACCACCTATAATGTCTGGGGCCATTCATACGGACTGCGTGCGATTACAGACCTAGTCCGTTATCACCAAGGGGACGAATCTAAAATTTCTCGCCTAAAGCAGCTCGCTGATCAGCAAGTGCAAATGCTGCTGAAAACTGAAGACATTAACGGTGGCTGGGGTTACCTCGACCTTGACGGGAATCACACCGCTCACTTCTCAGGTATTCCGACTTCATTCACCACCGCCACCGTGCTCCTTGCCCTGAAAGAAGCACAAGAAACCCTTGGCTTAAAAGTCCCTGCTAAAGAGATTAGGCGCGGCCTCGCCTCGATCGAGAAACAAAGAACCCCTGATTGGTCCTTCGTCTACTCCTTTAGGCATAAATATCGCCCACGCACCTCCATCAATCGCCCAGCTGGCTCGCTAGGTCGTTCTCAAGTCTGCATGGCTGCCATGCGTAAATTCGGGGACCAGCGAGTGAGTGACGAGCTCATCAGCTTCTGGCTCCACCGCCTCTGCCTCCGGGAAGGCTGGTTCGACATCGCACGAAAGCGCCCTCTCCCGCATGAAACTCACTTCTCGATTTCTGGATACTTTTACTATTACGGCTTCTATTACGCCACCGAGTGTCTTCAGATGCTTCCATCAGCACAGCAACAAGAATTCATCCCCCATCTCGCCCGCCACATCATCGAAAAACAGGAAAAAGACGGCTCTTGGTGGGACTATCCCCTTTACGACTACCACCAAGCCTACGGCACAGGTTACGCCCTCACCACCCTCTCACGTCTGCGCTCTACTCAGTAGCCTCCTTGACAAAGCGAGACACAAACTCCACTCTTTGCACGACCAAGACAGGGGTGTTTTCCGTCACCGGAATCCTGAGATCATACCCTCACCACCGGACTCACCTTCCGGGAGTCAGACCACCAATCTCTCTCACGCCTGTCGCGCTTTTCATCACTAGCCGACTGGCTTTTTTTATTTCTCATAATCCACTTCTAAATCGCAATACCCAGCTCTCCTTATGATCTCACCAGACGAAAACGGCCTCACACCAGAAAATTCAAAGCAACGCTCCGACTACACCGGAAACTTCGTGGAAGACATTGATAACTCCGCCGAATTAGAAGCCATCGCAAAGGACCCCACCATCTTCCCGAACTCCACCCGCGTCTACATCCCTGGAAAGATCCACCCGGAACTTAAAGTCCCCATGCGTGAGATCCGACTTTCTCCCACAGAACACCCAAATGGCCGCATTGAAGAAAACCCCGCGATCCGAGTCTATGACTGCTCCGGACCCTGGGGTGATCCAGATTTCAAAGGGAATGTCCGTGAGGGCCTCCCTGCTCTGCGCCGCGAATGGATCCTAGCCCGTAATGACACTGAGGAATACTCAGGGCGCGAGGTCAAGGCCATCGATAATGGTTACCTCTCCGAGAGCCACGCTGAGAAGTATAACGAAAATAAGGCAGCCAAAAATAAGCTCAAAGAATACCCAGGGCTCAAGCGCCAACCTCTCCGTTCCACCGGCCGCCCCGTGACCCAGAAGTGGTATGCTGACCAAGGCATCATCACTCCTGAAATGGAATACATCGCCATCCGTGAAAATAATGGCCGCCTTGAAGAGTTCAAGACCATCCACGATCGCTACCCGACTCCTGAAGAAATCCCTGATGACGCCTCCGAGCAGATTAAAGAATTTATCCGGAAAAAAAATTCCACCCCAGAAGGCTACGAGATGCCACGGCCTAGTGACATCGACCCCATGAAACAAGTGGCCCGGAATGTCATGAATCATCAACACCCCGGCCAGACTTATGGAGCGCAAATTCCAAAACTCATCACTGCCGAGTTCGTCCGTTCTGAAGTCGCTCGGGGTCGTGCCATCATCCCAGCCAATATCAATCACCCTGAGAATGAGCCCATGATCATCGGGCGGAACTTCCTCGTAAAAATTAATGCGAACATCGGCAACTCCGCCGTGGCTTCCACCATCGATGAAGAAGTGGAAAAAATGCAATGGTCCACCAAATGGGGTGCAGACACAGTCATGGACCTCTCCACCGGAAAAAACATCCACGCCACCCGTGAATGGATCATCCGGAACTCGCCAGTCCCGATTGGCACCGTGCCCATCTACCAAGCACTCGAGAAAGTAAACGGGCAGATTGAGAACCTCACTTGGGAGCTCTTCCGTGACACCCTCATCGAGCAGGCTGAGCAAGGCGTGGACTACTTCACCATCCACGCAGCGGTTCTTAAAGCCTTCGTCCCTCACACAGCTCGCCGTATGACCGGCATCGTATCTCGCGGTGGCTCTATCATGGCCAAGTGGGCGCTGCATCACAACAAAGAGAACTTCCTCTACACACACTGGGATGACATCTGTGACATCTGCGCTGCTTATGATGTCTCATTCTCTATTGGCGATGGCCTCCGTCCCGGATCCATTGCAGACGCTAACGACTATGCCCAGCTTGCTGAACTCGAGGTCCAAGGTGAGCTCACCACCCGCGCCTGGGAAAAGAGCTGCCAAGTCATGAACGAGGGCCCAGGTCACGTCCCCATGCAGCTCATTGAGGAAAACATGCAGAAACAGATCGACTGGTGTCATGAGGCTCCTTTCTACACTCTCGGGCCACTCACTACAGACATTGCCCCCGGATACGATCACATCACCTCTGGGATCGGTGCCGCGAACATCGGGTGGTATGGCTGCGCCATGCTCTGCTACGTCACCCCTAAAGAACACCTCGGCCTCCCTAATAAAGATGACGTTCGTGAAGGAGTCATCACTTATAAAATCGCAGCTCATGCAGCTGACCTCGCTAAGGGGCACCCCGCAGCACAAGAGCGAGACAATGCTATCTCTAAGGCCCGCTTCGAATTCCGCTGGCGAGACCAATTCGCTCTCGGCCTAGACCCCGCCCGTGCCATCGACTTCCATGATGAAACCCTCCCTGCGGAAGGGGCTAAAACCGCTCACTTCTGTTCGATGTGTGGCCCCACTTTCTGCTCCATGAAAATCACCGCCGACGTGCGTAAATATGCCGAAGAAAATGGCTACACGGGAGATGATATGAAGGGAGCTGAGCTAGCTACTTCTTCTAGCTAGTAAGTCACTCTCGCCAAAGCGCCCTCGAACAGAGAATCACGAAACTCATTAAAAAAACCGGAACTGCACATTGCAGGTCCGGTTTTTTATGAATGGATATTGACTAAAAGTCGCTACTTCTTAGGGGGTTTTTTGGCCGCTTTCTTCCCAGTCTTTTTTGCCACTTTCTTAGAAGCATTTTTTGCGACCTTCTGAGCAGGTGCCACCTTTTTCGTAGCCACATTCTTAACCGCAGCCTCTTTCATCGCAGGAGGGGGTGGTGGGACTTCGTCATCATCTACGCCACCGTGGCTTAGGATAAACTGTAGATCATCCATGCCGAGATTACTCGCAAAGCCTTCATCACCCAAGATATTGGTCACGAGAGCCGTCTTCTGGTGCTGAAGAATACGGATTTTTTCCTCCACTGAATCCCGAGTCAGCAGGCGATAGGCGATCACCTTATTCTTCTGCCCGATTCGGTGCGTCCGGTCGATCGCCTGGTTCTCCACTGCGGGGTTCCACCATGGATCATAGAGAATAACGTAAGAAGCAGAGGTCAGGTTCAGACCAGCGCCACCCGCCTTGAGCGAGAGTAGGAAGACGGAGGCTTCCTTCGTCGTCTGGAACTTTTCAATCTCGCCCTTTCGGTCCTTCGTCTGACCAGTGAGATAATTAAAGGGACGGCTCTCTACCTCGAGACGAGTCTTGATGATATCAAGCATGGAAACAAACTGCGAGAAGACCAGCACCTTGTGGCCTTCCTCACGCAGCTGATCTAGAAGATAGAAGAGCGCGTTCATCTTAGCGCTTTCTTCCTTAAGCCACTTCGGATCGATCAAGCCAGGGTGACAACAAATCTGTCGCAAGCGCATCAGCCCCTGAAGGATGGCAAAGCTGTTTTTCTTCACCGCCTCGTCGGAGTCTAATCCTAAGAGAGCCTCCTGAATTCGCTTGAGTTCCACTTTGTAAAGCTCTTCTTGGATTCCCTCCATTCCGGCGAAGACTTCTTCTTCGGTCCGTGGTGGGAGATCTTTCGCCACCTGCCCCTTCGTCCGTCTTAAAAGGAATGGCCGCAGACGTGCTGCAAGGCGGTTCTGACTACTCGGATCCTTCCGTTTATCAAAGCGGCGCTTAAAGTAGGCTCGAGTACCCAACACCCCAGGCATCGCAAAAGCCATGAGCGACCACATGTCCATAAGCCGATTCTCAATCGGCGTTCCTGTAAGAACTAAGCGATTCTCAGCATCCAGTTCACGAGCGCACTTAGCCGCTTTCGAGTCTGGATTCTTAATCTGCTGACCCTCATCTAGAATGACTGTTAACCAGCGAACTTTATTAAGCTGATCTCCACAGACACGTAGTTGAGCGTAGTTCAGGACTAAAATATCTAGAACATTATTCACCTCATCAAGGTCTAGATCATCGCGTGTCCGCAGGACCTTCACCTTCAGCTCCGGGGCGAATTTACCGGCCTCCGTAGCCCAAACATCCAGAACAGACTTAGGACAAACCACCAATGCTGGACCCAGCTTCTTCTTCGCCGTCTTCTGTGCCTCTTGAACCGACTTACGCAGCCAGAGGAGATAAGTGATACTCTGAATCGTCTTACCAAGACCCATATCATCCGCCAGAATCCCTCCAAAACCATTCGTAGCAAGATACGCAAGGAATTGAAAACCCTCCACCTGATAAGGGCGCAGAGTCGCATTAAGATCCTTCGGCACTTCTGGAGTGACATCGATCTTAATATCGCGTGCGCGATCCTTGATCTTCTTCCATGCCTTCGAGTCGAAGACCTCAGCCGCCTTCGGATCAGCCAGCTGCATCGCGTGCATCCGGTGGGTCTCTCCAGAAAGGTCGAAGGGGTCTAGCCCTAGACGGGTCACCGCATCACGCTGTTCAGGATCTAGCTTAATTTCTAAACGCATCCATGAGCCATCTTCCATCCGCACATAACCGCCACGGGCTGCTACGAGCTGGCGAATTTGTGCCTTAGAGAGATTCACTCCCTCTACATCGATCACCACTCGGAGATCGAACCAATCAATCTCCTGATTCACGACCTCGAAGCGGATCGCCGCAGTCACAGGATCGCTCAAAATTGTCTTAAGTTTCGCCTCAATATCCAACTCACAGGACTCTGGCATTTTTTCAATCCACTCAGCAAAGCGTTCCGGGAATTGCTTCGTAATTCTCCCTTTGAAAGCTTCTAGCTTCTCATCATAAGTCAGGCCCATTTCTAAGAGAATTTCCGGAACCGGATAAAGTTTCTCACGGGCAAATCTTAACAAGGCCTTCCCCTTAACCGGCTCCTGCTTGATAAGATCCCAGCCTGCCTTAATGAGCTTCTCCTCGCGGCGCCCTTTAGCCTCCAGCGCCTTTACATCCACCACCAAGTGCTCTGTCTCCGCCGCCGTGAGGCCCTGTTCCACCCACATTTTAAGATGTGGGAAGAGATCTAAGTCTGTCACCCGGCGCTTCATAGAAGGTGGAAGGCTAGAGCCCACCTTACGCAAGAACTCTACCCCTTCAAGAGAATCAATCACCACCTTCGGGATCGAGTAACGGGGCATAATCTCGGTATCCTCCAACCAGCGGGGCGGCCCAGGAAAGACCGTCTCATCAGACTGATAGAGTTCCGTCCGTCCGGGTAAAAGCCGGACCGAGTGAGAGACATTTTCACCACTGGAAGTCACCAATTGCAGTCCGAATGAATTCGGATCAGTCGGATCATCATCACAAGTCCAGTTCAGGGGTTCCTTGACCACCTTAAATGGATTCTCGTCCAAGTTCACCATATATCCCACTAGCTCCTCTTGGTGAAACAGCAGGTTCATAAAGCAGCACGCCGTCTCATCTTCAAGGTCTAAATATAGCTCACCAGTCTTCTCACTGTAGCGTAAAAAATGCTCCCAGAGAATCTGACTTGCCGCATCCATTCGCAGCGCCGAAGCCTCGAAGAGTTTTAAAATCCGCTCCACCTCTCCCTTTTCCCGCAGTGATATCCACTCTTCTTGCCCTTCCTCTTTAGCCTCCACTCGGGCCTCGTTAATCGTAGAAAGGAGCCGGAATTCAATTTTATGTGGGATTTCCTGCGGTGGGCGTTCATTCACACTCTCGATCCGGTCATACCATGCGGAGACCTCTCTCTCCTGCTCCCAGTCACGCATCCTCCTCTGCACACTTTCCAGATCAGTTATCGCGTCCATAAACTCCGGATAACGGAGATTCTTCTTATCGAAGGCGTAAGCGAGATAGTTCCAAAACTCGATAATATCGCCCGGAGGAACTGGCCATAACTCCAGCGGCTCATAGCTTGCAATTTCCCAGCGAGGATTCAGCCGCACCATATCATGATCGTGGATTTCTCCCTCGATCACATAACGTCGGTAACGTTTCTCCACTCGGAAGACGAAGTCCGCTTCCTTATCATCTAGCTCGCGGTCGATCTTCTCCTCGATCAAGTCGACAATCGGCGTATCATCAAATTCATTCGGTGACTCAGGTAGATCCTCCCCACGATGGAGCCTCTCTAACATCGCTGCGAACATCACCGCCCCAGCAGTCTCCTCATCTTCCGTAGAACAGCTCCCGAACCAGCGGTTCCCCTGTAAGCGCAGCGTCGTCCGGTGAACACTCCCCTGATCTTCCACCCGCCCCTGAATAAAGAGGTGATTTCCAAAAATCTGCGTTACCGCGCCTTCTTCTTGTAAATGCTCCCCACGCTTTCTTGCTGCTTCAGGAAAACTATTTAGAAAATTTAAAGTTGCTCTATCAGGGTTCAGAGCTGTCATGTTACTTGCCATCGTGTCAGAGAATGAGTGCGTAAAATCCCATCACTATGAGTTCTAAAAGGACCATAGCGACGGTGAGGAGCCTATTCTAAGGTTAGAATATGGTTTGATGCAACATAAAGCGTCTCTGTTTCCCTCTAAGTATTCTCGCCGATCTGAAAGATCGCCGCCCTACACACGGTTAGAAAGATCAGGACGCTCACCTTCCCTTTAAATGAACACCTCTCGGAAAAGAACTCTCATCCTCGCCTCCTTGATCCTTGCCCTAGGGCTCGGCCTCATCCTTGGTGTTCGAGTTCGTTCTCAAAAACACAGCGAAACCTCCCCGAACCTCCCTGGCGTGCTCCCCCCTACCTCGCTCAATAGCATTCGGCCAAAATCACACCCTGAATTCACCGCCTCTCATAAGACCTCAGTAAATCCTACGGGCAGCGCAGAAGAGCGCCAACACCAGGCCATGACCACCCTGTCCCAGATCCTTAACACCAGCAAGCAGGTGGAAAGAACCCGCCAGATGCTCGTCTTCCTCGATCAGCTCGGTGACGACCAAATCGCCACCGTAATCTCAGGCTTCCACGAAGCAGGCTGGGTCGACTTCAATCGTAACGAATACTCCCTTCTCATCTCCACTTGGATCGAGCGGGACCCCTTCGCCGCCATCACCTTCCTTGACCAGAACGTCACTGATGGTTGGACGCGTAAACTCGCCGCCTCCGCATGGGCTGCCGAGCACCCCGAAGCCGCCACCCACACCATCAATGGACTCCAAGATCATGGCAAGGTGAATGACTGGATCGTAGGCCTCATCGCAGGCATCGCCCGGAACGATCCAGAAGGCGCACTCCACACCCTCTCCACCCTCACCACCGGGCACACTAAGAAACAAGCCGTCCGCAGCATCCTTCCTGAAGTCGTCCTACGAGGCAGTGAATTCGCAGGTCAGTGGCTTGAAAAAATCAAAGAACCCAAGCTCCAGCAAGACAGCGCGAAACAACTCGCGCACTCCCTCGCTCAGCGAGACCCCGCAGCAGCCAGCCAATGGATCAGCGAGATGACCTCAGCCCGCACCCGCCGTGAAGCCTCTCAAATCGTCTCTGAAATTTATGCTGAGCAAGACCTCGATGCCGCCATTGCCTGGACCGAGACCCTTCCTCCAGACAGCCTCGCAGAGGCCGCAAAGGGCGTCACCAAGCACCTCACCAGACAAGACCCTGCCAGCGCCGCCCAGTGGCTCTTAAAACTCGGCGACACCCCAGACCTAGACCCTGCCCGCCTTCGCTTCCTTCACGAAGCCACCCCCCATTCTCCCCAAATCGCGCTTCAACACGTCCCCACCCTCTCCCGCAGCCAGGACCAAGAGCAACAGTATCAAAAAGTTCTCAATCACTGGAAAACACAAGACCCCACCGCTGCCATCGCGTGGGCTTCCCAAAACGCCTCAGAACTTCCCTCCACCGTCCTCAAGTCCATACTCCCCAAGAAAAAAAGAAACTCTAAGCACCAATAAGAAGTCTCTGAAAAAGAAAAAAGAAAGGCGGCCTAAAGACCGCCCTCCTGACACTTAAAATAATCATCCGGCAAACTGCCGTGATAGAGACTAGCAGCCTCATCCACCGCCGCCACCTTCAGCACCGCCACCTCCACAACAACCACCCCCAGAAGCCTGCGCAATATCTTCTGGAGTCGGCACTCGGCCTAACTCTAAAGTCATCCCAACCATTCGACTCACCCCCATTTGCAGCGCCTCTAAACTTTGCTGTGCCTGTAAAAAAGAAGAAGCCACCGGATTCGCCAAAAGAGCACTCCGCGCCCCCTCGAACTCCGATATCTCCGACTGCGCCAACTCTAGGCCTGATTGCTGCTTCTGATTCAGCTCCTGTCCCCGCTCCTGCACCGACTGATAAGTCAAGCGAGCCTCGTCATCATTCAGGAAGCTCTCCACCTGTGCCAAGAGCCCCTTATAATCGGAATCGTTTGCGATCGTTTCACAAAGTTCCCGCGCCTTTGACATCACTGCTGAATCATCCTCTAGAAGGTTCATGTTCGGGACATACTTCTTCCCACCCTGAGTCGCAACCGCAGAAACAAAGTTTCTTCTCAACAACTCACCCTAACCCATCCTCCTCTCTCAATCAGTCCAACTCAAAAGAAGACAAAAGCCATGCTCGCAAAAAAACATAGTCCCATTACCTTAAAACCATGAAAAAAATCCTCTTCAGCCTGCTTCTCCTTCTCGCCGCCTTCATCTCATCCTGTGAGTCTGGACCTAAACAAGGCAGCATAAAAGACGACCTCCCTAAAGACGAAGACAAGCACGAGGTGATCACCCTCGGCGGAGGATGCTACTGGTGTGTTGAAGCCGTCTTCCAACAGCTCGAGGGCGTCATCTCATCCACCTCCGGCTTCATGGGCGGCCACATTCCAGACCCCAGCTATGACGAAGTCACGGCGGGATTCAGTGGCCACATCGAGGTCATCCAAGTCGTCTACGACCCCAGCATCATCTCCACCAGTCGTCTTCTCGACTGGTTCTGGAAAGCCCACGATCCCACCAACCCTCGCGGACAAGGAGCCGATATCGGCGAGCGCTACACGAGCCACATCTTCACCCACAGTGAAGAACAACACAACATCGCCACCGCCTCAAAAAAAGCCGCCCAAGCCGACTTTAAAAAACCTATCACCACCAAAATCAAAGAAGCCAGCGTCTTCTATAAAGCCAAAGAAGAACACCAAGACTACTACTTTCGTAATAAAGGGAAAAATCCCTACTGCCCCGCCGTCATCAAACCCAA
>CALFVL010000050.1 GCA_937928425.1 uncultured Verrucomicrobiales bacterium
TGCCTGAGAACCAGTATCTAGAAAGAAAAGGGAGAGCTGTAACGGTCAAAAAATTGGCCCAAGAGCTGATCGGTTTTCTGAATGCGGATGGAGGAACTTTGGTTTTAGGGCTTTCGGATGAGGGTGAAGTGGAGGATCTGAATCAGCTTGATGAAGTCAGCTTGAATAATTTTCGCAGCATTGTGCATGATCACATCGCGCCACCCGCACGGGTCGAGGTGGAAGAGATCACGCTGGATGAGGGGGCCCTCATTTTTCTTTATCACATGGAATCTGAATGTGAGCGAGTCTTCACGAAGAAGGATACTGAAGAAGTCTTTCGACGTATAGCAGACAGGAATAAAAGACTCAACCGCTCTGAGGTGACAGCCCTTGAGTATGATCGGCATATTCGACAATTTGAAGAGGAGGCTCGTCCTGATTTTCATGCCGACGATTTGGATCAGAAGATTTGTGAACACTACAAAGAGCGGATGAAGTTTGAGGGGAGTTTTGAACAACTCGCCTTAAAGCGAGTTTTAGCAAAGCGTGAAGGCGACAATATCATCTACAATAATGCTGGAATTCTGCTCTTCGCGATGACTCCTTCACAATACATCCCAAATGCTTCCGTGCGTTATGTCCGCTACGACGGAGAACATCAGTTGTCAGGGGGCTCCTATAATGTGATTAAGGATGAGCGGTTTGAGGAGTGCTTGCCTCGACTCATAGAGAGGCTCAAAGCGTTTCTCAGAGCAAGTTTTCGCGATTATTTCTATCTCAATATGCAGACGGGGAGATTCGAGAAAATTCAGGAATTCCCAGAAGAGGCATGGCTGGAGGGCATCGTGAATGCCGTCTGCCACCGCTCCTATAATGTGCACGGGAATGAGGTTGTGCTGAAGCACTATGATGACCGCTTAGAGATCTCAAATAGTGGGCCTTTACCCTCCCAAGTTACGGTCGAGAATATCCGAGAGGAAAGGTTTTCGAGAAACCCGCGAATCGCCAGAGTCCTAGCAGAAATGGGCTATGTGCGTGAACTGAACGAGGGCGTGCCGCGCATTTACGGAGCTATGGCGGCCTCAATGCTCGCTGATCCTGTTTACCAAGAGCACAATCAGACGGTCTTTCTGACCTTAAAGAACAATGTGACCAAACAGAAAGAAACCGTCTTGTTTGAGATTCACCGCCGTATTGAATCTATATGGAAAGAGCTACACGAGACGACGCAGAAGCTCATTCGTTACCTCATTGTGAAGTACGAAACAACGGTCTCTGAAGCAGCAGAGGTGCTGAATGTGACTGAGAAAACCGCCCGAACTCATCTCCAACTTCTCTGTGACAAGTCTATTTTAGAAAGGATGAGTGAAAAAGAGCGAGATCGAAACGCAATTTACCGATTTTCTGAAAAATAAGGGAAATTGCATCAGGAATAAGGGAAACGCCCAAATAGCCTGTTAAACGAGGGTTTTAATGGATTTAGCCCTCACCTCAGACCACGTTAGGGAAGTCTAAATCTGAATAAGGGAAATCAAGTGCTGAAGATTATCGTAAATATTTAACCGGTTAAAATTATGCCCAGCAAAACGAACGAACAAGCTCTCGAAGCCGCTATCGAGAAAACTCTCACAGGCACCTCTCTTGAAGAGATCAAAGCGATGGGCAGTATCGTGGCCGAACCTAAGGCGAACTTTGGAAATGACCCCGTCTTCCAGATTGGCTTCTCTGAAAACTTCGATGCAAAATACGCGCTCGATACCGCGCATTTTTGGCACTTTCTCGAAACGACACAAGCGGAGGAATTGGAGAAGCTCAAACGCAGCTCAGATTGGAAGCTCAAGATCCTTTCGCAGTTCGATAAGCGGGTGAAGAAATATGGGGTGCTCGATGTCCTCCGCAAGGGCCTCGCGATTGAAGATGCCCAGCTTACTTTTTTCTACGAAATCCCGCTCGCGAGCAGCAGCGAGACCATCAAAGAGCGTTTCAAAAGCAACGAGTTCAGTATCACCCGCCAAGTCCGCTACAACCTCGATAAGACGGGCGAGGAGATCGACATGGTGGTCTTCCTCAACGGAATCCCCCTAGCCACCATCGAACTCAAGAATAAGTGGACAGGTCAAAGCGCACGGGTGCAGGGGATCAAGCAATACAAATACGACCGAGACCCCAAGCAGCCGCTTCTCAACTTTGCTCGCTGTCTCGTGCACTTCACTGCCGATACCGATGAGGTCTTCATGACCACGAAGCTCGCTGGAGCCGGCACGTTCTTCCTGCCATTCAACAAAGGTCACAACCACGGAGCAGGGAACCCGCCCAATCCCCACGGATTTAAGACGAGCTATCTCTGGGATGAGGTTCTCCAGCCTCGTAGCCTTGCCAATATTCTCCAGCACTTTGTCCTCCTCGAAAAGAAGGACAACAAGCTCGCCGGAGGAACGCTCTTTTTCCCTCGCTACCATCAGATGGACGTGGTGCGAAAGCTCATCGATGACTGCACTGAAAAGGGCGTGGGGAAGACCTATCTCATCCAACACTCTGCGGGATCAGGAAAGAGTAACTCAATCACCTGGGCAGCTTATCAGCTCATTGAAACCTATCCTGCGAAGCCCAATCTTCCGGGAGCCAAAGCGATTGATTCACCGCTTTTTGA
>CALFVL010000051.1 GCA_937928425.1 uncultured Verrucomicrobiales bacterium
CTCCCCTGCGTCAGCTCTTGCCAAAAAAACATCGACGCTCTCAAATTAGCCTGCTCAGAAGATCCTGACCTCGAAGTGACGATCGACCTGGAAGCAATGCAGGTCACAGCCGGAGACCTAAACTTCTCAGTTGAGATGCCTGAATCTGCTCGCCATGCACTCCTCTCTGGAAAGTATGATCCCATCAAGGAGCTCATGGACAATCGTGACAAGATCGAAGCCACCGCAGCTTCTCTCTCCTACGTCCAATAAAGCCGCCACGCTTGCCCGAGCCTGACCTTTTAGCCATCCCCTCTGGCTAAGCTAAAATTTCTGGGATAATCTCACCGTGAACATCGGTGAGACGGACATCACGTCCACCATAACGGTAGGTCAGCTTCGTGTGCTCTACCCCCATAAGATGGAGCATATTTGCATGGAGGTCATGCACCGTCATCTTATTCTCGATTGCGCGATAGCCATACTCATCCGTCGCCCCATAGACCGTGCCCCCCTTCACTCCGCCACCAGCCATCCAGATGCTGAAGCCCTGCGGATTATGGTCACGGCCATCTTTACCCTGTGCAAATGGAGTGCGCCCAAATTCCCCCGCGAAAACAATGAGAGTAGAGTCCAATAGCCCACGCGCTTTCAAATCTTTAATTAAAGCCCCAATCGGCTGATCAACTGCGAGTGCATTCTTAGTATGCCCAGCCTTAAGTTTACCATGCTGATCCCAACGATCCCCATTTCCCGTAGTCACCGTTAACTCTACGAAACGGACCCCCTGCTCGACCAAGCGACGAGCCATTAGACACTGAGCTCCATAAGTCCGCGTATTATCAAAATGAGACTCCATCCCATACATCTTTTTGATATAATCAGGCTCTTGTGAAACATCCGTCACTTCTGGAACTGAGATTTGCATCCGGTAAGCCATCTCATAATTTTTAACTGCAGATCGAATCAGCGCGGAATCACTCCGCTTCTCTTGAAGGCGCCCATCGATCTGCTTTAAAAGAGCTAACTTCTCTTCCTGTAAACCGGCACGCGTCTCCTGTGCCTTAATATTCTGTAAAACCACCCCCTTGGGGTGCAGCACTGACGGCCCATGTGATGCAGGGAGAAAACCCTCCCCCGTCATTTGCATCCCACCCACTGGGACCTGCCCCCCATGCACCACCACATAAGTGGGGAGATTCGCATTGGCACTTCCTAAACCGTAAGAAGCCCACGCTCCCATGCTCGGACGACCAGAAAGGATCAGCCCACTGTGCAATGAATAATTGGCATTCGGGTGATTTGGTGAAAAAGCAGTCATCGAGCGCATCACACATAACTCATCCGCACAGGAGCCAATGTGTGGAAAAAGATCACTCACTGGAATTCCACTTTCACCGTAATTTTTAAACTCCCAAGGACTAGCCAGAATATTCCCGTTATTATTAAAAACGGTCGCCTCTACCTCGAACTTTGGCTTCTGCCCATTCTCCTTCTTCAATAGAGGCTTCGGGTCAAAACTATCCACATGAGACACCCCTCCATCCATATAAAGAAAAATGACATTCTTCGCCTTAGGTGCAAAGTGAGCTGCTCCCCTCGCCTCCTGATCAAGCATCCCACCAAGAGCCAAAGAACCGAATCCTAATGATCCTCGATGCATAAAATCACGGCGCGATAAATCCGGTAAACTAAAAGACATAGATAAATTCCTTTCTATTAAAAATAAGATGACAAAGAGAAGTCCACGCCTCCTCAGGCTCTTCAGCCACTCCTAGCTTTTCCAGAGCTTCCAGCCCCCACTCTAGCTCCTCCTCACTGGCCTCTCTAGAAAAGGCTTCGCGGTGAACCTCCTTCAATCGTTCCCGGTGGTCTCCCTGAATTCTTAGCGTCTTCTGGCTCCATTCTCTCGCCTGTTGATGGACGAAGGGATGATTCAAGAGAGCGAGTGACTGAGCTGGAACCGTCGTCACATTTCTTCTCCCGATCGGCTCAGTGGTATTCGGAGAATCAAAGGCCCGTAAAAAAGAAGAAAGATAATTTCGCCGACTTGCGAGGTAAATTGAACGCCTTCCATCTCCGTCCAAAGGACCATCCTCCGGCTTTGCACCACTTGGAGATTGATCCTTAATATAGACCAAAACACTCGGCCCAAATAAGCGGCGGTTTAATCCGCCACTCGCAGCCAGAATATGATCTCGCACAGACTCGGCCGCCATCCGCCGCACAGGCATTCTTTGAAGAAACTTATTATCCGGATCCAGCTCACCCGCTTCACTGGAAGGGACTGAACTCATCCTAAAGGTACTTGAAAGAAGCATCTTTCGGATCATCGCCTTAATCGACCACCCCTCATTGATAAAGTCCCTCGCTAAAAAATCTAGCAGCTCCGGGTGACTCGGCATCTCACCCATCTTACCGAAATCATCCACCGAGGCCACTATTCCCCTCCCAAAAACACGGGACCAAATCCGATTCACCCGCACCCTTGCGGTCAGAGGATTTTTCTCATCGAGTAAATGATCAGCCCACTCTAAGCGGCCACTCCCCGGTCCAGAAATCCGCTGTCCGCCCAGCCCAGCTAAGAACACCCGCGGATTCTCCTTCGTGCTAGGTCGCTTATGATTCCCCCTGATATAAACCCGTTCTTCCGCACTCGTTCCATCGATTAAGGTTCGCGCATACTCTGGTTTCGCCACCTCCCCTCTCAGACCTTTCAGCTCCTGCAGTCTCCCGAGTTTTGCTTTTTCAGTCTGAACTAAACCTTCTGCGAAAAGCGCCCCTAAGACCTCCACCTCCGCCGGGCTGCTTGCTTCTCTTAGCAGAGCACTCACCACCTCCTCGATCGTCTCCTCCTTTTCCCATACCTCATCCCAGTCCGGTATCTTTTCACTCAGAAAAACCCATGCATCATCGCGCACTGCAATCTCAGCTCTTCGAGAAGCGAGTGCCTTTTTACTCTCACCCTGATGCTGCACTTGCAAGTAAGCGACTTCCCCCTTCCAGAGATTTGTTGGGAATTTCACTAGCTTCCAAGCGCTCGAGTTCACGCTTTGCCGGAGAGGACGAGTCGTCGGGCCATAGCCCACCAGCTCATGATTCCTAATCACTAAACTCACTGTTGCTCTCTGCCCCTTCGCCCAGATTTTCACCGGAGAACCATCTAAGATAAAATCCTCTGACCTAAGCGTCCCATCCAAGCGGGGTGATAAATGTCCTGCCACCATCCCTTGCCCTCCTGCCCCGACCACCACTCTTTCATCATCAGGATTGAGAATAAACTGCCCTTTCTTAAGCTCCTTAAAAGCGACCCCCGCCGCCGTCCAAGACCGTCTTGGAGCATTCGTAGACTTTTTCTTCCCACGGGTTTCCACCCCCATCTTCTTTCTCATCCCGGTAAATTCTGGCCTCCCTTCCGCCACATAAATCGCCTCGAACCACTTAGCCCCCTGTGGGGAAGCAATCTGTCTCAACTCCTCTCGTAAGCGCTTAAGCCCTTTCACATCCTTACGCCTGATTTTTTGCCAAGCCTCCACTAAACTCTCCTTCTCGGCCAATTTTTTCACCTCTTCTAAAACCCCACTAAGATCAGAACTCGTCTCCCGCAGAACCTCTTCCAACACAGCCTGATTCGCCCTGCGTAAGGGCTCCTCTCTTTCAGCATTCCACCCAGCTTCTAAAACATTCGCATAGTGGAGTCGCGAACTCCGAAAGATCCCGTACAGCGAATAATAATCTTCATCCGTAATCGCATCAAATTTATGATCGTGGCAGCGCGCACATGAAATCGTTAAGCCATGAAATGCCGTTCCCACCACATTAATAATACTATCCATCACCCGCGCCTCATCTTCATGTAAATCAGTCACCCCATGGTGCCCATCCGCCAAATGGAGAAAACCAGGCCCCATCACAGACTCATTCCTTCTCGTCACCTCATCAATCCTCGGTTCCTTTAAAAGATCCCCCGCGAAAGCCTCCCTGACAAATTGATCAAAAGGAACATCCTCATTAAACGCTCGGATCAAATAATCACGATACCGCCACGTGTGCGGCATCCAGTAGTCGAACTCGAAGGCCTTTGACTCACCGTATCTCACCACATCCATCCAGTGCCGCGCCCACTGCTCACCGAAGTGCGGTGAAGCCAGCATCCGGTCAACCGCGCGCTCATAAGCTCCAGCATCCTGATCCGCTAAAAACTCATCTAAGTCATCCACACTGGGAGCTAGTCCTGTCAAAACGACACTCGCCCGGCGTAGTAAGGTCAATTGATCAGCCTCCCTCGCAGGGTTCCACCCCTTTTCTTCTAAGG